>JAUMYR010000025.1 GCA_030528545.1 Propionibacteriaceae bacterium
AAGGTTCCAGAATCCCCGCGTAGCGGTTCTCGATGGTGAGCTCAGGCCACGGACGACCCAGTTCGTGGATGACATCGTCTTGGATCCGGGACAGCACTCCGGCGGCGAGGCTGGCTTCGGTGCCCTCGGAGAGGTGCCGAAACCAGTGCATTCCGAATTGGACGAGGAACTCGTTGGCCTTCGGCGGTTCGAGAGCCGAGCCAGCCAAGGCAGGCAACGAGGCCCCCACCTCCGCCGATGTCATTCGGTGCAAGATCGTCAGAGGCGGGACCTCGATCGTGAGCAGACGAAGATCCCGTTCGATCCTCGCGAAGGCGGACTCTAACATCGCCTGTGGCGGTTCCGCAGGCCTCATTGACATCTAGGCAATGTAGCACTGCGGCGCGAACCTGAAAGTCCGCTATTCAGGCACTCTGCTCTTCGACTACTTCTGCCTCAACGATGATGCTCTCCGAGCTGCTGGACCCGGGCTTTGCCAGCTCGAGATCCGCTAGGTGCTTCTGAAGCCGCTTAGCCATCGGAAGGAAGCTGCCAAGCGTGAAGCCACCCGAGATTACGGCGCCGATGACGGGGACCACTTTGGCGACCCCGTTGGCGAACATCTTCTTGGTCATGCTGACGCCGACGTAGCTCGCGACCTTCTTGACGATCGGGTAGATGGCACCCTTGGTCAGCGCCTTCTGCGGGAGTTTCTTGGCTATGTTCTTCGCAATCATGCTCGCAACCTGAGAAACCGCCTGGTTGGCTCTGCTGGTGCCAACCATGACGCCGACGAAGAGGGTGAGGACGTGCTTCGTGGCATCGTCGAGGCCTTCCTTCTGCTCAAAGAGATCGGGCCAGCTGTAGAGGTAGGCCAGCTTCTGGGCGATTCGGAGCATGTGCCCCACATACTGGACGGCATCGGCGGGGACTGTGCCCACTATGGCAAGCCCGCCGGGTATACCGGCGGCAGCGGAGAGGCTGGTCACTTTGGACGTCGCGTACTTGATGGAGGTGCGTGCGGCCTGAGAAATGACTGAAAGCGGAATGCCTGCGGCAGCCGGGCTATCGGCTACGGCAACCGCAAGCTGCTCCTCGGTACAGTACCGCCTCAGTGTGCTTCGTAGGTATGACTTCCTGTCGATGCGGACGCCGGGCAGGTTTGCGGCTTTATGCAGAATCTCAATGAATCTGATCCCCGAGCCTGCAAGAGTCTCTTTCTCTCCCACGGCGTTTGCTGCCGCGTTATCGGCGAGGCTGTGAAAACCGTGAGCCGATTGATCTGCTGGCGTTTCGTTGTTTGGGGCTTGGGTATGCCGGATCCTCTCTACTCGCCGGTGAGTAAAGCGTGCGCCGAGTTACCTGGTGACGAGAGTATTGCCGCCTAGGTGCTCAGCGTGGCTTTCGGCGCTGAACCCACGCCAGGATGCCAGCGAGGGTCAGCGCGGCACCGGCTATCAGCCCGCACCAGGCGAAGAAGGTGATGTCCTGACCGGCATAGGCCTGGACGAGCCGTTCTCCCGACCAGCTCAGCGCGAGCAGCCCGAGAAGGATCTGGCTGATCGGTCCGAGGACGAGATCGCCCTTGCGAGGGGTATTCCCCTGGTCGTTTGTTATCGGTCCGGACATCTCAGAGTCCTATCGCCTTTGTGCAGGGTTGAAGTGTGGCGATCCCAGACGCGGCCAGCGCAAAGTCTTTGAAGAATTGTTTAGTCTCATAGTCGGATGCCTTGCCCCAGCGCTGAAGAATCCGGATGGTTTTTCCTATCCCCCAGCGCTTCACGATTCCTATCAGTTTCACGGCAATCGCTCCCACCTTGCCGACAGGAAAAACTGTTTGAGCGATGAACCAGCCCAAGCCTGCCGCGCAGGCTGCCCACTCCCAGGCCTGAAGCCTAACCCTGGCCTCAGGTGAAATGAGCACGGATCGGATCACCTCATCGGTTGCTTGGTAACCAACTACCGATCCAGTTTTATCCCGAAGAACGTGGACTCCGTATACTAGGAGATCTTGGTCAGCAGCCCTGGCTACATCCATCGTAATAATTCTTCTTGCCTCCCACTTTTCGGAAGGGCTTAGCGTGTCATCAGTGTTGAGTTCTGCGGCGAGGGCTCGATGGTCTGGTCCTTCAGCAGAAGGATGTGTTCCTGAAGGAAGCGCCGACAGCGGTTGCCTCTCTGGGAGGGGGCTGGCGCTTGCGTGTGGCGTGTAGCTCAGAAGCATTGCAGTTCCAAGCAGCGACACCGTGATATATCGGATACTCATGCTCAACTCCTGCCGGGGCGTGTGATCGTGTTCCGTCCCACTCTCCCTGAAATCCCCGGTCGCGTTCAGGGTTACCTCCGGAATTGTCTACAAAAGTTGATCCGGCTGTCCGCAGAAGGCGACAGCGAACCGCGGGACGGGCGGGTCAGTCCTTCACGATGAGATAGAAGGTGGTCTCGCCGATTTGGCTGAGGCTGAGCCCGGCGGCACGGACCTCGGCCAGGATGACCTCGGGGTCCGGGTGGCGGAACACGTGCTCGGCGGACTCCTCGGTCAGCACCCGCTCGCCGTCGAGGGTGCGGTAGGTCATCCTCCAGCGCATGCGCTCGCCGTCGATCGGCCATCCCTCCGCGACACCGCGATAGGTCAGCTCGCCGATCTGGGCAATGGCCACCTCGTAGGGCTCCACCCGCTCGGGCCTGGCCGGTGGCTGCAGATCCATCACCGCGGCCCCGCCCTCGGGGAGCTGGGCGGCGAGGGCGGCGAACAGCGCGGCCCGCTCGTCCGGGCTGAAGTGTCCGAGGACGCCCAGCAGAACCGCCCCGCCGATGGCCTCAGGCAGGGGAGCGGCACCGAAACTCTCGGGGCGGATCGTGACCCGGTTGAACCACTCGGGGCGTGCGGCGATCTTCGCCAAAGCGAGCGCCCTCATCGCGGGGCTGGGCTCCAGGGCGTACACCTGGGCGTCCGGTAGGCGCTCCAGGACGAAGACCGTGTTCAGCCCCGATCCGGCCCCGAGGTCGAGCACCGGCCCCGAGCCAGTGCGCACTAGCGGAAGCAGCCTCTCCAGGGCCGCCACCTGTCCCGGGCGGAAGCTGGCGACGGACAGGTCGTAGACCGGCGCGCTGACGGCATAGGCGTCCCCGCTCATGCCGTGACCATCCCTCGCCTCATCGCGCCCCTTTCCGGCTCGCAGATATCTCCAGGTGACGATGGAGTCGACCATAACCTATTGAGAGTCATTCTCATAGGGCTTGGTCTCGACGCCTATCGCCCCGCGCAACTGCTCCGCACCCTGCCCGGCCGCGGTGCCCTGGCCTGCCGCCCGAGGGGCTGGGTCAGGATTCCAGAACCCCGTCGGCCATATCGGCGAAGGCCTTCTTGACGCTTGCGTCGAACTCGACGACGGAGGCCCCCGAGCGCGTCCCAAAGGCTCCGCGCGCGGTCTTATTCCTCACCTCGGCGGGGTTGAGCTTGAACACCCAGGCCCCCAGCGTGATGAGCTGTTCGGCCGACAGGTTGGTCTTGACGACCCCTTGCATGGACGACATGAAAGCGGGCAGCTTGAGCGGTCCCTGAGCCTTGGCATACATCGCGAAGACTTTGAGCAGCAATCCCTGATTGAAATTGCGGCCAAAATCCCCGTCGGGATGATTCTTGCGTTCCCGGGCCCACGCGAGGGCCTGGTTGCCCGTCAGCCTGACAATTCCCTTGGGGATCGAGAAACCTTTGAGCGTGACCGTATTGGGAACCGTCGTCGGGTTGTCCACCTCGATGGCACCGCCCATGCCGAAGTTGATGATCTTCTTGAACTGTTCGAAACCGACCAGCAGGTAACCCTCGATATCGATGCCGGACGCCGCGGCCACCGTCTTTTGCTGGGCTCCTGGCCCACCGAAGACCATCGCCGCATTGATCTTGTTGGTTCCGCCCCGGTACAGCGGCACCCACAGGTCCCGCGGCACACCGAGGACGCCAGCCCCGCCGGTTCCGTTGACGCCGATGATCTGCAACACGTCGGCGCGGCAGCGATCCACCTCCTCGTGGGGCCGGGCGTCCGACCCGATCGCCAGCACGTGGCGCCGTCCACCCAGCTGCGGTTCGGCGATGCCGAGGCTCGGCCACCAGCCGCCGACCACTTGCCACCCACCGTCCGTGCTTGTCAGGAGCGTGACATCATCGCCAGCGACCAGCGTGGCGATGCCATTGTCCTTCCACTGGCCGACCGCCCCCTGCAGTCGCGGCGTGGACGCCGGGGTGCTGCGGCCTCCCAGCACCTCGGTCAGCCGGTCGACCGCCGGAACTGTCGCCCCCGAGTAGAGGGCCGAGGCGATCTTGCGCAATTCCGCCGGAACCTCTGGCACCGCACCGGTTGGGGTGGCCGAGGGTGCCGACGCTGAGGGGGCTTCCGACGATGGCGTGGGAGCCGGTTGATCGGCCGAGCAGCCCGCTAACCCGAGGACAGCGGCGGCCTTGAGAAAAGTCCGGCGGCGAAAAGAGAACACCCCTCATGCTAAATCAGCGCACCTGCCGCTGTCTCGACAACTCCGATATGGGCCACTATTCCGCGGTTGAGGAGCGTGGACTCCGCCCCGCGGGTTCTTTTCGGTCCCAGCGAACCGGCGGGAATGAACGCCCGCCGACGACCCTGAGGCGCACGTCTCATCGCGGCTGCATGGTCCTCGCTCAGCCGATTCGAGGCAGCAATACAGATGACCGAGACAAAGGCCTGCGTGGCGGGCCCCGAAGCGGCGAAAGGCCGGGCCGGTCCCGTTCCGGGCGGGACTAATCGCCCGGAGCCGGGGCCATCGGCTTTGGCCGGGAGAGCCGAACCACACCCACGGACGCGACGACCACGCAGGCGATGGCGATCCAGTCCATCCAGCCGATCATTTCGCGCAACAACACGATGCCCGCCAGAGCCGCGGCCACGGGCTCCAAAGCCATGAGGATGCCGAAGACCTTGGGCGGGATGGTCTGGAGGGCCTTCAGCTCCAGGGAATAGGGCACGACAGAACTGAGCAGCCCGATCGCCAGGGCGGCGCCGAGCACATGGGGCTGCACCAGGGCCGAGCCCGAGGTCCAGACCGCGGGCACCCCGAGGGTCACCACCCCCAGCCAGCAGGCCAGTGTCAAGGCGCTCACGCCGCGCCAGGACGCCGACACCTTAGCCCCGAACCAGATATAACCGGCCCAGCAGGCCGCGGCGGCGAAGGCGAAACCGATCCCGGCCAGGTCGTGGCTGGTGGGCCCGAAACCGAGGATCGCGACCCCGGCGGCGGCCAGCACCACCCAGATGAGGTCCCGGACCCGGCGGCAGCCGAGCAAGGCCAGGCTCAGCGGTCCCAGGAACTCGATCGTGACGGCCAGCCCGAGCGGGATCCGGGCGAAGGACTCATAGATCGACCAGTTCATCCCCACCAGGCAGGCCGCTAGTCCCAGCCCGGTCGCCCAGTCCCGCCTCTCCAGGCCCTTGAAGGAGGGACGCAGCAGTGTCAGGATCAAGGCGGCGGAGCTCAGCCTCAGCCACGCCATGCCGACTGGGCTCACCTGGCCGAATAGGCCCTTGGCGAAGGCCGCGCCGACCTGCACCGAAACGATCGCGATGAGCACCAGCCACACCGGGGAGGGGCCGCGTCTGGTCATGCCCGGCAGGCTACCAGTCGTTCACCGGCAGAGCTGGTTTGTTTCTGAGGGGGTCGGGCACTAGGGCGAATACGACGAGACGTCGTTATCTGTGATCTTCCTCACTTGTCAAATCCTGGGTGGGAGTAGCGCCCTTTCGGCGCTAGAGTCGGTTGAAAGCCCACCGCTGTGCTGTCGAAGGAGTCTCGTGTCCACTGTCGAGTACGAACGAATTGATCCCGCTGACCTGCCCGTTCACGGCCGGGTGCCCAAGCACAAGAAGCTCCTGGCCTGGGTGCACGAGGTCGCGGCGCTCACCCAGCCCGATTCCATTTATTACTGTGACGGCTCCGAGGCCGAATGGCACGAGATGATCGACCGGCTGGTCGCCTCAGGCACGGCCGTCCGGCTCAACGAAGAGGCCAAGCCCAACTCCATCTATGTGCGCACCGACCCCGACGACGTCGCACGTGTCGAGGACCAGACCTTCATCTGCTCGGTCGACGAGAACAACGCCGGTCCCACCAACAACTGGATGGACCCCAAGGACATGAAGGCCATCATGACCAAGCTGTACGACGGCTGCATGCGCGGCCGCGTCATGTACGTCATGCCCTTCTGTATGGGTCCGATCGACGCTCCCGACCCGAAGTTCGGAGTCGAGATCTCCGACTCGGCCTATGTGGTGATCTCGATGAAGATCATGACCCGCATGGGTGCCGAACCGCTTGCCGCCATGGAGGAGACCCAGGCCGAGTTCGTCCCGGCGCTGCACTCGGTCGGCATGCCTCTGGTCAACGGACGCAAGGACGTCCCCTGGCCGTGCAACGACGTGAAGTACATCGTGCACTTCCCAGAGGAGCGCATGATCTGGTCCTATGGTTCCGGCTATGGCGGTAACTCGCTGCTGGGCAAGAAGTGTTACGCGCTGCGCATCGCCTCGGTGATGGGACGCGAGGAAGGCTGGCTCGCCGAGCACATGCTGATCCTGCGGATCACCAGCCCGGAGGGCAAGAAGTACACCATCTGCGCCGCCTTCCCCAGCGCCTGCGGCAAGACCAACCTCGCCATGATGGAACCGACGATCCCCGGCTGGAAGGTCGAGACCCTGGGCGACGACATCGCCTGGATGCGTTTCGGCGAGGACGGACGCCTGTATGCCATCAACCCCGAGATGGGCTTCTTCGGTGTGGCTCCCGGGACCGGGGCGACCACGAACCCGAACGCCATGCGCACCATCGAGGCCGGCAATTCCATCTTCACCAACGTTGCCCTGACCCCGCACGGCGATGTCTGGTGGGAGGGCATGACCGAACTGAAGCCCCCGCACCTCACCGACTGGAAGGGACGCCCCTGGACCGCCGAGGACGGGCCGGAGGGTGGGCGTCCCGACGAGAAGGCGGCACACCCCAACAGCCGCTTCTGCACGCCGATGCTGCAGTGCCCGATCATCTCCGACGAGTGGAACTCCCCGGTCGGGGTCCCGGTGGACGCGATCATGTTCGGTGGGCGCCGCGAGAACACCATCCCGCTGGTCGCCCAGTCCCGGGACTGGAATCACGGCGTGTTCATGGGGGCCACCTGTTCCTCGGAGACCACGGCCGCGGCCAAGGGAGCTGTCGGTGTGCTGCGCCGCGATCCCATGGCGATGCTGCCATTCATCGGCTATCACGTCGCCGACTACCTACAGCACTGGGTCAACATCGGTGAGAAGACCGCCCCGAACAAGCTGCCGAAGATCTTCTATGTCAACTGGTTCCGCCGGGACAAGGACGGCAACTTCCTGTGGCCTGGCTTCGGGGAGAACTCCCGCGTCCTCAAGTGGATCGTGGAGCGCCTTGAGGGCAAGGTGGACGCCGTCGACAGCCCGGCCGGTCTGCTGCCGCTGCAGAAGGACATCGATACCGAGGGGCTCAGCATCACCGGCAAGCAGTTGGAAGCCGTCCTCGGCTACACCGAACAGGAGTGGGCCGACGAGCTGCCGAGGATGCGCCGCTGGCTGCGGTCTCTGGGGCGCAAGGTTCCCCAGGAGATCGAAGACGAGCTCTGGCATGTCGCGATGAAGGTCATCGACCCGCGTCCGTGAGGTAGCCGATCGGCCGCCGAGCGGGTGGCAAGACATAGGGGCCGTCTTCGTCCTGCCCTATTGAATGGGTGGGCCGAAGACGGCCCTTGGCTGTGCGCCGGTATTGTCGGCGTCTAGATCGGGGCATGAGGGGCCCGGACGCTGAACTGCCCGGGTTTTAGCGCGGCCAACTGCGGGACGATTGGGCCATTCCTGGCGGGCGGGGCCCGCTTCCGGGACCCGCGGGAAACCACGCCCCCTTGGATTTTGCTGAGAAATTCTTATACTCATCTTAGCTTGTTCCAAGGAGTTGGTTTCTAATGAGTGAACACATGCCCGATGGGGACGAGACCTTCGTCCCGTTCGATACAGCCCTGCCGCCACGCCACCTGGCCGAACCCGCGCCGGAGGAACCGCCGGTGAGCGCCCGCCGCTCAGCCATGATGGCCGGGGCGGGCGGACTCGCGCTGGCCGGGATCGCGGTGACTGGCCTGACCTCCCTGCTGGGTGGGCGCACCGACAGCCCCAGCCAGGCCCCGCTGAGCCAGACGAACGCAGGGGGCGCCCAGCCCGCCCGTCTCGCTGAACCGGTACTGGGATCGCCCTCTGCCTCCCCCTCCCCGGCCGAGGCGGCGGCGAGCGCGGCCCCCACCGCGGAGCCCAGCCCGGTCCCGGCAGGCGGCGGCACCCCGGGCGGAGCCTCCGGAGACGCCGCCCTGAACGCTGTCCCGCAGCCCGCCACGGAGCGGGCCCCCTCGGCGGAACGTGGGCAAAAGCCGAGCTGGAACCGCCGCGTCGTCCACGACCCGCAGGACGCCGACATGTCGGTCTCCTCGGTCCAAGCCGAGGACGCCAGCACCACGGCCGAGTCGAACCAGGAGGCCTCTCCCCGCTATGCCGAGTCGGAGGCCGCCACGGTCTACCGCAGCGCGCCGCCAGCGCCGAGCCTGGAGGGCAGGTCTCCGTTCGCCCCGAACCTGACGCTACGCACCACCCCGGCCTGGCACCTGGCCCGGCGGGCAGCGATCGGGGTGAGCGCCGAGATCGTCGCCGAGATCGAGTCCCTCGGCGAGACGGCCTGGATCGAGCGCCAGCTGAACCCCGCCAGCATCGATGATTCCTGGGCCGAGCAGGTCGTGGAACGCTACTTCCCGTGGGCCGGGGCGAAGGCGTCCAGCGTCATGGCGGCCACGCGGCAATCCTTCAAGGTCGGGCCGCAGCTGGTGAACTCGCTGCTGGCACGCTCCCGCTATACCAACCGGGTGCTGTTGGAGAACGTCGTCGATACCCTCGCCAACCACATCTACGTGCCAGCGATGAACAAGGCCGCCGTCTTCGTCGGCGAACTGGACCAGCTGCTGCGCGACAGGGCACTGGGACGCTACGCCGACCTGCTCCACGCGGTGCTGACCCACCCGGCGCTGCTGATCGAGATGGACAACCAGGTCAACACCAAGGTCAACCCCAACGAGAACCTCGGCCGGGAACTGCTGGAGCTCTACACCGTCGGCGTCGGGCACTACGACGAGACGGACGTGCGCCACAGCACCCTGCTGCTGACCGGGCATGGCGTCGACTGGAAGACCGGAAGCTATGCCTACACCGCCCGCTACCACCACACCGGAGCGCTCAAGGTGATGGGTTTCCGCGACGCCAACGCCACCCCGGAGGGGGGCCCGCGAGTGCTCCGCGACTACGTGGAATACCTCGCCAAGCACCAGGGGACGGCCTACCGGCTGGCCCGCCGGTTCGCAGTCCGGTTCATCAGCGACGAACCGAAGAAGCAGACTGTGGAGCAACTGGCCAGGGTCTACCTCGACAACGACACCAGCATCAAGGCTCTGGTGCGGGCGACCCTCACCCACCCAGACTTCGCCGCCGCGGTCGGGCAGAAGTGGCGGCGTCCCCACGAGCTGATCAGCAGCATCTCCCGGGCGGCCCAGGTGCGCCAGGTCACCCCGCCGGGACGCCTCGGCTCCGGCCGGGAATACGACGTCGGCCTGTACGGGTGGCTGGTCCGCCTCAGCCTGGACCTCCCGCGCGACTGGCCCGCCGTCGACGGCTACCCCGACACCGGGGACTACTGGAACTCCGCGTCCATCACGCTCAATATGCTGAACGCCACCCAGGACGCGGCCATCGGCGACCGGAACGAGTCGGGCAGGACCTCCTGGTCGAGCGCGCTCAGCATCAAGGCCGGTGACAACGCGATCGAGACGGCCAAACGCATCACCTGGCACCTCACCGGGTACGCCTGGCCAGACGACGTCCTGGCCGCAGTGGCCTTCCTGCTGATGGGGGAAACCACCGCGACCGATACCTCGACGATTCCCGGCGATGACCTCGACTATTGGGCCTCCCAGGCGGTGCGGCTCATCTTCGCCAGCCCCTACAGCTCCCTGCGATGAGAAGGGATATCCGCATGTCAGAGCACAAACCGAAGAAGACCCGATTCATCCGGGGCACATCGATGATGCACGAGGACGTGGTCACGCCCCTGCATCACCACAACGAGGACGACAACGAGCTGCTGGTCCGCGTCGACGACCGGCACGTGCGCATGAGCTGCTGTGAGGCGGACGGTTTCGTCACCGAGAAGTTCGACCGTCCCGAGCTGCACGAGGCCGAGCACGTCCCAGGAGGCCCGCGCGGGATCAAGCGACGCCACGTGCTGGGCGGCGTCGCCGCCGGTTTCGGCGCGCTGCTCGCGGGCTCGGCCCTGCCGCGCTATTCCTTCGCCGCCCAGCCCGAGGGCAACCAGCACCTGCTGGTGTGCGTCTTCCTGAGGGGCGGTTTCGATGGCCTCTCGGCGGTCGCCCCGCTAGACGACGCCGCCTACCTCAAGGCGCGGCCGGGCATCGGCGTCCGCCCGGAACAGGCGATCGCGCTGAACGGGCAGTGGGGGCTGAACAAGAACATGTCCAGCCTGCACGAGCTGTGGACCTCGGGAGACCTGGCCATCGTGCAGGGCTCCGGCGCACCGAACGTCAGCCGCTCCCACTTCCAGGATCAGGCCTCCGTCGAGCGGGCCGCCCCCGCGAACGTGCGCAGCGGCTGGCTGGGACGCCACCTGCAGACCTCGGCCTCGTCCACCGGCACCTTCCGGGGGATCACGGTCGGCAACTCGACGGTGCTGTCCCTCAGCGCGGACGCCCTGAACACCCTCGCCGTGTCGAGCATCAAGGCCTTCGACCTGCGGACCTACGCCGACGAGAAGACCAAGGTGTATGTGCGCAAGACGCTGGAGGAGATGTATGGCTCGGCCGGTGGCGAGGCGCAGCGCCAGGCCCAGGTCACCTTCGACGCGATCGACACCCTGAAACGGCTCCGGGCCGACAGCATCCAGACCGCCGCCGGGGCGAAGTACCCCGACTCGGCGTGGGGACGCGGCCTGGCCGAGATCGCGCGGCTGGCGAAGGCTGGCATCGGCATGGAGGTCGCCTGCATCGACCTGGGTGGCTGGGACATGCATCTGCGGCTCGGTGCGGCCTCCAACGCGAACGGCGACTTCTCGCGTCGCTCCCGCGAGTTCGCCGAGGGGCTGGCGGCCTTCCGGGCCGACATGGGGCCGCGGTGGGCGTCCACCACGGTCGTGACCATGAGCGAGTTCGGACGCCGGGTCGCCGAGAACGGGGACGAGGGGCTGGACCACGGACAGGGCAACACCATGTTCGTCCTCGGCGGCGGGGTCAACGGCGGGAAGGTGTACGGCAGCGTGCCATCCCTGACCTCCGACAACCTCAGCCTCGGAGATGTGCCGATCACCCTCGACTACCGGCAAGCCCTGTCGGAGATCGTCGCGAAGAAGCTCGGCAACGCGGGCAAACTGGCCGAGGTGTTCCCCGGATTCACCCCGGGCCAGGCACTCGGCATCGTCTGAATCCGGGCCACCCGGTGAGGGATTACCCCCGAAAGGGTGGTTTCCTCGCCGGGACGGGAAGGTAATGTGAATCGTCCAACGACACAGCATTGAGGAGAGCGCATGGGGCTCGGAGACAAGATCAGCAACAAGACCCAAGAGGTCGTCGGCAAGGTCAAGGAAGGCGTTGGCGGGCTCACCGACAATGAGCGGCTCGAAGCCGAGGGTAAGGCCGACCAGGCTGAGGCCAAGGCGAAGCAGGCCGGCGAACACGTCAAGGACGCCGCGAGCGATGTGGCCGAGGGCGTCAAGGACGTCTTCAAGTAACACCTGGCTTCCCCGACAGGCACCCGGCGTCCCCCCGACGCCGGGTGTCGTCGTTGAGGCCTCGGTGAGGGATGGGGACCGTTGAGCCGAGGGGAGCAGCACGGGGCCGTGGCTCCCACTACCCTTGGAGCCATGGCTGAGATCACGGCATGGCTGACGGACATGGACGGGGTGCTGGTCCACGAGAACGAGGCGCTCCCCGGCGCCGCCGATTTCCTGGCCCGGCTCCGGGAGTGGCAGCGCGAATACCTCGTCCTCACCAACAACTCGATCTTCACCCCCCGCGACCTATCGGCCCGCCTCGCCGCTTCGGGGCTTGAGGTACCCGAAGAACGGATCTGGACGAGCGCGTTGGCTACGGCTTCCTTCCTGAAACGCCAGGTGCCTAGCCGAAAGGCCTTCGTGATCGGCGAGGCCGGACTGACGACCGCGCTCTACGAGGCCGGTTTCGTCATGACCGAGTCCGCACCCGATGTCGTCGTGCTCGGGGAGACCCGCACCTACAGCTTCGACCTCATCACCGCGGCGATCCGGCTGATCGGAAACGGTGCGCGGTTCATCGCCACCAATCCCGATGTCACCGGCCCCTCCCAGCAGGGTCCGCTGCCCGCCACCGGGGCGGTGGCCGCCATGATTACCGCCGCGACCGGACGCAAACCCTACTTCGTTGGGAAACCGAATCCCATGATGATCCGGGCGGCGCTCAACCGGATCGACGCTCACTCCGAGCACACCGGCTTCGTCGGTGACCGGATGGACACCGACATCGTCTCCGGCACCGAGGCCGGGTTGCAGACCCACCTGGTGCTCACCGGTTCCACCCGCCCCGAAGACATCGTGAAGTTCCCGTTCCGGCCAGACTTCACCCACGCCTCCATCGCCGATGTGGTCGAGCTGATTTGATGGGGTCTCGCCTCTCCATCGGCCCGGCCAACTACGCCGGTCAGGCCTACGCCTGGGCGCAGGCCGTCAACACCCACACCGACGCCGAAGCGAGCGCCTTCACCGTCGGTCGGCTGCGTGGCGGCGGGTTCGCTTTCCCTTCCCATCGCCGCATCCCGGCCCCCTACTATTACCTTCCGGGGGCCTTCGGGGCGCGTGCCCGATGGTTCCTGCGCGGCGCCACCCACGTCATCCTGGACGGCTATCGCACCATCTTCTACGACCGTTCCCCGGACGCTTTCGCCCGCCAGGCCGCCTCCCTCGCGAAACGGTTCACCTTCGGCCTGTTCGGGCACGGCACCGATGTGCGTGACCCCGAAGCCCACATGGAGCGCTATGCCCACTCCTACTACCGCGACAGCGGCGAGGACTACCTGAACCGGTGCACCGCGACCTCGCGGCGCAACCGGCGGACCGCCCGCGCGCTCGGCGTCCCGCTGTTCGTCTCGACCCCCGACATGCTCTACGACCTGCCGGAGGCGACCTGGGTGCCGGTCTGCCTCAATCCCACTGACTGGCGCACCGACCGTCCGCTGCTGCCGGAGGGTAGGCGTCCCCGGGTGCTGTTCGTCCCCAGCCAGCGCACCCCGCCCATCAAGGGGACGCGGCACGTCGACCCGGTGCTGCGCCGTCTCGCCGACGCGGGCGTCATCGACTACTTGGCCCCGGTTGGCGTGCCACACGCCCAGATGCGCGACCTGGTGAAGGACGTGGATGTGGTCGTCGACCAGTTGCAGTTCGGCTCCTATGGGGTCGCCGCGGTCGAGGCCATGGCGGCCGGGCGGGTGGTAGTCGGCAACATCAGCACGCTCACCACCGACCAGATGCCCGAGTTGCCGCGCGTGGTCAGCGCCACCCCGCTCGATTTTGAGGAGCGGCTGCTGGAGGCCATCTCCCGGCCCGACGACATGAGGGCCGACGCCGATTACAACCTCGGTTTCGTGTCCCGCTGGCACGACGGGCGCGAATCGGCCAAGCGGCTCGCCAGTTTTCTGGGGGCTACGCTGACCGGGTAGCGTGGTCACCCGAAAGAAGGAGTCAACCCATGAGAGTGCGCCAATTGACGACGGTGCACGCCATCGGCGACACGCGCGTCCTGCACAAGGAATGCCGCTCACTCGTCGACGAGGGGTTCGACGTGGCGCTGATCGCCTGTCATCCCCGGGACGAGGTCGTCAGTGGGGTGTCCGTGCTGGGGATCGGCACCCCCCGCAACCGCTTCGACCGGGCCACACGCAAGGCACTCCAGTTGCTCGTCCGGGCGCTGCGGGAGAAGGCCGATGTCTACCACTTCCACGATCCCGAACTCATTGGTGTGGGCCTGATCCTCAAAGCGCTCGGTAAGACGGTGGTCTACGACGTGCACGAGGACGTGCCGAAGCAGATCATGAACAAGTTCTGGATTCACCCGCTGGCGAAGCGGCCCCTCGCCGCGGCGGCCCGGTTCGCCGAACGCCTGGCCGGGAGGTTCCTGGACGGTATCGTCACCGCCACCCCCTCGATCGCCGAGAAGACCCTGCCTGGACGCGCCACCCGGGTGTTCCCGGCGGCCAAGACCGTCGTGGTGCAGAACTTCCCCGAGATCGGGCTCGCCGCCGAACGCAACGAGAAACCCTTCGCCGAGCGCGGCAACGCCTTCGTCTATGTCGGCGGGCTGTCTGGGCAGCAAGGCCTGATCGAGATGCTCAAGGCCTTCGACCGGCTGCCCGAGGGGCTCAGCGGAACCCTGGCGGGCAAGTTCAAACAGCTGCGGGACCAGGCCACCGCGATGCCCGGCTGGTCCCGCGTTCGCTACCCCGGAGAGGTGGGGCGCGCCGAGGTGGTCGCAGCGCTGCGGGACGCCCGGTGCGGCATCGTGCTGGACCACCCGATCACCAATTACGTGGACGCCTATTCCACCAAGATGTTCGAGTACATGGCCTGCGGGCTGCCGGTCATCTGCTCCAACTTCCCGCTCTGGAACGACATCGTCGCCGAGACCGGATGCGGGGTGACGGTCGACCCCTTCGATATTGACGCCGCGGCCGAGGCGCTGACCCGCTACAACACCGACCACAAGCTGGCGGCCGAGACCGGAGAGCGTGGACGCCAGGCGATCCTCAACCGCTTCAACTGGAAGCTAGAGTTCGCTCACCTGCTCGACCTGTACCGGAGGATCTCATGAGTGTTCCCGAGCGCATCCTGGTGCTCGCCCCACACACCGATGACGCCGAACTCGGCTGTGGTGCGTCCGTGGCGCGCTGGCTGGAGGAAGGGGCGCAGATCGCGGTGGCGGCCTTCTCCACCGCCGAGACCTCCCTGCCGGAGGGTTCCAAACCGTACCGGCTCAAGGACGAATGCAACGCCGCCCTCGATGTGCTGGGCGTCCCGCAGAGCAGCCGGTTCATCTACGACTTCCCGGTGCGGGAACTGTCTTACCACCGCCAGGAGGTGCTGGAACTGCTGGTGCGGCACGGCCGGGAGTTCAACCCGGACTGGGTGGTCGTCCCCTCCGGGGCGGACCTGCACCAGGACCACCACACGGTCTATGCCGAGGCACTGCGGGCGTTCAAGCACAAGACGTTGCTCGGTTACGAACTGCCGTGGAACCACATCACGTTCTCTGCTTCGGCCTTCGTGACGCTGGAGCAGCGCCATCTCGATCAGAAGTGGGCCGCGCTCACCAAATACGAGTCCCAGCTGGAGCTGAATCGTCCCTATTTCACCCGGGAGTTCGTCGAATCGATCGCCCGGGTGCGCGGATTGCAGGTCAAGGCCGCCTGGGCCGAGGCCTTCGAACTGATCCGGATCGTGCTGTGAGCCAAGCCGCCCGGGTGGTCACGATCCACCAGCCGAACTACGCCCCCTGGACCGGTTTCTTCGACAAACTCGCCCAGGCCGATGTGTTCGTCCTGCTCGACACGGTGCCCTTTACCAAGGGCGGATACCAGAACCGGGTCAAGGTCCTCGGAGCCAATGGCCCACAGTGGCTGACGGTTCCGGTGCTCACCAAGGGCCTGATGGGCCAGCCGACCAACCAGGTTCAGGTCGACGATCTCAAGGGCTGGCGGCAGACCCACCTCAAGACCCTGCGGACGCTGTATGGCCGAGCCCCGCACGCGAGCGAGATGCTCGCCGTCGCCGAGGAGGCCTACGCCACCCCGAGCGGTCTGCTCTCCCAGATCTGTGCCAGCCTGATCCGCCGGATCGTCGCGGGCTATGGCTTCGGCACCGAGCTGGTGTTCGCCAGCGACCTGGGGGTGAGCGGGTCCTCCTCCCAACTGCTCGCCGACATCGTCACCGCTTGTGGCGGGGAGCGCTATCTGTCCGGCCCGAGCGGACGCGACTACCTGGACGAGCGGGTATTCGCCGAGGCCGGGATCGGCGTGGACTACCACTCGTTCACCCCCGTGCCCTACCCGCAGGGCCGGGACGGTTTCGTCGGTGGGCTCAGCATCCTGGACGCGATCGCTCACCTGGGGTGGGACAGGGCGTGGCGCTCGTGAGGCTGCCGTTCACCCCGGTGCCGCTCAACGCCCCGGCCGGAACCTCGACGGCGAAGAAGGGTGTGCTGTCGATCGTCACGCTCGGCCTGCAGGGCGGCACCCGGTTCGTCTCGAACTGGCTGATCGGACGCATCGCCGGGCCGCTACTGCTCGGCGCAGTCGCCAGCGCCACGGCTTTGGCCTTCACTCTCAACACGATCTGGACTTCCTCGGCCCCGTCGGCGGCGTCCAAGTTCATCGCCCGGGCCCGCGGCAAGGGCGACGAGGCCGAGCTGTATGCGGTGACCCGGTTCACGGCGATGCGGGTGCTCCAGGTGACGCTGCTGCTGACCCCGGTGGCGCCCGCGCTGTGGATGGGTCTCTATGGCGGCGCGCTGTGGGAGGGATTGTGCATTAGCGCGATCCTCATCGCGGTCGCGACCTCGCAGTACGCCCGCGGTGTGCACTTCGGCGCCGGGCAGGTCGCCCGGGGCACCAAGATCGACATCATCAGCAGCGCGATCGGCCTGACCCTGACCCTGGTGCTGCTGTTGGCCGGGGTCCGCAACCTGACGCTGACGCTGCCGCTGACGGCGACCATGGGGGTCTATGCGCTGCTGTGCTGGCCGTGGACGGCCCATGGGCGTCCTGAGAAGGCGCTGCGCAGCGAGATCGACAAGTTCGTGACCTTCGCCGCGATCGGCAGCATCGCCAGCGCGGGCATGTTGCAGATCTCGCAGCTGGTCGCGCGCGGGCTCAGCGAGCATGCGGGTTCGCAGTACGCCCCGGCCTTGCAGCTGGTGACGCCGCTGTCCATCATCGCCAGCGCCCTGACCATGGTGCTGTATCCGTCGATGTCGGAGGCCCACGGAGCTGGCGACGTCGAGCGGCTGCGGCGCCAGACCGACCTGGCTTTCCGGTCCTTCGTCGCGGTGATGGTGCCCGCCTTCGGGGCGATGGCGATCGCCTCGCGTCCGCTGATGCATCTGGTGTGGGGGGAACGCTACACCGATGCCTGGGTGCTGATGCCGGTGTTCTGCCTGGCCCTGATGCTGCAAAACGTCGCCAACCCGGCGGTCGGGTCGATCACCAGCGGCCCCCACAAGCACATGTGGTACTCGCTGCTGTTGTCTCAGGCGGGCCTGGTCACCGCGATCGGGTGCTGGCTGTTCATGGTGCCGTGGCTGGGGCTGTTCGGCGTCGCGCTGGGTTATGCCTGCGGCGCCGCGCTCACCGCGGTGAGCCTCATCGTCGTGGTGTGGCGGATGCAGCGCCAGCGCTGGACCGGGCTCATGGCCTGGGTCGCGGGCAGCGTGGCCGTGATCGCCGGGGTGTCGTGGTGGTGCCAGAGCGGACCCGTCAATCACTGGCTCGACCTGGGTGCCGCGGCCCTGTTCGGGGTGGTGTGGCTGGCCCCCTCGGCGAGGTTCCTGTGGCGGACCTGGCGGCAGCGCTCCCGATAACGTGCCCGTGAACGGGTAGGATCGGTGCCTGACCGAGGAGGTTTTAGTGTCAGTTTCTCCTTCCCGCGTGGGGCTGGTCCGCGCCGCGCTCGCCCTATGGGACGCCCTGTGTTGGGGCATGGCCGCGTTCGCGCTGGTCGTCGCGCGGTATAACTTCGACCTGTCGAGCGAGCAGGTGCAATTCGTGATGCTCTACACGCTCGCCGCGATGGCATCGCAAATCGTGATCGGGTTCGTCACGAAGCTGTACCGGGGCCGCTACGGCGTGGCCACGTTCGAGGAGGCGGTCATGCTGGCCGCGCTCTCTCTGGGTATCGGGCTGGTGCTGGCGATCGCCTGCGCCGCGTGGGCCCACTACGGCTATCCGCGGGTGGTGACCTTCACGGTGCCGCTGGCGGCGCTGGTGCTGATGGCGGCGGGCAGGTTCGCTTTCCGCACGGTCAGCCGCTACTCCTCCAGCCGCACGAGCGAGGCCGAGCCGGTCATCGTCTATGGCGCTGGCAATGCGGGCATGCAGCTGGGCCGCCTGCTGGAGTTCGACCCGGACGCCCCCTATGTCATCGCAGGGTATATCGACGACGACCCGGCGAAGAAGAACTTGCACATGGCCGGGGCGAAGGTGCTCGGCGGCCGCGACCAGCTCATCGAGGCCGCGGCTTCGCGGGGTATCCGCACGGTCATCATCGCGATCCCGACGGCCGACCGGGCGTTCATGCGCGAGGTGTCGAGGATCACCGACGATGCTGGCCTGACGACGCTGGTCATGCCCCCGACTAGGGACATCGTCGGCGGCAAGGTCGACCTGTCCGGCCTGCACAAACTCGACGTGACCGACCTGCTCGGGCGCGCCCAGATCAAGACCAACCTCGGCGAGATCTCCGGCTACCTGTCGGGCAAGGTCGTCCTGGTCACCGGGGCCGGGGGCTCCATCGGGGCCGAGATCGCCCGCCAGGTGCACCGCTTCGGCCCCAAGGAACTCGTCATGCTCGACCGGGACGAGTCCGGCCTGCACGGCACGCAGCTGTCGATCTTCCGGCAGGGGCTGCTCGACACCCCGAACATGGTGCTGTGCGACATCCGGGACGCCGAGGCGCTCGACAAGGTGTTCGCCGACCACCGGCCCGAGGTAGTGTTCCACGCCGCGGCCCTGAAACACCTGCCGATGCTGGAGCAGTACCCGCTGGAGGGCTGGAAGACCAACACGCTGGGGACGCTGAACGTGCTGCGGGCCGCCCGCAAGTACGGCGTCACCCGGTTCGTGAACATCTCCACCGACAAGGCCGCCGACGCCACCAGCGTCCTCGGCAAGACCAAGCGCCTCGCCGAGGAGCTGACCGCTTTCTTCGCGAGGGAATACGGCCTGACCTACCTGTCGGTCCGGTTCGGCAACGTGCTGGGTTCGCGGGGTTCGATGCTGCACACCTTCACCGCGCAGATCGACGCGGGCGGGCCGATCACCGTGACCCACCCCGAGATCACCCGCTACTTCATGACGATCCCCGAAGCCTGTGAGCTGACGATCCAGGCGGGCGCGATCGGCGAACCCGGGGACGTGCTCGTCCTCGACATGGGGGAGCCGGTGCGCATCCTCGACGTGGCGAAGAACCTGATCGCGTTGTCGGGCAAGAAGATCGACATCGTGTTCACCGGTCTGCGTCCCAACGAGAAGATGCACGAGGTGCTGTTCAGCGAGGACGAGAATCGCAGCGCGACCAGCCACGAACTCATCAGCCGGGTCGCTGTGCCGCCGCTGAACCCGGACGAGCTGGACAGCGTCGACGGTTCCGACCCCGAGTCCATGGCCAAGCTCACCCAACAGCAGCACGCGGCCGCCGCGGCCATGCGCAACCTCGCCGAGGCCCAGGCCGGACTGGACGGCATCACTTTCGAACGCCCGGAGAGTTAGCGGTCAGCGGCCGTAGGGTTCTCGTCGTTGAGGCAGGGACGCCGGAGCCTCCGGATGCCCACGTAGCTGTCGGGGAGGAATGCCGTGGCGCTCTTTCCGTCGCCGTCCCCGCTCGCGGGTCGCGGGGGATAGCCCTGCTTAGGCGGATTCTGGGGGAAGAACCTCAACCGAGCCGTCTGCGCTCCGCACGATGTCGATCGCGATATCAACTGGGCGCGGATCGAATGAGGCCCTGTCGCCCAAGTGGCGAATCCGGTGCGCAGAGCGCATCAGCCGGTCTACCGCGCCGCTGCTGAGCGGCTTGAACCGTTGCTGTGGGCCTTTCAGCTCCAGCGCCGACAGCCGCTTGAGGAAGGAATCGATGCCGGATTCCAGACTGTCGATGCCCTGCTGATCGGTATTGAGTGCGCGGACGAGGTTCTTGAACAGGTTGCCTTGGCTCGTTCCAGCGTGATCCACGGCCTGCAGAACAGCGATCCGTCGCTTTAGGGCGATGGCCAGGGCGGCGATCTCCAGTTCGGTGTCGAATGTGCCTGGCTCGGTTATGCCAGGAAGCACTTTGGCCAAAGCGCCGATCTCGACTGGGTCGTCCGGGGACAGGGCATCAAGGGCGCTTTGCCAACCCTCTAGGCGCCGCCGGGAGTTGGCGAAGGCTTTGTTGACAGCGTGGACGGCGGAATCCAGCCCGAGCGAGAGCCCTAGTTTCCCCTCGTCGAGCACCACGGCGGTCGCCTTGGTGATGGCGTCGCAGCACGCCACGAGTTCGGCGCGCTCGTCCGCAAGCTTGTCATCTCGCATCTCTTCGAGCAGTTCGGTGATGCGGGAAATCGCCTGGTCGCGCTTGTGCTCGGCGTGGGCGCTGATGCCCGCCGCGACCGCCATGAGAACCAGCGGTGCTGCCACGGTGAGTGCGGCGCCAACCGATACCGCACCCGCGGTAGAGGCGGCGCTCATAGTGGCCGGTACGAAGGTGGCCTGGGCCCGAATGCCCGATGCGCCCACTAGGGCGCTGTGCACCCCACCGGGGATCGCCTTTGAGGCCATGGGGCGGAGGAGCCCCTTCCCAACCTGAGTCGCGACGTTGGCCGGAACCACCATCCGGTACAGCCCTTCCCCGGCGGCGTTGGCGTGGGTGGCGGCCCTGGACATGTGACCTGATTGTGAGAGGAGATGGGACAGATGCTTCGCCAGAGGGCTCGTAGCGCCCAGCTTGATGCCTTTTCGCCGGTCCGTTTCCGCGGCCGCGGGGTGCCTCTCCAACGTGACAATCGGCGATTGGGCGAAACTCGTGAGCATGCTGCGTAATTCGGCCAGCCGTTCAGCGGTCATGACGGGTTCATGCCCCAGGGGTGGAAGCCGGACGTTTTCGGTGCCCAGCGTCCATACTGGGACGATCTCATGATGATTCATGGTTTCTCCCTCCCGTGAAGCAGTATAAAGCCCACTTTTGGTGGAGACCATTACGCCGGTGAATCTCGGCGCGATTATGGGGTTCTGGTGAGGAGGGAGGTTTTCATAGGGACGCTCGTCGGGTCAGCCCGGCGCAGGTGCTGAGAACGGTCGTCACGGTAACCAGGTGACCAGTCCTGTCCGACTCGAATCAGGTTTTCTTCTGTACGTAGACGGCGACTTCGGCTTTGGTCGCTTCAGTGATCTTGAACGAGAACTCTTGCTTCTCGTTGTTGTTGAGTCTGGGGGGAGTAAAAAACGGGATCTGCCGAGGGCCACAAGACCCCTCGCCGATGTTCTTGTTCTTCGTGTACAGCACGAAGGTTCCGCTGGCGGTGTCACACACGGGGATGAACATGACTCGCTCGGTCTCTGCCCAATCGATGGAGATATCCCCGGTTAGTGAAAGGTAGGACTTCCACTCTCCAGAGATATCGAAGTATTCCTGGCTACCCTCTTGTGCAAGATATTCCCTGACGCCTCCCTCTCTGGGTTCCGCATGTATGAGGTTGGCTAGATCTTGCTCAGCCCTGGGCGGGCTGGCGGCGCTAGATGGTGCCGACGTGGGGGCGGTTAGGCTTTCCTTTGGAGAGCCAGACCCGTGGCAGCCGGTAAGCGTCAACAAGGCCACCCCAAACAGGGTGGCCAGGTTTCTCGTTTCCATGGCTCAGGGTAGCACCCGGCTTAGACCCAGCCGTCAGGCAAGCCGTTGATGGGTGCTTGCCCAGTCACCGTGTTCATGACGCGGGATGGTCGACGAGGGTGATGGTGCCGCCGGTGCCATCCACGAGCAGGGTCGTGCCATCGGGCAGGCTGGTAGCGTTCCCGACACCGAGCACGGCGGGGATGCCGTACTCGCGGGCGACGATGGCGGCGTGCGAGAGTGGTCCGCCCGAGTCGGCGGCCACTGCGGCAGCGAGGGCGAACAGTGGCGTCCAGGTTGGATCGGTATAGGGGCAGACCAGAACATCACCTGGCTGGAGGCGGTGAAACTCGTCCGGTGAGCGGATGACGCGCGCGGTTCCGGTCGCCCGGCCCGCGCTGGCGGGCAGTCCGCGCAGCGTATTCGTCTCGTCGGTGGAGCCACGATCCCACCAGATCGCCTCGGCGATGCCGCGCTTGCGGCGCCGCCGTGTCACGACCGCCTGGAGCTGTCGCTGATGGCCGGAGACGGCCTGTTCGACCTCGTGGAAGTACAGGAAACGAATGTCACTGGGATCGTCGAGCTGGCGGCGTTCAGTTAGGCGGCGGGCGATCTCGTCCATAGCCGCCCGGGAGAGACAGAAGAACTCCTCAATCAGGTACATCGTTCCCTCGCGTCCCACGTGGCGGGCCCGCAGCCGGGCGGTGTTGGTGCGCCAGCGGGCGTGCAGGAATCCCGGCAGCCGCTGTTCGACCTCCTGAGCGGGGTCGGTGGTGTGGGCGGGTTCGAGGAGGGTGCCCCGCAGTGTCGCGGCTAGGAGTGAGTAGAAGGTCTCGGGGTCCTCTCGCCAGGATCGGTTGGAGAACGGCAGGTACAGCCGCGCGGTCCGGGCCCCATGGGTCGCCAGGAAGGCACCGACACGGGCCTGGAACTCTCGTCCGGCCGGGCTGGCCGCGAGCGCCTGGCCGACCGTTCCCTGGGCGGCCGAGACGATTGCCGGGGCCACACCGCTGCGACGAGCGGCCCTGGCGAGGCGGGCGATCGCAGCCGTGATCTCAGCGGTCTTATAGGACAGATCTGCATAAAGGTCTTCAGGCGTGATCGCGCGGTGTGGGCGTGACAGCTTGATGAGCCATGACGTGACGCAACGGTCGACGATCATCGGTGCGTTGTAGCGGACGAAACGGTCGGCAGTGATCGCGGCAGTGTGTTCGACGGCATCGCGCACTATTGCCAGCGCAGCATCGTCGCTGGCCGAGGCTAGCTCCCGGACCCGGTCCGCCAGTTGCCCGAGGCTCCCGCGCAGAGCCTGTTCCTCGTCCGGCCACGCTGTCGGATCGTGACGCATGCCTCGCCGGAACAGGGCCGGTAGCCGGGCCAGGACGCCCAAGGTGAGGCGTGGTCTGGTGATCGCGATGCGGACGATTCCGTCATCGTCACCGCGAAGCAGCGACGCAGCCGGGACCACGCGAAGCCCGGCGACGCCCATCAGGTGCTGGATCGCGTCCTGCACCCGATGCACAGCGAACAGGTCGAGCGGGAAGGGCGCCGGGAAGTGCTCGATCAGGTCGTCACGCAACACCTGCTCAAGGCGCCCGCGAACGGGAGCGTGACCGGCTGCCGTCGTGGCGCTGGCCGTGATCGGGCGGGCCTGGAGCAGGTATAGCTGGTCGCCGACGAAGGCCCACTCGATGTCCTGGCCGGTCCCGTAGTGGGCTTCGGCCCGCTCGCCGAGGCCGAGTATCCGCAGCAGCTGGGCGTCGGTGACGCTCTGCCTGGCCCGGTCGGCGTCCGGCACATCGGTACTGGTCGTGCCGCCGCTGGGCAGCTGGTCGATCCGGGTCTGCTTCGAGCCGATCTGCCTAGCCACGACCGCGGCGGGGTTGCGGGAGAGCGTGAACTCATCCGGTGTCACCAGCGCCGACACCACGGACTCGCCCAGCCCGTAGGAGGAACTGGCCAGCATCGTCTCGTCGTGTCCGGTGACGGGATCGCGGGTAAACAGCACCCCGGCAGTGTCAGCGTTCACCATTTCCTGCACCACGACGCCCAGCCCGAGGCCCTCGTCTGGGACGCTCTGCTGTCGGCGATAGTCCACCGCGCGATCCGTCCACAGCGACGACCAGCACCGGCGCACCGCATCCAGGACCGCTTCGACCCCGACAACACCGAGGTAGGTGTCCTGCTGCCCCGCGAAACTCGCCTCCGCCGAGTCCTCCGCGGTGGCCGACGACCGCACCGCCACTCGTGGCTCGCCCAAGCGGGCATAGGCCTCGCGGATCGCCGACCGCACCGAATCCGGAATCGGAAGGCCCAAGACCAGCTGCCGTGCTGCCCGAGCCTCACCTCGCGCAGCATGGGCGGTGAGCAGGTCCGCGACACCTCGGGTTGTTTCGCGGTAGGCGTCGATACTGACGCAGAACCCCGGCGGCACCGGGAGCCCGGCCCGGGCGCACTCGCCCAGATTCGCTCCCTTTCCTCCCACCCGCGCCGCGTCGCCGCTGGAGATGTCGCTAAACCATACGATCATTCGTACCAACCCCATTTCCTCTATGGGCATAGAGTATTTCCAGTGTAATCTATGTTCATAGAGGGGAGGTGGGCGAAGCATGAGAAGCGTGGTGGGTCGTCGCGAACAGATCGCCGATGCCGGGATCAGGATTCTCGCCTCGCGTGGCGTGCGCGCTTTCACTCACCTGTCCATTGACCGCGAGCTTGGCCTACCTGATGGTTCGACCTCGTACTACGCCCGCACCCGCCGTGACCTCGTCAGCCTGGTCGTGGAGCGCCTTGCCGCCCGGACCACCGACGACCTCGCCGCACAGGCCATCTCAGAGGAGCTGACCCCTCAAGCTGTGGCGTCGATGGTGGTGGCTGGCCTAGACGACACGATGCGTCGCGCCGATGACCACCGGGCCCGGCTGGTGCTGTTGCTGGAATGCCGAGACGATCCCGAACTTCAGGCCGCGCTCGCCACCCGGCCCGCAGTGCGCGATTCCTTCATCGCTAGGGCGGCGGCGATGCTCCAGCGTCTCGGCGTTGACCAGCCCGAGCAACACGCTCAGGACCTGGCGGCTCTCGTCGATGGCATGCTCATGCAACGCATCATCCGCACCGCTCCCAATAACGAAGAGGCCATCATTTCCGCATACCTCGAAGGGCTGAAGTGCTCCAGATTTCATGCCGATCCTCTCTGAGTCAGTGCGCGGAACTATGCCTCAGAAGTTTTGGCCCAACAGTGAGTCCTTGCTCTGAATGAATATGCGCCCGGTTGCCGTCCTGACTGACGGCCCACGGCTCGTGTAGCGTGCGTGCTACGGTTGTGTTATGGGCAGCAGCCAAAGCAACGAGAGCCTGTCGCAGCGAGCGCTCCGCAACGAGTCGGGCCGGGTGCTGCGTGCGGTGAGCGAGGGCAGGTCGTTCATCCTGACTAACAACAGGGTGCCCGTGGGGCGGATCGTGCCCTTGGACGAGCCCGCTCCCGGCTTGCGCGTCGTCCGTCCGGCGCGGAGGAAAGGCGGATGGGCGAGCCTGGGAGTGAAACGAAAGCAGGGGCGAAACCTGGGCGAGGCGCTGGATGATCTCCGCGAGGATCGGCTGTGACCACGGGGCGGGTCGTCTATGTCGACACCTCGGCCCTGGCCACCTTGCTGCTCGAACAGCCAGAGACGGACGCCCTGATCACGTGGCTCGACGAAACCACAGACGCGCTGGTCTCGAGCGACCTGCTTGAGACGGAGCTGCGGTGCGTCGCGATCCGGGAAGACCTCGACCAGAGGGACGTGACCCGGCTGCTTGAGGGAGTAAGCATCGCTTCCCTCGACCGTGCGGTGTACCGCGGCGCGGGGCTACTACCGATGCCCTACCTGCGAACCCTGGACGCGCTGCACCTAGAAGCAGCGCTGCGGCTCGACGCGGCGGCCATCCTGACCTATGACCAGCGACTCGGCCGGGCCGCTCGGGCCGTCGGCATCCAGGTGATCTCCCCGCGGGCGAGCGATGGTCCGACCGGGACCGATAACTGACCCGGCGTGGCTCCCAAGAAGGTCCAGTGCGTCCCTGGCGATGCCCAGGTGAGCGTCGGCACCCTCTCGGCTGCGCTTCGTGGCTAGCCCACCATTGCCGGGAAGACCGCGCGGGACGTAGCTCCACGTCTCGTGGGACTGCCCATGGGTTGCACCAAATGTTTCCGGCATGCCGGTATGTCAAGGTACCATTAGCTTAAGTAGGCGCTGTTTTTGGCTTTTCTGGTTACTTGGTGTAAAGGGGTGAGTTGGTATGGCTAAGGCGATTGATGTCTTGAGGTACATCAGCGAGACGAACCCCCCATGCGGCGAGGTGCAGTACCAGAAGCTGCTGTATTACGTGCAGGGGTGGTCGCTAGCGTGGGACGGGACGCCCATGTTCGAGGACAGGATCGAAGCCTGGGCCATGGGGCCAGTCGTGCCCAGCGTCCGCTATCGCCTCGGGGAGAAGGGCGATTACGACTTGAGCGCCGATCAGAAGACCACGATTGATGCTGTCGTGGGTCACTATCGCCGGTGGAACGGAGGAGAGCTGATCGAGATGACCCACGCTGAACCCCCCTGGCGGGAGGCGCGTGGAGACCTTCCCCCGAAGGAGAAGAGCAACGAGGAAGTGACTCACAATGCCATGCGCCGGGAGTTTACACGCCAGAGCTTGGCGGGCAAGGGGCCCAAGCGCCCGCTGTCGCGCATTGAAGAAGCCGACGAGGCCAAAGTCTTGGACCTCGCCGCGAGGGCGAGCCGACGCTGGAGCCGCACCCTGGCTCTGCTTGCGGAGTGATCCACAGAATCAGCTTTGACCTCTGCGTGGAACTCAACAGAATTGAGGTCAAAGCTGGGCCTCTTGTTGCGCCGGATAAGCTGGAAAGTGCTTTAGCTGCACCCTTTCAGGTATTTGGTGGAGTCGAGGCTCACCCGACGTTGGTGGAGAAGGCTGCGCGGCTAGCCTATGGCATCGCGGAGGCGCAGGCGTTCCGCGACGGAAACAAGCGCACGGCTTGGTTAGTTACCGTAGTCTTCCTGGAAATGAACGGGGTCAAGCTGGAGGTAGACCAGGACGAGGCGGCACACGTGATTCGCTCGCTGGGAATGCGTGACGATAACGATGCCAGGCTGTTGGATCTTCATGGATTGGTTGACTGGTTCGTGCGCTGCACAACTGGCGCTCCAACACCTGGCTGGTGTTAGCGCTGGGACAGGCCGTCGATGCGCTGCATGATGACGCCGTCGTAGCCGAGCA
>JAUMYR010000026.1:0-6111 GCA_030528545.1 Propionibacteriaceae bacterium
TCCGCCGCGGAGGGGGCGACCTGCTCTCCGGTCAGGACCGACTGGACGAACAGCTTCGCCTCGATGGCCTTGAGGTCGTCGAAGCTCATCGAGTTGCCAGGCCCGGGCTGATAACGCCCGAAATCGCCGTGGCTGGTGTCGGCCATGATCGTGGCGTATCCCTGATCTGCCGCGTCCCTGCGGAACACCTGCAAATGCATGGGCAGCTCATAGTTCCAGCGCACCGAACCCTCGGTGCCATAGACCTCGACGATGTACTCGGCACGCGGGCCGTTGGCCACCCGGCTGGCCTCCAGGGTGACCAGGACGCCGCCGTCGGTGCGTCCGAGCGCGGCAACGTAGTCCTCGTTCTCGACCGGGCCGCGTTCGTCGGAGAGTTTGACCGCGGAGTGCCCGACTCCCTGCTCCAGCGGGATCGGACGGTCGGCGAGGAAGGTGCCAGTCATCGCGGTCAGTTCACCGATGCGCCCGACCAGGTAGTGGGCGAGGTCGATGCCGTGGCTCATCAGGTCGCCCACGACCCCGGCCCCGGCATGGGAGCGCGAATAACGCCAGGTCAGCGCGCCATCGGGGGAAGAAGCATAGTCGGCCACCAGCCAGACGCGGGCATTGGTGATCCGGCCCAGTTCGCCGGAGCGGATCAGCGCCCTGGCGTGCTGGATCGCGGGCTGGTGCCGGTAGTTGAAACCGACCGCCGTCGCCAGGCCCGCGGCCTCGGCCGATTGGGCGATCTGGCGGCTCTGCGCCGCGTTGACCCCCATCGGCTTCTCGATCCAGAAGGGCTTGCCCGCGGCGATCGCCGCCATCGCGACCTCGTGGTGCAGGAAGTTGGGGGTGCAGATGCTGACGACCTCGACCGCCGGGTCCTCGAGCACTTCCCGGTAGTCCGCCACTGCTCGGGAGTAGCCGAAACGGGTGAGCGCATCCTGGCGTCCCGCCTCGGAAGCGTCGGCGGCGACCACCAGGTTCGCCCTGACGCCAAGCTCCGGGTAGCGCTCGCTGAGCGCCTTGAACCCGCGGGTATGCAGGCGGCCCATCCAACCTATCGCGACTAGGCCGACGCCAAGTTCTCTCATCTTCTGGTTCCCATCATGATTCCGTGAGTACGTGTGAGTGTGTGACCGAGGGGTGGGTGCCGATCCTCCAGAAACCCCGCGAGCGTGTTCTGGGCTTTTCTCATCCCACCAGAACACGCACGCCAGGCTTCTCGATGGGGCCGGGGCCTACGCCCCGACCCCACCAAGATTCAGCTTTCCCTTAGGATCAGCGGTTCTTCCGTTCGTCGATGATGATGGCGACCACGATGATGACGCCCTTGACCACCAACTGCCAGAACGGCGACACATTCAGCAGGTCCATGCTGTTGTTGATGACGCCGATGATGAGCGCGCCGACCACCGTTCCCCAGGCGGTACCGATGCCGCCGGCGAAGGAGGTGCCGCCGATGACGGTCGCGGTGATCGCGTCCAGCTCAATGCCGGTGCCCAGCTGCGGGTTACCCGATCCGATGCGCGCGGCCAGGATCAGGCCGGCGATGCCCGCGAACAGGCCGCTCAGGGTGTAGATCTTCAGCTTCACCCGGCGCACGTTGATGCCCGAGACCTTCGCCGCTTGCTCGTTGCCGCCGATGGCGTAGGTGTGGCGTCCGAAGCGAGTGTAGTTCAACAAGACGTGAGTGCCCACCGCCACCGCCGCGAAGATCAGGATCGGCACCGGTATGAACAGGATGCTTCCCTGGCCGATGAAGTTGAAGTTCGGGTCCAGGGTCGAGACCGGACGCCCGGTCGAGTAGATCAGCGCTAGGCCACGCGCGGCGGTCATCATGCCCAGCGTCGCGATGAAGGGAGCGATGCTGAACTTCGAGATCAGGAAACCATTCGTGAGACCCGCGGCGACGCCGACGGCGATACCCGCGACGATACCGACGATCGCAGGCAGCAGCAGGCCTGGATACATCTTGGGCTCAGCGCTCGGCAACTGCACCAGACTGGTAGCGACCACCGCGGAAAGGGCGACGATTGAGCCCACGGACAGGTCGATGCCCAACGCGATGATGACGAAGGTCATGCCGCAGGCCATGATGCCGATCGGGGCGACCTGGACGACGATGTTGAGCAGGTTCTGCACCTGCAACAGCTTCCCCTGCGTCGCTAGGCCGAGAAGGATCACCATGGCGATCAGGATCCCGACGATCAAATACTTGCGCACGAATGCGCCCCAGTCGAATGCAGGTTTCGCACTCGCCTCAGAAATAGTTGACATAACAGGTCTCTTTCAAATCTAGGCCACGGACCCACGGCCAGTAGCGAGCTGCATAATGCTTTCTTGGTCGGCCTCTTCCCGGCTGAGTTCACCGGTCACCCGGCCCTCGTGCATCACGAGGATGCGGTCGCTCATTCCGAGGACCTCGGGAAGCTCCGAACTGACCATGATGATGGCCTTTCCGGCCTGCGCCAGCATCGACATCAACCGATGGATCTCGCTCTTGGCGCCCACGTCAATGCCGCGGGTCGGCTCGTCGATCATGAGGATGTCGGGAAGCGTGAGGAGCCAGCGGGAGATGAGCACCTTCTGCTGGTTACCGCCCGACAGATTCTTGATCTGCTGGCGCACCGTCGGGGTCTTCACCGCGAGCTTTTCGCGCTGTTCCTGGACCGCGACGTTGATCCTTCCGTATTGCAGCCAGCCTCCCGGGCTGTATTCCGGCAGGGCAGCCATCATCATGTTGTCGCGGACGCTCAGGACGCCCATGATGCCGGTCAGCCTCCGGTCTTCGGTGAGCAGGGATAGGCCCGCGTCGATAGCGTCCTTGGGCTGCTTGATGACCACCTGCTCGCCATTGATCTTGACCACGCCCGAGTCGGCCGGGTGGATACCGAACAGGGTTTCCAGCACCTCGGTACGTCCCGCGCCCATCAGGCCCGCGAAACCGAGGATCTCGCCGCGACGAACCTCGAAGCTGACGTCCTTCACCAGGTTGCCCCGGTTGAGCCCCTCAACGCTCAGCATCACTTCACCGATGTCGGCCTCCAGTTTGGGGAACATCTCGGTGATCTCCCGCCCGACCATGAGCGTGATGAGCTTGTCGTGGTTGAGGTTCTCGGCGCGCTCGGTCGCCACCCACTTGCCATCCCGGAAGACGGTGATGTCGTCGGAGATCTTGAACACCTCGTCCATCTTGTGGGTGATGTAGATGATCGCCTTACCGTCCGCGCGGAGCTGATCGATCATGCGGTGCAGGTGTTCCACCTCTTTTTCAGGGATGGCCGAGGTGGGCTCATCCATGATGATGATCTTGGAGTCGTAGCTGATCGCCTTGGCGATCTCAACCATCTGGGTCTGGGCAACCGAGAGTTCGCGCATCTTCTTGCGCGGGTTGATGTCGATTCCCCAGCGCTCGAATAGTTCTCGGGTCTGCTGCAACATCTTGCGGTGGTCGATCAGCACACCGGCCACTCGCGGCTCCCGGCCGAGATAGATGTTCTCGGCTACGGTCATCTCTGGCACCGGGGAAAGCTCCTGATGGATCATCGAGATTCCCCGACTGAGCCCCTCCGCCTCGCTGTTGGTGACGATCAGCTCGTCTTCCAGGTAGATGTCACCCTCGTCCTGCCGATACATGCCGATGAGGCATTTCATGAGGGTCGACTTTCCCGCGCCGTTCTCGCCCATCAGGGCGTGCACGGTGCCCGGCCGGACCAGCAGCGTGACATCGCTCAGTGCGACCACGCCAGGAAATGTCTTGGTTATGTTCTCCATACGGAGCATGTACTCGCTCATTGCTCCCCTTATCCGTGAGAGTAGAAAACTGGGTGGGCGATTCCTCGCCCACCCAGCACAGAATCACCGGTTCTCGAACTCTGCCATGTTGTCGGGAGTGACGAGGACGTACGGGACATCGAGTGTCGCCGCCACCTTGCCTCCGTTGGCGAGCTGCACGGCGGCGTCCACGCCGCCATAGCCCTGGCCCTTGGCGTCCTGGAAGACGGTGACCGGGAGCTCACCGGCCTTCATCGCCGCCAGCGCGTCCTTGGTCGCGTCCACGCCGCCGATCTTGACGGTATCGAGCTTGCCAGCCTTCTTGTAGGCGTTGATCGCGCCGAGGGCCATCTCGTCGTTGTTGGAGCAGATGACGTCGATCTTGTCACCGGACTGGATCCAGTTCTCGGCGATCTGCAGACCCTTATCGCGGGCCCACAGGCCGGCCTGCTCGCGGATCACCTGCATGCCGAGCTTCTCGGCGGTCTCCTTGCAGCCCTTGGTGCGCAGGATCGCGGCCTCCTGGGAGGGGTCGCCCTGCAGGATCGCCACATTGCCCTTGTTGCCCACGAGCTTGGCGAGGGCCTCCATCTCTACCTGGCCCGCGTACAGGGAGTCGGAGCCGACGTAGGGGATGGTGTTCGGCAGGTTGGCCGGGCGGCGGTTCACGTAGACCAGCGGGATCTTCGCCTCCTGAGCCTTCTGCGTGATCGGGTCGGTGGCCTGGGTGTCCTGCGGGATGACGATCATCGCGTCCACGTTGGCCGCGATGAAGTTCTGCACGTTATTGAGCTGCACATCGGTGCGCTCCTGAGCCGAGACGATGGACAGTTCCACACCGGCCTCGGCCGCACGGGCCTTCATGCCGTCGGCCACGGTCTGCAGGAACTGGTCCAGGACCGGGAAGGAGACACCAATCTTATAGGTCTTGCCGTCCTTGGGCTTGACCACGTTACCCACCTTGCACAAAGCATCGGCGGGGCATTCTCCCGCGGCCCCGCCAGCGCTGGCGGAGGGATCGGCGGTCGGTGCGGTACAAGCGCTGACGGCCAGCGCGGCTGCTGCCATCGCGGCAAGCAGGCCACCACGCTTCTTCATCATGTTCACCTCTCAGATAAACAGGGCGTCGGCAACCTGCGGTGGGGCGAGCCACAACGAGGCGTCCTTGCCGTTTGTCGGTGCTAGGACGCTAATCGATCCGAAGTAACTTTGTCAAGACATGTATGCTTCCGCGTCCCGCGCCACACCCCGCCCCCAGACAGGTGTGCAGCAGACACTCCAGAGCCCTCAGACACCCTCGACACCACATCTTTGTTCTGACATTGCCGCGCCGATCGGGGGCTGTCAGCCTCTCCACGCGACCGCTAGGCTACCAGCATGAAGGCTCCGACCCAGGACGACGTGGCGCGGGCGGCCGGCGTATCACGCACCCTCGTCTCCCGCGCGCTGCGCGGCTCGGGCCGCGTCTCGGCCAGCAACCGCGCCCGCATCCTGGCCGTCGCGGCCCGCCTCGGTTACCGTCCCAACGAGGCTGCGGTATCGCTGGCATCGGCCCGTTCCGGGGTGATCGGGGTCATCCTGCCCAATATTCGCAACCCCTTCTATGACGCGGTGAGCGAGGGACTGCGCCGCGCGGCGGCGGCCGCGTCCCAGACCACGGTGTTCACGATCTCCGGCCAGGACCGCGGGGCCGCCCTGGAGCAGGCAGACCATTTCATGAGGCTGCGCGCGACCGGGCTCATCATGGTCGCCCCCAACCTGGGCGACGCGGAACTGTGCCAGCTCGCGGAGCAGACCCCCCTCACGCTGATCGGACGCGCCCCGGCGGGCGGGCGAGTCGACAGCGTAAGGATCGACGAGCGGCGCGCTGCGCACATCATCATGAGGGCCCTCGCCAGCCGCGGATATCGCAAGGTCGTGCCCGTCGCCCCACACTGGTCGATGCTCGACCCGACCGGCCACGAGCGCCAGCTCGCTCTCATTTCCGAGGCCGAGGCTCACGGCTTTTCGTGGAATCAGGTGACCGCCGACGGCTCGGGAGCGACGCTGCGCTCTCTCGTCGCCCCCGGCACCGCCATGATCGTCCACAACGACATCCTGGCCATCGATGTCGTCGCCGCCGTCGTCGCGTCCGGTCTGAGGCTCGGCAGCGATGTCGCTGTCGTCAGCTACGACAACACCTATCTCGCGGCCCGCGCGGAGTTCTCCCTCACTTCTATCGATCAATCCCCCGCCAGGCTGGGAAGCCGGGCCGTGGAGCTACTGCTGAGCCGAGTCGCCGATCCCCATGGGCCCCCTCGAGACGAACTGGTCGAGCCTCGCCTGGAGGTGCGGGGCTCCCTGCACTGAGCG
>JAUMYR010000026.1:6211-18960 GCA_030528545.1 Propionibacteriaceae bacterium
TCGAGACGAACTGGTCGAGCCTCGCCTGGAGGTGCGGGGCTCCCTGCACTGAGCGGCACGAGGCCCCCGCACCTCCAGGCCCCATCCCGGGACCGGTTCTGAGGAGCCCACGGCGCCATGCCATCTGGGCCTCGGGGACGCCGCCCCCGCGGCGGGCCGGGTCCTCACACCGCATCGGCTGTATGCCCCTCACCGGGTGCTCACAGCGCGGGCGCGCCCCCAAGCTTCTCCGCAGCGGCGAGCAGGGTGGCCGCGCTGACCGCCAAACCCTCCTCCTGTCCGAGGGAGGCGTCCTCGTGCTCGATGTTGATGTTCATCTCGGGGTCGATCTCGGCGAGCGCGGCCAGGAAGCGCGTCCAGTAGTCCACGTCGTGTCCGAGCCCGACCGCGACGAATCGCCAGGCCGGGTCCTGCGGCCAGGCGTTGCACCAGGTGCCCACGCCGGTCGGGACCTTGCCGGGGTCCTCGGCCGGGACCCGCTCGAAGGAGGTGTCGAGGACACCGCGGTAGGCGGCACCGGGGAAGATCTTGGTGTCTTTGGCGTGGACGTGGCCGATGTGGGAGCCGAGCCTGCGGACGGCCTCAATCGGTTCCATCTGCTGCCAGAACAGGTGGGAGGGGTCCATGTTGACCTTGATGTTGGTCGTGCCCGCCTCGGCGACGAAGCGTTCGAAGGTGGGGACGTTGAACACCACATTGTGGGGGTGCAGCTCCCAGCAGACCTGGACGCCCAGCCCGGCGGCGAACCGGTCGATCTCTTGCCAGAACGGGATCAGGACGCCCCACTGATAGTCCAGCACGTCGAGATAGACCCCGTCCCAGGGGTTGACCACCCAGCTGGGGTACTTGGCGTCCGGGTCAGAGCCGGGGCAGCCCGACATCGTGACGATCTCCTTGACCCCCAGCTTGGCGGCCAGTTCGATGGCGTTGCGGACGTCGCTAGCGTGTTTGATCCCCTGGCCCGGGTGGGGAGACAGCGGGTTGCCCGAGGCGTTGAGGCCCGACAGCACCATCTCGTGGCGGGCGAAGACGTCGAGGTAGGCGGCGCGGGCCTGCGCGTTGCTGAGCAACAGATCGACGTGGGCGTGCGGGCTCGGAATGAAACCGCCGACGTTGATCTCGGCCCCAGTCAGGCCGTTGGACTTGAGGATGGTGAGCACCTCGTCCAGGGTGCGATCTTGCAGGCAGGCGGTATAGGCACCGAGGGTGAAGGCCATGGTGTTCTCCTGAAAGGGTCGGTTCGGGTCATTCGATGGTGATGGCTGCCCCGCCGGAGGCGGCGGAGCGGGCGATGGCGTCCAGGATGCGCATTGAGCGGTACCCGTCGGCGAAGGACGCCACGGGCGGCAGCGCGCCCTCGGCGATGCCCGCCACCTGCTGTAGGAAGGCGTGGGCCTGGTAGACGAACTGCTCGATCTGGGTGAACCCGACGCCGCCGAAGGCCATCGAGGAGCCGTCCTTGAAATAGGGGAAGGATGGGTTGACCAGGACCCGCCGGGGACCGCGCAATCCCTCGGGAGCCGAGGCGTCGTCCAGGGTGATCTCACCGGCGCGGGCGAAGTCGAAGGACGCCCGGCCCTGGGTGCCGAAGACGTCGAAGATCAGCGAGTTCGGGACGCCGAAGGCGACCCGGGAGGCCGAGAAAGTGCCCACCACGCCGGAGGCGAACCGGGCGGTGAAGGTGGCGATGTCGTCGTTGGTGACGGGCTCGGTCGCCTCGGCCTCTGTGCTCGCCCCGCGTCCACCCGCGACGTGGCCGCTGGCGGGGGGACGCTTAGCGATGACGGTTCCCATGGTGGCCCCCGATACCGAGACGACCGGGCCGCAGATCAGTTCGGCGGCGTCCACTAGGTGGCTGCCGACGTCCCCGAGCGCGCCCGAACCCATCGGCCCGGTGTAGCGCCAGGCGATCGGCGTGGCGGGGTCGCAGCCGTAGTCGCACCAGTAGGCCCCGTTGAAGTGGCTGACCGCGCCCAGCGCTCCGCCTTGGACCAGCTCGGCGACCTTGGCGATGCCGGGGTGGCGCCGGTAGCAGAAGCCCAGACCGGTCACCCGGTCGGTGCTGGCCTCCAGTTCGGCCATGGCGGCGGCGTCGGCGAGGGTGTCGGTCAGCGGCTTTTCGCACAAGACGTGCTTGCCCGCCCCGACCAGCGCCTCGGCCATCTCCCGGTGCAGGCGGTTGGCGACCACGATGGAGACCACGTCGATGCTCGGGTCTCCGACGATCTCGCGCCAGTCATCGGTCGCGCGCTCGTAGCCGTAGCGGGCCGCGGCGTCCTGGGCGGTGTGCAGGTGGACATCGGCGATCGTGGCGAGCCGCACCCTGGGCAAGCCCAGCGCGTAGACGCTGGTGCAGCGCCGCCAGGCGTCCGCGTGGGTCTGGCCGGCCATGCCAGCACCGATCACGGCGACAGAGATGACGTCATTCATGGTCTTCCTCCCGGTGGCGACACCGCCGTGGTGTCGCGCGACACCAACCATGGTGTAGCATGAGTTTTGTCCTGTCAAGATGCCGATACTTGCTCCAGCCAGGCAAACAGGGAGCATAATTGTACTGACAAGGCCAGCGTCGGCCGTCACTCACGAAAGGCAGCAGCCCATGGTGGATATCGCCCTCGACCCCAACATGTACTACCCGAGCATGTCGGCACCCGACACGCTACGCAAAGCCGCCGAGCTCGGCTTCCGGTTCGTCGAGATGTCGCCCCGATCCGACTTCCATTTCTGGCACCACTATCCCAAGGCCGATGACGCCTTCATCGCGGAGCTGAACAAGGCCCAGGCCGAGACCGGGGTGAAGATCCGCACCCTCAATCCGGTGTTCAACTGGGCGGCCATCGACGAGCAGGAACGCACCGCTCAGGTGCGCAACTTCCGGCGGCTGCTGGAGATCGCCGACGCCCTCGACGTGCGCGACATCACCAGCGAGTTCTCCGGCGACCGCAACCGGGCCCGCGAGTCGGAGCACCAGTGGTACCGCTCCATCGAGGAACTGACCCCGGTCTTCGAGAAGTACGGCATCAACCTCATCATGGAGGCCCACCCCTACGACTTCGTCGAACTGCACGACAAGACCCTGGAGATCATCCGCGGCGTCAACAAGCCCTGGATCGGCTACGAGTACTGCTGCCCGCACACCTTCCACCTCTCCGACGGGGTGGGCGACGTCGGCCGGATGCTCCGCTCCGCCGGTGACAAGCTGCGCGAGGTGCACATGGCCGACGCCCTCAACCACAAGGCCAACGACGGCAACCGCTACATCGTCAACCCGCCCGGGGCCGACGTGACCGTGCACCAGCACAACGAGATCGGCTTCGGCGACGTCAACTGGGACGAGGTCTTCTCGACCCTGCGGGAGATCGACTTCGACGGCATCATCAGCGTCTGCGTCTTCGGCTGGCACGAGAAGGCCGACGAGATCAACCGCCGCATGCTGGAACGCATCAGCCGCGAACTCGGCGTCAGCTGAGCCGGCCGCCCCGCGTCCCTCCCAGCCGAGTGGCACGCGGGCACCGCGACGGGCTACACTTCTCGGCGGTGACGTGTCTGAGCGGCCGAAAGAGCTCGCCTCGAAAGCGAGTGTAGGGAGACCTACCGTGGGTTCAAATCCCACCGTCACCGCCACCACGAGGCCTCCGGGCATCGGAATAGCCGAATCCACGTTTTGCGGGTTCGGCTATTTTTGTGCTCTGGATGGACCAGCAGCCGCCAGGCAGCAGAACGAGGAGCGAATGATGCCCAAACCCCATGGCCCAGCACGCCGGGCCTTCCCAGCCCGGGCTGCCAGGACCCTGCCCGTCTCCCTCCTGGTGATCGCGGCCACGGTGTTCAGCACCGGGTGCGGCGTCCAGAACATCTTCTCCAACGCGTGGTCGCGAGGCCAGATCGATCTCGTCGAGCGCTTCACCACCGTCAGCCCCGATCCCGACTGGCCCTACCTGGACGCCTCCGACCGGACCGCCGAGGTCTGTGGCCCGAAGGTGAGCTGCGTGCAGGCGGTCGGCAACAGCTACCTCACGGTGCTGAAGTTCGGTGACGTGGAATCTGCGCGCGACTACGCCAAGACCCTGGGTTCCGATGCCGCCCAGATCGATCCGCTGGTGGTGCATTTCAACGGCACCCCCGTGGATACCAAGACCCGCGAAGCGATCGTTCACACCCTGAGCAATATCAACGCCAGCAGCTCCGACTGAGCCCGGCTCACCATCCCGGCCAAGACACCTCGGTGGGGCCTAGGGCTTCGCGCACGCTGGCCAGCCGCCGAAGGGAGACTCAGCCAGGAGCTGAGCGGTCCGGCGAAATCACCACCACGAGAGGGCCCCGGTACCACGCGCTGGCCCGGGCCTTTTCGCGTCCCGCGGGGATAGCCGCGGCGCACAGGCCCACCCGGTCCCACCCGGCACCCAGGCATCGCTAACCTTAGGGTGTTGGCCGACTAAGCGAAGGAGCCTTTGTGTCACCACAGAACACCCGTATTGAATCCGACTCCATGGGCACCGTCGAGGTGGCCTCTGACCGATACTGGGGGGCGCAAACCGAGCGTTCCCTGCACAACTTCAACATCGGACGCGAGACCTTCGTGTGGGGCCGCCCGATGATCAAGGCGCTCGGCATCCTGAAGAAGTCCGCGGCCCTAGCCAATGCGGAACTGGGCGAGCTGCCCCAAGACATCGCCCAGCTGATCGCCCAGGCCGGTGACGAGGTCATCTCGGGCGCCCTGGACGATCACTTCCCGCTGGTGGTCTTCCAGACCGGCTCTGGCACCCAGTCGAACATGAACGTCAACGAGGTCATCTCCAACCGCGCGATCGAGCTGGCGGGCGGCACCCTGGGCTCCAAGACCCCGGTGCACCCCAACGATCACGTCAACCGGGGACAGTCCTCCAATGACACTTTCCCCACCGCCATGCACATCGCAGTCGTGAACGAACTCGCCGCCATGTATCCCCGGGTGCGGCAGCTGCGCAACACCCTGGACGCCAAGGCCAAGAAGTACCACGACGTCATCATGGTCGGGCGCACGCACCTGCAGGACGCGACCCCGATCCGGCTCAGCCAGGTCTTCTCCGGCTGGGTCGCCCAGATCGACTTCGCGCTGGAGGGCATCGAGTATGCCGATTCCCGCGCCCGCGAACTCGCCATCGGCGGGACCGCCGTCGGCACCGGCCTGAACGCCCACCCGGAGTTTGGCAAGCTGTGCGCCGCCAAGATCTCCGAGGAGGCGGGCATCCCGTTCACCCAGGCCGCCAACCTGTTCGCCGCCCTCGGCGCCCACGACGCCCTGGTACTGGTCTCGGGGGCGCTGCGCGTCCTCGCCGACGCCCTGATGAAGATCGCCAACGACGTCCGCTGGTACGCCTCCGGCCCCCGCAACGGCATCGGCGAGCTGAACATCCCCGAAAACGAGCCCGGCTCCTCCATCATGCCGGGCAAGGTGAACCCGACCCAGTGCGAGGCCATGACCATGGTCGCCACCAAGGTGTTCGGCAACGACGCCACCGTCGGTTTCGCCGGTTCGCAGGGCAACTTCCAGCTCAACGTGTTCAAGCCGGTCATGGCCTGGTGCGTCCTGGAGTCCATCCAGCTGCTCGGGGACGCCTGCGTCTCCTTCGACGAGAACTGCGCCTATGGCATCGAGCCCAACCACGCCAAGATCGAGGCTAACCTCGCCACCAACCTCATGCAGGTCACCGCACTGAACCGCCATATCGGCTACGACAAGGCGTCCAAGATCGCCAAGAACGCCCACCAGGCGGGCATCTCGCTGCGGGAATCCGCCCTGGAACTCGGCTTCCTCACCGAGGAAGAGTTCGACCAGTGGGTCGTCCCCGCCGACATGACCCAGCCCTCGGCCGACCAGTGAGGTGATGGGCGGTGGGCGCTGAGCCGCTCACCGCCCTTCGTCTCCGCCCCGCCGCACCCGGGTCCAGACGGACGCCGCCTCAGCCCGGGTAGCGGACCGGCTCGGTGCGCCCGGACCGCAGGGACGCCGTGGCGGCCTCGGCGATGGCCTGGGCCTTGAGCCCGTCGTCCAGGCCAGGGGTCATCGGATGCTCACCTTCGAGGGCCCGCACGAAATGGTCCAGCGCCTCGGCATAGGTCGGCCGGACCCGCTCGAACCAGCCCGGGTGCAGGCCATCCATGACCTGTTCGCCTCCCCGGTAGAGCCGCACGTTGCCCGTGGGCATCCGGCCGGATTCCACCAGCCCGAGAGACCCCACGGCCTCAATGCGTTCGTCGTAGCCATGACCGCTCCGGCGCATGCAATCGACCTGGACGAGGCCACCGGATGGCAACCGCAGCAGCGATACCGAGGTGTCCACGTCCCCATAACGGGCCAGTTCGGGGGACACCAGCGCCGAGCCCACCGCCGTGACGCTGACCGGGTCTTCCCCGGTGATCCAGCGGGCCAGGTCGTAGAAGTGCACCGCCTGGTCTCGGAACTGCCCGCCCGACACCTCGATGTAGGACAGCGGCGGCACCTCGGGGCCGCGGCTGGACAGGCTGAGCAGTTCCACCGCTCCGATGTCTCCCCGCTGGCAGCGGCGCCGCAACTCGGCGTGATCCCGGTCGAAGCGGCGGTTGAAGTTCACCATCACCGGCACTCCCCGCCCACGGGCGTGGGCGGCCGCCCCGGACGCACGGGCAAGGTCGAGGTCGATCGGTTTCTCGATCAGCACCGCCACCCCGGCGTCCACCGCGGCACGCAACAACTCGGCGTGGGTATCGGTCGAGGAGGCGATGTAGACCGCGTCCACCCCATGGAGCGCCTCATCGACGCACCCGGCTAGGCTGGCCCCGAAACGGGACGCCACGGCCCCCGCGCGAGAGCGGTCGGGGTCATAGACCGACACGAAATCGACCCCGGGGTGGGAGGCCAGGTTCCCGGCATGGACCGTCCCGATGAATCCGGCTCCGATCAGCGATATCCGTCGCATGGCTATTCCCCTATCTCGACCCATCCCCCACCCGCCCGGTGGGAGGCCACGACCGCGTCCACGAACCGAACGCCGACCAGGCCATCGGCCCCGCTCGGGTAGGTCAGTTCACGCTCGATCTGGCGCCCGTCGCGTCGCGCCTCAATGTCGTCGGCCACATCGGTGTAGAAATTAGCGAAGGCCTCGATGAACCCCTCCGGGTGTCCCAGACCCGCCCGGTTGAGCCGCAGTGCGTCCCTGGACAGGCCGGGCCACCCGTCGGTCAGCACCCGCACCCCACCATCGAGTTCGCGCAGGGTCAGCCGCGTCGCGTCCTCGTGCGCCCATTCCAGACTGGCCCGCGAACCGAACACCCTGATCCGCAGTCCGTGGTGGTGCCCGGTCGCCGCCATGCTCGCCCACAGCCGCCCCGGCAGGTCGCCGAAGCGCAGGGTGACACTCGCGTTGTCGACGACCCGCCTCCCCGGGACGAGGGTGTCCAGCGTCGCGGAGACCCCGGTCACCTCGCGCCCGGTGATGTAGCGGGCAAGGTGCAAGGCGTGCGTCCCCACGTCGGCGACAACGCTGGCGATCCCGCTGACCGACGGGTCCATGCGCCAGGCGACCCTCCGGTGGCCGCCCGCCTCGACCTCCCCGGCCGCCCAGCCGGAGGCGTGCTCGACGTCGACGTAACGCAGCCGCCCGAGCTCTCCCCCTCGGACCATCCGCGCCGCCTGGCGGACCATGGGATAGGCCGAGTAACAGTGCGCGACCGCGAGGATCAGGTCACGCTCGGCGGCCAGCCGCACCAGCTCAGCGGCCTGGCTGGCGTCGGTGGCCAGGGGTTTCTCGCAGGCCACGTGCACCCCGGCCAGCAGGAAGGCCCGGGCATAGGGATGGTGGGTGTCGTTCGGCGTCGCGACGACCGCCAGATCGATGCCGTCGGGACGCTCCGGCTCCGCCGCGACCATCTCGTCCACGCTCGGGTAGGCCCGCTCCGGGCTCACCCCGAGCGATTCGGCCAGGGCCAGCGCCGCGGCCCGGTCGCGGCCGAAGACCCCCGCGTCCAGGCGGTACCTGCCATCTAGGCGCAGCGCGCGCTGGTGGATAGCCCCGATGTCGGAACCGGGGCCGCCACCGACCATGCCAACCGAGATTGCCACGGCCGTTCCCCTCAGCCCAGGCGGACGACCTGTCCGGTGGACGCGCTGAGGCCAGCGGCTTCGGCCAGCTTGAGCGCGGCGAGGCCGTCGCGCACCGACGGGCTGATCGGCCGGCCGGCGTCGGCGGCCTCGATGAAGTCACCGAGCTCGCGGCTGTAAGCCTCGACGTAGCGCTCCAGGAAGAAGTCCATGATCCGCGACTTCGCCTCGGTCTGGTTGGAGGAGGCCTTGCGCACGGCCGTGGGGGTCAGGTTGTCGGCGCTCAGAGCGCCGTCGGAGCCGAAGGCCTCCAGCCGCTGGTCGTAGCCGTAGGCGCAGGTGCGGGAGTTGATGATCGTCGCCATGGCGCCGGAGGCCGACTTCAACGTCACCATGACCTGGTCGTAGTCGCCCGCGTCCTTGATGGCGGGGTCGAAATTGGTGCCGACGGCGCTGACCTCGACGACATCACCGAGGAAGAACCGCACCATATCGAAGTCGTGGATTGTCATGTCTTTGAAGATGCCGCCCGAGCCTGCGATGTACTCGGCTGGCGGGGCCGCCGGATCGCGGGAGATGACGGTGAGCTGTTGCAGTTCGCCGATCTCGCCCGCGGCTACCCGAGCCTGGATCTCGGCGAAGGTCGGGTCGAAGCGGCGGTTGAAGCCCATCATGACATCGTCGGCGGCATCCCCGAGTTCGGCGACGCAGCGCTCGGCCTCGGCCACGTCCAGCGCGATGGGCTTCTCGCACATGACCTTCTTGCCCTTGGCCACCGCCTTGAGGATGTGCTCGACGTGGAACCCGGTCGGCGAGCCGATGATGACGGCGTCCACTTCGGCAGAGTCGAAGACGTCGTCCACGTTTAGGGTGTAGTCGACGCCATAGGCCTCGGCGAGGGCCTTGGCATTGGCCTCGAAGGGGTCGCACACCAGCGTGAGCGCAGCCTTGGGATGGGCTGCGACCGCCCGCGCGTGCACCTGTCCGATGCGTCCGGCACCAATTACTGCGAAGTTGAGCATGACATCCTCCGATGCGTCATTGCGAGATCTTTGTGTGAACAAACTATACGACTGCGCGAGCGCCTGGACACCCCGGATGCCCAAGTTCGCCTTGTCGTATTTGATAGGACATAATGAGCTCAGACCGACCCAGACCCGCGCTGCACGGGTCAATGACGACCAGGAGGAATGATGAAGATTGCGGGGGCCCCGATCAGCTGGGGCGTGTGTGAGGTGCCGGGCTGGGGTTATCAGATGTCACCCGAGCGGGTGCTCGGAGAGATGAAGAAGATCGGCCTCACCGCGACCGAGTTCGGGCCGCAGGGCTGGCTGCCCACAGATGCGGTCGAGCGGGCCACCGAGGTGGGCAAGTACGGCCTGCAACCGGTCGGCGCCTTCTTCCTCGCAGTCATGCACGACCCGGATTTCGACCCGATCCCCATGGTCAACAAGGAACTGGACGCCTTCGAGGCCGCGGGCGGCTCCTTCCTGGTGCTGGCCGCCGACTCCGGACGTGAGGGTTACGACGACCGCCCGGTGCTGGACGAGACCGGCTGGCAGACGCTGTTCAACAACCTGTCCCGCATCCGCGAGGTGTGTGCCGCCCGCGGGGTCGTCGCGACGCTGCATCCGCACTGGGGCACCATGGTGCAGAACGTGGATGAGGTCGAGCGGGTGCTCGACAACTCCACGGTCGGGCTGTGCCTCGACACCGGCCACCTGGCCTGCGGCGGCGCCGATGTGGTCGAGCTGGTCCGCAAGTACGCCGACCGGGTCGACATCGTCCATGCCAAGGACATCCGCAAGGAGCTGACCGACAAGCTGCTGCCCGGCGAGATCACCTGGAGCCAGGGCATCAAGGCCGGGATGTTTACGCCCATCGGTGAAGGCGACATCGACTTCGCCACCATCGTCGGCTTGCTGGACGAGGCGGGCTTCGACGGCTACTGGGTGCTGGAACAAGACATCATGCTGGACGAGGAGCCCCCCGCCGAGGGCGGACCCATCGAGAACGCCAAGAAGTCCTTCCAGGCCCTGGCCGCTCTGGCCAAGTAACCCACGACGGGACGCCCCGCCGCCGCGGCACGGCGTCCCCTCACCGCTGACCATCCACGCGGGGGGCACGCTGAGCGTGCCCCCCGCGTCGCGTCGCGCCCACCGGTCTGCGCCCCAGATAAGGCGTGCGGGCACCGGGCGGCTGATCCCTCGACCGCCACGGCCACGGGGCCTTCTCCTGGGCCCGCCCGGAACCGACCGGGCCTAGGTTGGGGCCTGGTTGGGCCCGCGGTCCCTGCTTTCGCGGCCCTTGCCGACCCTAGCCTGAAGTGGTCCGGTCACCCCGCGGCCGGTGCACGGGTGAAGGAGAAGGCGATGGGCTACAGACCCCCAGTCCACAGGGACAGTTCTTCTCCTGTGCGGCCTGCGGGCCACCCAGAGCTGGATCGGGCCGCCTCGGCACATCAGCCGGTCAGGGCGAGGTGAGCATGCTTTCCTTCGCCGTTGGCGCCGCGCTCGGGATGCTCCTCGGTCTGTTGGCCGATTTCTGGCTTCAGCGCCGTCAATACCGTTACGAGGACGAGCGCTCCTTTCCGCTACGTTCGACCTGCTGGGTCGCGCCGGTGATGAGCCTGGCCGCTGGACTGCACGCCAGCGCCTGGCAGTCATCGCTGCCCGTGGCGGTGCTCGCGATCGCCTATACCGCCATTCTCATCGTGCTCAGCGCGATCGACCTCGATGTTCAGCGGCTGCCCGACAAGATCACGCTGCCGCTCATCCCTGTGACCGCGGTGGCCGTCGTCTCGGTCTGCGTCATCTCCGGGGAGGCCGGGGACGCCGGACGCGCGCTGCTGGCGGGCCTAGCCCTGGGCGGGTTCTATCTGGCTCAGGTCGTGCTAGCGGGGGGACGCGGGATGGGGCTCGGTGATGCGAAACTCGCGGTCAGTCTCGGCATGGTCGCCGGGATGTTCTCTTGGCCCCATGTCCTGGTCGCGACCATGGCGGCCTACCTCAGCGCCGCGCTGGTCGCCATCGTCTTGGTGGTGCTGGGTAAAGCGAACCGGAAGACCTCCATCGCCTTCGGGCCGTTCATGTCTCTCGGGCTGGCGGCCACACTGAGCGTCCCGGCGGTACCCAGCATGATCGGGCTGGCCTGATGTCTCACCTAGCAGCGAAGCCACGCGCCCGAGGGTTCAGCAGCAGCGACATACCGATGCTGCCGATCCCAGCGATCACCACCGACATGCCTGCCGCCGACCGGCTCGCTTCGGTCGGCAATACCCAGGCAACGCCATGCACCAAATGGTCTCCGGCACAGGTCAGCCGCTGCCCGCGGCCGATCTTGCCCAGTTCGATGACCGGAACCAGCGAGACGTTCTCCTGCACCCGAGTGCCACGCGGTTCAAGGCCGGGGGCCCGCCCCAGCGGGGATTCAACGCCACCGGCCAGCATCGTGCACCCAAGAGACTCCACATCGGGAGGGACGCCCCCACGGGTCGGGCTGGAGAACAGCGTCACCCCTGCGTTCAGCCACGGGCTCGGCGGGAGTTCGGCGCTCTGGCCCCGGCTGAGCTTGAGCGGAGCGGGGTGAGGAGATAGCCACGCGAGAGTACCCAGACAGATCAGCCCCAGACCGAAGACCGCGAAAGCAACGGACAGCACCACCGAGCACAGCCGCCAAGCGCTCCGATTAGTCCGGAGTCGCCATCTCATTTTCTTTCGTCTCAGTCCCATCAGTTTCATTGTCTCACGGCGAGGGGTGAACCTCATGGAAGCTACCATTTTGAATAAGGCCGGGAGTTCGGCAGGCAGGGCTTGGGGAGGGCTCAGTGAGACAAGCTGCGATATGGGTTGAACCTACTGCCCACCCAGAGACACTAATGCCGTGGAACGCCATTGGACGCCCCCAGGCCAACGGACGCCTCCAGGTCGCCGGAACCAACGCCGCGACTGAAACCCACTCATGGCTAAAAGAGCACCAGATCAATTCCTTAATATTGCTGAGCAGGACCGAACATATTTCACATTCCCGGCAGCTCGCGAACATCCTGACTGGAGCCCAGCCGGGCCTGCTGTGCGCGACCCTTGGCGTGACCGGTAACGCCATCGCCGCGTTGACCAGAGCCGCCGACTCGCTGAGCCTGAACCTTGATCCGGCAAGCACTTTTGTCGCGATGAAGGGGGCGATCCAGAGCACCGTGAACGGCGTCTGGCTCAGGTCGGTGGCCAAGCTCCACCGGCCCCATCCCAGCTTCGGACAGTACCTGAGGTCGCTTCTTCCGTTCGGCCCCGGATATCTCGTCATTCAGTCACCGCAGGCCCGGATATCACCTGAGCTGCCGGTCCAATTGACACACCCAGCAGCAGCGCTATTAGTCGCCGCACCAGATAGTTTTACGGATATTCCCGAGCCTTTGAAAGAGGCTTTCCCCGGACTTCAGACACTCCGGGTGCCACCCATATCTGACCATAAGTCCAATTATGGCTCTAATGGCGTCGAGTTTATCGTCGACGGACCGTTGAGACTCCAGCCTTACACACCCCAGGGAACGTGCCCGAGCTGCCATTTCATTCAATTCACACCAGCGTGCCCGTATTGCCACCTAGTGCCACAACGAAAGGTTGATTTCTCGTGAATCCTCGCCGACGAAAAGGACTGCTTTTCATGGCAGTCTCCTTTCTGGTGGCCATCG
>JAUMYR010000026.1:19060-26902 GCA_030528545.1 Propionibacteriaceae bacterium
CCTCGCCGACGAAAAGGACTGCTTTTCATGGCAGTCTCCTTTCTGGTGGCCATCGGGACATTTCTCGCGGTCACGACCTATGTGTCCAATGTCAACACCCAGGTCGGTGAACGAGTCACGGTGTACCAGGCGAAGGTCCCCATCGACCCCTATGTCCCGCTTTCGGCGGAGAGCTTGGTCGCGGTCGAGGTGCCCCGCCGTTGGGCCTCTGACAGCGCCATCGTCACCCTGTCGGAGCTAACCGGGCGACGGATCGGGTTCCGCGTCAACGAGGGAACCACCATCAGCAAAGACATGCTGATCGCCAATACCGCCCTGTCATCGACCGAACGCGAGCTGGCTATCAACGTGAATCCCGTGACCGGTGTCGCTGGGCGGGTCCGCCCAGGCGATCGGGTCGATGTTTATGCCATTTTCGGGGACGTGCCCGGCCTACCGAAGCAGGTTCGCGTCCTGGAACGCAACGTGCGAATCGTCTCGATCGCCGGGGAGCAGACCGTTACCCAACAAAACAGCCAAGGGATGCGCGATCAGCAGGTGATTCCGATCACCTTGGCGGTGGAACCCAACGCGGCTCTCGCCATTTCCTACGCCAGCGCTTTCGCCCAGGAAGTCCGTCTTGTCGCGCTTCCTTCCGACGTTGGCATCGACCGGGCCGCCGAGGACGACACCTTTGACGCAAGCAAGCTGGGCGGACAGGCGATCCCGGAAGGACAGCGATGAGCAAGGTAATTATCGGCATTTCCAATGCCAACCTTGAGTCTGACCTGCGTTCGTTGCTCGACGAGATGCAGGGAGTCGATGTGGTGGCGGTGGCTCACGACACCGGCCGCCTCGCGGAATATGTTGGCCGGTTCGAGCCAGAGCTGATTCTGTTGCACGAGGGGCTCGGCCCGGAACCGAGCCAAAGCATCATCCGGGACCTCACGGAACGCCACCCAGCGGCGGCGATCGTCCAGATCTCGCCCGAACGCTCCAGCCAAACCGTGATCCGTGCGCTGGAGGCTGGGGCCCGCGGTGTGGTCGCCTATCCCTTCGCCTTCGAAGACTTCGCCGCCCGCATCAATGAGGCATTCGACTGGGCGGCCCGCATGCAGCGCATCCTCGCTGGGGCCGCGGCCGCGTTACAGACCGGGAGGGGACGAGTCGTCACGGTCGTCGGAGCGAAAGGAGGTGTGGGGGTCACGACGATCGCGGTGCACCTCGCCCTCGACCACCTGAACCGTAACCCCTCCGACAAGGTGTGCGTCGTCGACCTCGACCTCGAGAAGGGCGATGTGAGCGCGCTCATCGACGTCCGTCACTCGGTCTCGGTCGCCGATCTAGCTAAGGTCCACCAGGACCTGTCGGCTGGCACCGTCAGCGACGCGGTCACCCAGCATGAAAGCGGCATCCACCTGATGCTCGCCCCGGTCGATGTGCGCCAGAGCGAGTTCGTCACCACCGAATCCCTGCGCGCGATCCTGAGCCTGCTGCGCCGCGAGTTCGACCTCGTCATCATCGACGGTGGCGGCTACGTCTCGCCCACCCAGGCCGCCGCGATCGAACTCGGCAACGAGACGCTGGTCGTCACCACCCCAGACGTGTTGTCGGTGCGCGCCCTACGCAAACGCATCCTGGCCTGGGAGGCCCTCGGGGTGCGCAACGAGGGTGAGTTGCGGATCCTGCTCAACAAGGTCGACCGGTCGGCGGTGTTCCCCGCTGAGGCCGTCGCCAAGCTGACCACGGGCCAGGTGCTGGCCACCCACCTGCCGATGGCTACCCGGATCTTGGAGCCAGGGGTCAACGAGAGAGACCCGCAGGCAGTGACCGACGTCACCTGGTGGAGGCTGATATCGAAGGTTCGCGCGGAACTCGGCCTGGAGGAGAAACCACAGGCGCGACGCCGCAGTTCCAGCACAGAGCCCCCGTCCGAGGAGCCCGCGACGAGACGACGGCGCCTGCTCCGCAGGAATCAGGCCGCCGAATCCGGGGCCATCGCCTTGGAGAACGTCGCCGTGATCCCCATGGCTCTCGGCTTCATCGTCATGCTGTGGCAGCTGGCGGTGCTGGGCCTGGGAGCCCTCTGGCTTGGGCAGGCCTCAACCGAGGCGACGAGGACCTATGCGATCACCGGCAGCGTCTACGAGGCCACTCAGTCAGCGCGCAAAACCATCCCCGAGCCGTTCTCCAGCGGTGTCCACGTCAGCGCCTCGGGCAATTCGGTCTGGGTCACCGTCAAAGTTCCCCCGGGTTCCTTCTTCCTTTCAGAAGTGACCTCCCACCACACCGTCACCAAGGAGCCATGATGGCGCTGAGGCAACACTCCACCAACGCAGGGGCACGGCCCCAGGACCGCCGCCGTAGCGACCGGCAGCGCGGCACTGCCTCCCTCGAACTAATCGGGGGGATTCCCTTCCTGCTGCTCGCGGGGGCGGTCGCCATGCAGTTCGGACTGATCGGGTGGACCGCGATCTCGGCCTCGGACGCCGCTCGCGCGGCCGCCCGTGCCGCCTCCCTCGGCGAGAGTCCACACTCCGCCGCGCAGAACGCGCTGCCCGCAGGGATCTCCCTGGTCTCGGTGAGCGGGGGAAAGTCGGGACAAGGCTATTCCTACACCGTGACCGTGGACACCCCCGCCATCGTGCCCATCCTCGACCTCGGCACCCTCAGCCGCCAGGCTGACATGCCAGCCTACCGATGAGCCGCAGCTACGCGTCCTTTATCGGCAGCGGGGTGAGCCCGCTCAACACGCGCCGCGAGGACGACAGCCTGATCTCGACCTTCCGGCTGATGCTGCTCGAAGAGGTCGACCTGAACGAGCTCAGCAAACTCGACGGTAATCAGCGCCGGGCGCGCCTGGAACGGGTCATCGCGCACCTGGTGTCGCGGCAGGGCGTGGTGCTGTCCACCAGTGAACGCAACCAGCTCATCCGTCGGGTCGTGGACGAGGCGGTCGGTCTCGGCGTCCTCGAACCGATCCTCGCGGACCCCTCGGTCAGCGAGATCATGGTGAACGGTCCCGACACGATCTACGTGGAACGCGAGGGCGTCCTGGAGCGCTGGCCCACCGGTTTCAGCTCCACCGAGCAGATGCTCCAGACCATCGACCGGATCGTCTCCACGGTGAACCGGCGGGTGGACGAGTCCAGTCCCATGGTGGACGCCCGGCTGCCAGCCGACGCCCGCCTGCCCCGCGGGGCCCGGGTCAACGTGGTGCTGCCGCCTCTCGCCCTCGACGGGCCCAGCATGACGATCCGGCTGTTCCCCCAGGCCATCTCGCTGCCGCGCCTCATCGAGTGGGGCAGCCTGACCCCGCAGCTGGCCCAGCTGTTCCAGGCCTGCGTAGAATCCCGCCTCAACATCGTGGTCTCGGGCGGCACCGGATCGGGCAAGACGACGATGCTGAACGCACTGTCCAGCTTCATCGGCACCACCGAGCGGATCGTCACGGTCGAGGACGCCGCCGAGCTCAGCCTGAATCAGCCCCACACCGTCCGGCTGGAGACCCGCCCGCCGAACGCGGAGGGACGCGGGCAGGTCACGATCCGCGACCTGGTCAGGAACGCGCTGCGTATGCGTCCCGACCGGATCGTGGTCGGCGAATGCCGCGGCGGGGAGGCCCTCGACATGTTGCAGGCGATGAACACCGGCCACGAGGGTTCCCTGACCACGGTCCACGCCAACAGCGCCGAGGACGCCCTCAGCAGGCTGGAGACGCTGGCGACCATGTCCGATGTCGAGATCCCCTTCCACGCGATCCGTGACCAGGTCAACTCGGCCATCCAGCTGATCGTGCAGCTGGGCCGCTCCCCGGATGGGTCGCGCCGGGTCACCGAGGTGGCCTATGTCTCTTCCAGGCGCCAGGAGCAGTTCAAGCTCGAACCCGTTCTCACCTGGGAGCGCGGTGAGGCCGCCGGTGGGCCGGGCCGCTTCGTGCACCACCGGCTGCCGGATGGGCTGAGGGCCCGGCTGGTCAGCGCCGATGTGGTGGGCTCATGGGAGGGGGAGTCGTGAATGGCCTGATTCCGGCCGTCATGGCCGCCGCCGCGGCGCTGCTGCTGATGCTCGGTGTCCGGGAATGGCTGACCCTGGCCCGGGACCGCCGCCGCTTCGTCGCGGGCGCCGAACTCATCACCGCTCAGCAGAACATCGAGACCACGCTGCAGAACTGGAACAGCCGGTTCCGCCGCACCCGGTTCGGCCGCTGGCTGTCTAGCGAGCTGGACCTCGCTGGCCTGCCCAACGCGCCCCTCGCCGTCGCGGCGAGCGGTGTCGGCGGGGCCATCGCGATCACCTGGGCGATCTGGGTCTATCTGGCTCCCCCGCTGGCCGCGCTCGGTCTGATCGCGGCCTTTCTGCTGGTGCGCGGGTACCTGCGCCGGGCCCAGCAACGTCGCCAGGAGGCCATCGTCGCGCAACTGCCGGAGCTGGCCCGGGTGCTCGCCAACGCTAGTTTCGCTGGCCTTTCGCTACCGACCGCCCTCGGCGTGGCGAGCCGCGAACTGGCCGAACCGGCCCGCAGCGAGCTGGCCCGGATCTCCGACCACCTGAAGTTTGGGGCGACGGTAGAGGGGGCGTTGCGGGAGTTCCGGGAGCGGGTCCGTTCCCGCGAGGCCGGGGTGCTGGTGTCGGCCCTGGTGGTGTCCTCGCGCAGCGGCGGGTCGATCGTCACCGCGCTGCGCGGCATCGCGGACAGCCTGGAACAGCGCAAGGAGACCCGGCGGCAGATCAAGACCACGCTCAGCGGCCCCATGGTCACCGCCAACCTCATCATCGTGATGAGCATCGGCTTGTTGCTGCTGCTCAACACCATGCAGCCGGGCACCGTAGACAAGATGACCCGCTCCCCCATTGGGATCATCGGCCTGCTGCTTTCGGGCCTGTTATTCGCTGGGGGATATCTCATCATTCGCCGACTCGCCCGGATCGACCCATGATGAGCATCGTCGTGGGGGTGATCCCCGGATTCGTGGCCGCGCTGAGCGTCTGGTTGCTCGCGCTCGGCGTGCGCATGTACCGGTACAACCCGCTGGACGATGTGGACCCCGAGTCGCTCATCGACTCCACCCCGCTCGCGCTGCCCGGGCAGGCCAAGCCCATGAGCCTGGTCGCCCGCCTCGGTTCGCGCCTGGTCCCGCTGATCCGAACGCTGTTACCCGGTCGGCTGCTGCAGCGGTTGCAGCGCCTGATCGACCTCGCCGGGCGTCCGTCTGGGGTGTCGGTGGATTCGGTGCTCGGCAGGCAGGCGGGGCTGTTGCTGATCGCGATCCCGATCGCGATGATCTACTCCCTGCTCGGGCAGGGGATCGTCGTGGTCCTGATCGTGTTCCTGTTCCTGATCTGGCCCCTCATCCGGCTGACCACCCTCGCCCGGAAACGGCGCGAGCAGATCGACAACGACCTGCCGGACTTCCTGGACGTGCTGGCGGTGACGGTGAGTGCTGGGGTCGGATTCCGTTCCGCGCTGGGGACGGTCTCGTCCCGGTTTGGCGGCCCGCTCGCCGAGGAGGTGACCACCACGCTCCACCAGATCAGCAACGGAGCCAGCGTCCGTTCCGCGTTCCGCAATATGCGTCGGCGGACGAACTCCGACTCGGTGAACGAGTTCGTCACGGCCTACCTGCAGGCCGAGGAGCTCGGTGCTCCCCTGGTCGACTCGCTCAACCAGATCGCGTTGGACATGCGCCGTTCGGCGGCACAGCGGGCCCTGCAGCGGGCCGCGGGGGTGGCCCCGCGGATCACGCTCATCAGCACCCTGGTGATGGTTCCCGGCACCCTCATCATCGTCATGATCGGTCTATTCGTCGGCTCCGGGGTCGACCTGTTCGCGGTGTTCAACCGATGAAGAAGAAACTGGTCAGCGTCTCCGACGAGGTCACCCGGGCGGCCTTGCTGCTGCGGCTGCTGTCTTTGCTCCTCATCGTGTTCACCCCCAGCCGCATTACGGTCGCGGCCACCGTGGGCCAGATCCTGGTCGGGATCGCGGCGCTGGTGCTGCTGCGCTCGGCCAGGGCCAGGAGGCTCGCGGCCCGCCACCCGCTGGTCATCATGCTCGACACCGCGATGCTGGCGATCGTGGCGGTGCTGTCCGGGGTCGAGGGGCCGTTCATCCTGACGTTCATGACATCCTCCCTCCTGGTTGGGCTGTGGGTGAGCCTGTGGGCCGGTGGCGCCATCATCGTCTCCCAGGGGCTGCTGTACACCCTGGTTGCTTTCCCCAGCGCCCAGGAGGCCGGGGTGACCCCGGTGTTGCTGCCCTTCGTCTTCGTGATTATGTGGTGGCTCGGCTATGCGGTGCAGGATGCCGGGCAGCAGGAGCGACAGGCCCGGCATTGGATACAGGCGGCCCTGGCCGCGTCGGCCGCCAACGAGGAGAGGAACTGCCTGGCCCGAGAGATCCACGACACCCTCGTCAAGTCGTTGCAGGCGATCAATCTCACCGCGACGGCCCTGCCCACGCTGCTGGAACGCCGCCCCTCCGATGCGCGGGGATGCGCCGCCGAACTCACCGAGCTGAGTGTCACCGCGATCAGCGATGCCCGGGCGCTGATGTCCGAGCTGAGACGCCAGCCGGACGAGAGGCGGCTCCCCGAATTGCTGACCCAGCTGTGCACCCGGTTGCGGGAACGCAGCAACCTCAGCGTCCAGGTAGATCTCGACGGCCAGGCGGACGCGGACCAGGATCTGGTGCGCCAGCAGTTGCTCATGGCCGCCGGGGAGGCCCTGGAGAATGTGCACCGGCATGCCCGGGCGAGCGAGGTCACGGTGACCTTGGCCGAGCATGACGGGCAGCTTGAGCTGACGGTCACCGACGACGGTGTCGGGGTGCCGCCGGGGCGCCAGTCGCAGGCCGAGGACGATGGTCATTTCGGTCTGAGGGGAATGGCCGAGCGGATGGCGTTGATCGGCGGGCGTCTGGAGTTGACCAGCGTCCCAGGAAAGGGGACCCGGGTCGTCCTTCGCGCGCCCCGGCAGTCCCTCATCGAGGTAGGAGAAATATGACGGACAAGCTACGTGTGCTCATCGTGGACGACAGTGCCATCGTCCGCAGGGGGATCAGGACGCTGCTGGAACTCGACGAGGGCTTTGAGATCGCCGGTGAGGCGGGCGACGGGGATACCGCCGTCCAGATGGCCGCCGAGACTAGGCCCGACATCGTGTTGCTCGACGTGCGGATGCCCCACAGGGATGGGCTGTCGGTTGTTTCGGTGCTGGCCCCTGAGTACCGGGTGCTGATGCTGACCTTCTCAGACGAGCCGCACGTCATCCGGTCGGCGATGGACGCGGGCGCGACCGGCTACCTGGTGCACGGCACCTTCGACGCGAACTCCCTGGCAGCGACGGTGCGCAGCGCGGCGGCTGGCATGGCGGCGCTCAGTGGCCCCGCGCTGGAGGCGATGCGGAGCCCGGACTCGGCGGTGGTCGCGTCCGGCCCGAACAACGGGTGGGGTCTGAGCGCCCGCCAGGCAGAGGTCATGGAGCTGATCGCGGCGGGACGCTCGAACCGGGAGATCGCCCGTCAGCTGTTCCTGACGGAGAAGACCGTGAAGAACCACATCAACCAGATCTTCAGCAAGCTGGGGGCGGCGAACCGGGGCCAGGCCATCGCGATCTGGGTGGGGACCGCGGCGGCCTGTGGACCCACTCCAAGCATGAGCCCAGATTGGGCCCACAGCCGCTAGGAACTAGGACCGCCGGGAACCTAGATTCCTTAGTGTCAGCAACCGGGAGCAAGCTCCCAGCAACCAAGGAGAATATCATGTCGGATCTCGCGCTCACCGCCTACGTCAAGACCACCGCCGCCCTGCGTCAGCTCGTCACCGACCTCGCCGCGAAGCGGGAGCGTGGCGCCGATGCCCT
>JAUMYR010000239.1 GCA_030528545.1 Propionibacteriaceae bacterium
TCCTGTCCGGCCTCATCGCCCGGGAGACCCGCCACTACCTCAAACACGACCCGAAACTGCGAGCCTCCAAGGAGGAGGTGGAAGCTTTCATGACCGGGAAGCCCGGCGCGATCGACTCCGATTCCTAGCCAGTAGCTCGTCTCGCCTGCGCCTAGGTCTTCTGGACTACGAGCCCCGGTTCGGGCTCCCCGGCGGAGGCGAAACCAGCGAAACCGAGCACCACCGCCCAGGCCACCGTGAAGAACACATCGCCGAGACGGGTCGCGCAGACTAGGACGGCGAACGCGGCGGCTTCGGCCGCTGCCTGCGTCCACGTGATCGGACGCGGAGTGACCACCCGGAACCCGATCAGGACCGTCAGCCCAAGCGCGAACATGAGGAAAGGCCACCCTCCCTCGACCAGCATTGTCCAAAAAGCGTTGTGGAAGTACCAGTCTTCCTCGCCAATAACGACATTCCCCGAGCCGAGCCCCACGCCGTGCCATGGTGCGGCCTCCACTTTCGCCCAGGCTGCCAAGTCGATCCGGGCGCGCAACAGGTCCGAACCAGTCCGGTCCGCGAACGCACCAACATTGGCGAACCGGTCTTGTACGAAGCCAAACAGCCACCAGAGCGCCACCGCGATGATTGCCCTGAGGCCAAGGGGTGCACGCCGGGTCATGAAGAACCAGCACAACCCAAGGCCAAACGCCGCCGTCGAAGTCCGCGACCCGGTCAGCCACAACGACCCCAGCACCACCACAGCCACGACGACGAACCAACCGGCCCGCCGCACGAGCGACAACGCCAGCAGCCCGATGAGCGCATGCGCCAGACCCGCCCGATTCTTATCTCCGAACCATCCCGACAGCAGTTCGCCGTAGGGGCGCGGCGCGATTCCGGCGTAGAAAGCAGCCAGGTTGATGCCTATCCCCAGCAGGTAGCCCTTGAGGATAGACATGACATGGAGGCGTCCGGTAGCCATCATCCAGACGAACACGAGGCTCGCCCCAATCCGCAGCTCTCGTTTCGCCCAAGTGCCGGTGGGCATATAGCCGAGGGCCGAGACTAGGCCGATATAGGCTAGCCCCAGAAGCGCCGCGACTGGGAACCCGGATAGCCACCTGGCGTGGAGGCGCGGACGCCGGAACAGGCCGATCCCACACAGCGCCACGACCGCGTACAGCGAGTAGCTGATGCCTCTGAAAGAGAGCGCCTCAAACACCAGCACCGCGCCGCCGATGAACTCCGGCAACAGGATCTGGCGGTTGTCGGCTGGGGACGGATTAGCCTCGCCGAACTGGTGCCACTGCGGCCCAGCCTTCGCCCATGACGTCATAACACCTCTTCCAGAGTTACGCCTCAGGCTACCCGGTCACGTGCTAAACGTCTTGGGCGCTTTCACCGGGATCATCACCAGCGCGCCGGCCAGCAGCACCACAACCACACCGAGGATCCCCCAGTATTGGGTCTTGTCGCTTCCGGTCAGCCAGCCACCGAGCATAATGGCGAGCCCGAACATCGTCGGCCCGAAGAACGACACTGCCCGTCCGGTGGTGACGTAGAGGCCGAACAGTTCCCCAGCCTTGCCTTCGGGCACAAGCCTGGCAAGGAAGGATCGGCTCGCCGACTGTGCCGGCCCAACGAAGACGGTCATCAGCAGACCGAGCACCCAGAACGCCTGGCGCGACCCGGCCTCGTCCAAGGTTCCGGTGGCCGCCATGCGTCCGAAGAAGAAGATGACTAGCCCGAGCCCAACCAGCAACGCCAGCGAGACCATGATGACGAATTTCGGCCCGAGCCTGTCGTCCAGGTATCCGATGAGGATCGTCGCGACGCCCGCGACGACGTTGGCGACCGCACCGAACACGATGACGTCACCCGTGCTCAGGCCAAAGGTTCCGGCCGCGATGACCCCGCCCACGATGAATACCGCTGCCAGGCCGTCCCGGTACAGGGCAGAAGCCAGCAGAAAGTAGACGGTGTGGCGGCTGGTCCGCCAGAGTCGGGAGATAGACCGGAACAGCGCACGGTAGGCCTCGGCGAGGCCCCGGTGTTCCACGCGCGGCGGACGCGACCCGTCCTTGATCGACAAGAACAGCGGAATCGTGAACAGCAGCGTCCAGACGCCACACAGCAGCATGGAGACCCGGATGTCCATGGCCTGATCGCTGGTAATCCCGAACAGTCCCACCTCGGGCTGGATGAACCCGAAATAGATGACCAGCAGCATGACAATGCCGCCCAGGTAGCCCATGCCCCAGCCGAAACCCGACACCTTGCCGACGTTCTCCGGGGTCGCGATCTCGTCCAGCAGCGCGTAATAGTTGACGTTGGCGATCTCGGCGATGATCGCCCCGACCCCCATGAGGCCTAGCCCAAGCCACAGGTAGGCGGGGTCCGGTTTGACGAAGAACAGCGCGGCTGAGGTGACAGCAATCGCCCAGGTCGCCCACTTCAGCGACGCCATCCGTAGCCCATGCCGGTCGGAGCTTTGCCCCAGCACGGGCGCCAGCAGTGCGATCCCCAGGCCCGCAATGCCGGTCGAGATCGACATCGCGATTGAGGTCTGGTTCTCTTGGCCGAAGGCCGAACTGGTGATGTAGACCGCGAACACGAAGGTGGTGATGACCGTCGCGAAGGGCTGCGTCCCCCAGTCCCAGAACGCCCAGGCGACCACTTTCTTCTTGGGAATCGCCTCGTGGGCGGCTAGCGCGCTACCTGTCGTGCTCGTCACGACTGACACCATAACGGTCACCGGCAGGTTTGAGGAGACATCTCATGCCTCAACGATGAAACCGGAAGCATGTTCTGGGGACTCTTCTCATGACAAAGCCACCCCGGGGTACAGGTGACATCACGGTC
>JAUMYR010000027.1:0-12082 GCA_030528545.1 Propionibacteriaceae bacterium
CCGAGGCGTCCCTCATCGCCGAGAGGGCGGGGCTCGATGTCGCTCAGCTCTTCGAAGTGCTGCAGAAGGGATATGCCGCCAGCCGCATCCTTGAGGTCAAGGCCCACCGTTTCGCCCACCGCGACCACAGCCCATCCGGCCCCGCGCGGTTCATGGTGAAGGATCTGCGTGCGGTCGCCGACGAGGCTCGGCTCAGCGGGATCGCGATGGTCAGCATCGAACACCTTCAGGAGGTCTTCCAGGCCGTCACCGACGAGGGCATGGGGGACAACGACACCTCGATCGTCCAGGCGCTGATCGAATCTAGGTCCGCGCCCTTCCCCGCCCGGGATGACGCCCCGGGCTCACCCGAAACCACCAGCCCGCGACGCCAGGAGGACCCCTCATGAAGTTCCGTACCGACGCCCAGTGGTCGGTCATCGTGCCGACCAGCATGGGGGTAAGAATCACCCCGGAAGCTGGGCAAACCGTGCACACCAGCGATCGTTTCGTCATGCACGCCACTTCGGCCGAATCTAATGTCGCCAGCGTCGCCGCGGCTCTCGGCCTGCCGGCCAAGGTGCTGACCGCGTTCGTCTCGGGAAGCCCCATCTCGGCGCTCATCAAGCGGGATCTGCGCGCCCGGGGGCTGGCCTATGAGGGCCCCGAGGTGGCCCAGGGCGGCGCCTGGGGCTACCGCCATCAATTCAACATCGCCGACTCCGGATACGGTTTGCGCGGCCCGCGGGTCTGGAACGACCGCGCCGGGGAGGTTGGCACCACTCTCAGCATCGATGACTTCGATGTCGAACGTATCTTCGGGGCCGAGGGCGTGGGGATCTTGCATCTGTCGGGGCTGATCGCGGCCCTGTCGCCGCAGACGAGTAAGTTCTGCGTCGACCTGGCGCGAGCCGCGGCCGCCCACGGCACCGTCATCTCCTTCGACCTCAACCACCGGGCTTCGTTCTGGCGCGGACGCGAGGAGGAGTTGCGGGCCGCTTTCCACGAGATCGCGGGCCTAGCCCAGATCTTGATCGGCAATGAGGAGGATTTCCAGCTCGCGCTGGGAGTCCAGGGGCCCGAGTCTGGAGGTAAAGGCCTGGCCGCCCAGCTCGACGGTTTCACCTCGATGATCGGACGCATCCAGAGCGCCTATCCCGGCGCGGGCGTGCTCGCCACGACGCTGCGCGAGGTTCGCAGCGCCAACAGCCACCTCTGGGGAGCGATCACCCGCAGCGCATCCGAGACCTGCGTCGTCGAGCCCCGCGAGATCGGTGTTCTCGACCGGATCGGCGGCGGAGACGGTTTCGTCGGTGGGCTGCTCTATGGGCTGTTGCGCGGCTGGTCCCTGACCGAGGCGACCCACTTCGCCTGGGCCTCGGGGGCATACGCCGCCACTTGCCTCACCGATTATGGCCTGCCTGCCGACGAGGCCGCGGTCTGGTCCATCTGGGAGGGCAACGCGCGGGTCCAGCGCTGAACTGGCCCCATTCCACCCCGGAAATAGTGAGGCGGTCCGCCCCCCATCGGGACGGACCGCCTCACTTCTGGTGCGCCAGCAGGCGCTGAGATCACTTGAGCTCGACGGAAGCGCCAGCAGCCTCAAGCTGCTCCTTGGCCTTCTCGGCGACGTCCTTCTTGACGCCCTCAAGAACCGGCTTCGGGGCACCCTCAACGAGGTCCTTGGCCTCCTTCAGGCCGAGGCTGGTGAGGGCACGCACCTCCTTGATGACCTGGATCTTCTTGTCCCCACCCGAGGTCAGGATGACGTCGAAGGAGTCCTTCTCCTCAGCCTCGGCAGCGGCTTCCTCGCCACCGGCGGCCGGAGCCGCAGCGGCGACCGCGACCGGGGCAGCGGCGGTAACGCCGAAGGTCTCTTCAAACAGCTTGACGAACTCGGAGAGTTCGATCAGGGTCATCTCCTTGAAAGCGTCAAGGAGCTCTTCGTTGGTGAGCTTCGCCATGGTTGGCGTCCTTTCGTGTGGTGCAGCCGTAGCTGCGAGGGTTGATTCGCAGTACTGCGCTGCTTAGTTGTCGTTCTTGGTGTCTTTGAGCGCGGCCATGGCGCGGGCAGCGCCAGACAGCGGAGCGGCGAGCAGGTAGACGGCCTTCGAGAGGTTCGCCTGCATCGCACCGGCCATCTTGGCCAGCAGCACCTCGCGGGATTCGAGGTTCGCCAGCTTCTTGACGGTCTCGGCGTCGAGGACGCGACCGTCCATGACGCCACCCTTGATCACCAGGAACGGGTTGGCCTTTGCAAAGTCACGCAGAGACTTCGCCACCGAGGCGACGTCACCTTGGATGAACGCGATCGCGGTCGGGCCGACGAGCTGCTCATCGAGCCCCTCGATACCAGCCTTCTTCGCCGCGAGGGCAGTCAGCGTGTTCTTCGCAACGGCGTAGGTTGCGGTCTCGCCCAAGGACCGACGGAGTTCCTTCAGTTCCTTGACCTTGAGACCGCGGTACTCGGTCAGCACGGCCGCGCTGGAGTTGGTGAACTGCTCCGCCAACTCCGCTACCGCGGCAGCCTTATCCGGCCTCGCCATTGGGTCTCCTTCCATTTCCTGAGCCTCTGACGCCATCACCCGGTCCAGAAACGAAAAGAACCCCTCGCCAGGTGGCGCGGGGCGTGGTGTGCAGAGCACAACTCATCTCAGCGTTCACCTGCGCGGGCTTCCATCCGGAACTTAGGACTAGAGTCACCAGCGGTCTTCGGCAATCGCTAACTTTAGCCGAGCCCGGCGACCCGCTCAAATCCGCGGGCTGACTCATTCAAGGTGCCGCCCTTCACCATCCAGGTGAGCCTCCAGCCGGGCGATGTGCAGCGTGAGGTAGGCAACCTCTTCCTCCGATACCGGCTGACCTAGCCGCAGTTCCAGCAGCGCCTGGACCCTTCTGGCGGTCTGGTGGGCGCCCGGGTTCTCCTCGCAGAGCACCGCGGCCACGTCTGGGACCCCTGGGCCGAGCCTGCGCCCGTCCCGGATCCGCACCAGGAAGTACCGCAGGTGAGTGGCGAAACGGGCAGCGTCGACGGAGTTGACGTCGAAGGATGTCCCATAAGTGGCTACCAGCAGATCGAAAACCTGACGGATCAGCGCCGACTGGGCGAATGCCTCCGCCATGCTTCTACTCCCGCTGACTACGTGGAAGAGATGCATCGTCAAAGCGATCGCCTCCCCCTCCGGCAGCACCACGGGCAGGTGCTGGTTGAGGCGGGCGAGCAGTTCCTCGGCGACCAGCAGTTCCTCGGGATGAAGGTGCGCCACCTCAGCGCGGAGCGGATACACCATGGTCTCCCCCCGCTGGATACGCTCCACCGCCTGGTGCACGTGGTCCGCCGCGGCGACCACCGAGAGCGGTGACAGCCGCACCCCAAGCTCCTTGGCTGCCTCGGCGAACAGGTCGGCGACCAGGTTCACCCGCTCCAGCGGGATGCCTGCCAGCACCTGGGCGGTCACGCCGGCGTTCTCCACGGGAACGAACCGGCGTCCCACCTTGGCCTGGTCAACCGGGTCCCCGCGCCGGACCTGGAAACCGATCCCGCGCCCCGTGAGCACCACCTCGCGTCCGAGTTCGTCACGGGCAAGGATCACGTTGTTGTTGAACACGCCCACGACCCTCATAGCCCACCCCTCCTCGTTGACGAACCCGGACGCCGGAGCGCGAATCAGCCAAGCGACGCGCCGTTGCTGGCGATGATGTCCCGATAAGCGTAGAAAGACTTCTTCCGGTATCGCTCCAGTGTGCCCGAACCGTCATCGTTGCGGTCCACGTAGATGAATCCGTAACGCTTTGACATCTGGGCCGTAGATGCGCTGACGACATCAATCGGACCCCACCAGGTATAACCCCACAGCTGGACGCCGTCGCCGATGGCCTGGAGCACCTGTCGCAGGTGGCTGCGCAGGTAGTCGATACGGTAGTCGTCCTCCACGGTCAGCTCTCCATCCATCTCGACGAGTTCGTCGCGGGCCCCGAGCCCGTTCTCGACGATGAACAGTGGCTTGCCCCAGCGATCCCAATAGTCGTTGAGAACGATCCGCAACCCGACCGGGTCGATCTGCCATCCCCATTCCGAGGCAGGGAGAGTCGGATTGGCGACGCCTCCCATGAGATTGCCAGCGCCCCGGGCCTGTTTGCTGGGATCCGCGGTGGCGCAGACGCTCATGTAGTAGCTGAAGGACACGAAATCGACGGTGTTGGTGAGTAGGTCTCGATCCTCATCGGTGATCTGGAGTTCGACCCCAAGTTCGTCCAGTTTGCGAAGGAAATAACCGGGATAGGCACCCCGGCAGTGCACGTCGGCGAAGGCATAGTTTTGCCGTTCGGCCTGTTTGGCCGCCCAGGCGTCTTCGGGGGCTGGGCTGAGCGGGTAGGACGGCGCGGCGAGGATCATGCACCCGACCTTGAGACTGGGATCGAGCTCGTGGGCGATCTTGGTGACCAGCGCCGAAGCCACGAGTTCGTGATGCATGGCCTGGTAGAGATCTTGTGCGGACAGCTGATTCTTAGGGGTCCAGATTCCTCCGGCGAGCAGCGGCTCGTGCAGCATCGCGTTGATCTCGTTGAATGTCAGCCAGTACTTCACCCGGTCGCCGTAGCGTTCGAACAGGGTCCGGGCATAGCGTTCATAGAAACCGATCATCCGGCGATCCACCCAGCCGTTATAGGTCTTGGCCAGGTGAAGCGGAGTCTCGTAGTGGCTGATGGTGACCATCGGCGTCATTCCGCGGGCGATAGCTGCGTCGATGAGCCGGTCGTAGAACTCTAGGCCCGCCTGGTTGGGCTCAAGTTCGTCCCCTCGCGGGAAGATCCGGCTCCACGCGATCGAGAACCGGAACACGCTGAACCCGATCTCGGCGAAGAGGTCGAGGTCGGACTCGTAGCGGTGGTAGAAATCGATGCCCTCAAGCTTGAGGTTATCCGGGGTCGGTTCGTCGGTGGGACCCGACATGATGCCCTGAGGCATCACGTCTTGGATGGAGGCTAGCTTGCCATCTTCCAGGTAGGCCCCCTCAAGCTGGTTCGCCGCGACGGCGCCGCCCCATAGGAAGTCCTTGGGAAATGTTGTGGTCATGGATGTCTCCTTCTCGGTTTTCCGGTGAGGTTTTCGCTCAGATCGCGACCGTGAGGACCGGCTGCGCGGCTTCGATCTCGCTGCCCGCGGTCACGGTGACGCCGCGGTGGGCCGGGGTGCTGGTGACCACGAGAACCGTGGTGGTGTCATAGCCCGCGGCCTTGATGGCCTCAAGATCAGCTAGGGCCAGCACGTCCCCGGCGTTCACCCGGTCCCCCTTGGCTGCCTTCGGAACGAATCCGGCCCCCTTCAAGCTGACGGTGTCAATGCCGACGTGGACGAGCACCTCGACTCCCTCGTCGGTGCGGAGACCGTAGGCGTGGCCGGTATCCATCACCACCACCAGCTCGCCGCTGACCGGCGCCACGACCGTCCCGGAAGATGGGACGATGCCCACCCCATCGCCCATCGCGCCGGAGGCGAAGACCGGATCGGGGATGCCGGCCAGGGCAACGGTCCGCCCACTCATCGGGGACAGGATCGTGACATCAGCCGCCCCGGGGGCGGCGACGCCGGTCGTGGACCCAGCGGCGGGTGCGGCCTCGTCCCGGACGCCCCACAGCCACGTCCCACCGAAGCCGATCACCATCGCGATCGCGACCCCGATGAACAGCAGCGGCAGGTTGGGCGTGCCGAGATAGCCGGGGATGCCCACCAGCGAGGGGAAGACGAAGGCCGTGGTGCGGCCGCCGGCGAGTCCAGCCAGGATTCCGCCCGCCGCGCCTCCAGCCAGCCCAAAGTAGAAAGGTAGTTTCCGGGGCAGGTTCACCCCATAGATCGCGGGTTCGGTGATCCCGGCCAGCAGACCAGACAGGGCGCTCGGACCGGCCAGTTTGCGGGTCTCGGGGTCCTTGGTGCGCACCATAACCGCGAATGCCGCCGCGGCCTGCGCCAGAACCGCGCCCAGCAGGGCACCGGTGAGCACCGTGTAGCCCTCGGTATTGAGCTGCAGCAGCATCACCGGGATCAGCCCCCAGTGCAGACCGAAGATCACCAGCACCTGCCACAGGCCCCCCATGATCGTCCCGGCTAGCCAGGGCACGGACTGATAGAGCTGGGTGATGCCACCGGCCACCAGGCTCGCCGCGTAGGTAGAGACAGGACCGACCGTTAGCAGGATGAGCGGCACCATGACCAGCATTGATACCAGCGGGACCGTGAAGTTGCGGATCGCTCCTGGCAATGCCTTGGCCAGGAAACGCTCCAGATAGCCCTGAATCCATACTCCGACGATGATCGGCAGCACCGAGCTTGAGTAGTTCATCACCACGAGTGGCAGGCCGAAGAAGGTCAGCGGTTCGGTGGCTGTGCTGAGCGCGACGACCGAGGGGTAGACCAGCGCACCGGCGATCGCGGCCGCGGTGTACTGGTTGGCTTTGAATCTCTTGGCCGCGGTGAGAGCGAGCAAGATCGGCAGGAAATAGATAAGGGCATCGGATGCCGCACTGAGGACGGCGTAACCGGTCGTGGTGGCGTCCACCCAGCCCAGCGTCACGAACAGGGCCAGGAAGGCCTTGTAGAGGCCCGCACCGGCCAGGGGCCACAGGATCGGGTGGAACAGTGAGCTCACCAGCTCGATGAAGGCGTCCAGCAGATTGCGGGAACCGCCAGAGGAGTCCGTTGCTTGGATGCCCTCCAGCTGGGCCGAGATCCCGGCGAAGACCTGGGGCACATCGTTCCCGATCACCACCTGGTACTGACCGCCGGACTGGACGACCGTGACGACCCCGGGCAGAGCCTTGATCGCCTCGGTGTTCGCCTTAGATTCGTCGCGCAGTTCCATCCTCACCCGGGTGGCGCAGTGCCTGGCACCCTTGATATTCGCCACCCCGCCAACACCCATGACGATGTCGTCGGCCAGCTTGTCGAAGTCGACAGCCATAGCGGACTCCTTTCGGCCCGTTTCCGGGCAACAAAAAAGACCCGGGACGTTCAGTCCCAGGTCTTGCCTCCACCTCATCGGAGTAACAACCCTGCGAGCTTCTGGCTCATGGCAAAATCTACACCCATCGCGGGCCCATGACAAGAGCCAGCACCCGGGTGAGGATGCGTCGGCTCCGGTCCGGGAGCGGCGGACACGATCAGTCTCAGCTGGCCGCTATCGCCGCAAGAGGTCCCGGCCTGCCGGAACCGGGTGGGGGCTGCCAGGCAGCGACCCACGGCCGGGATCAGGGACGAGGTTCCCGCGAGCAGGCCAGGGTCGGGCTCACCTCGCGCCCGGCAACCAGCACGCCATCGCGGACGAATCCCTCCTCGCGTCCGGTCAGTTCGGCGATCAGCAACCGCCGGCAACGCTCCAGGATCCGCGCCTGGTCTGGGTCTGAGGCGAGATCATGGCATTCCCCCGGATCGGCGACTAGGTCGAACAACTGCTCATGCCCGTCGCCGGACCACCAGATGTACTTGTGCTCGGGCGTGACGATCCACTGCATCGACTGACCGAAGATGACGTGTTCCCCGTGCAGGTGAGTGCGCCACCCCGCCTCCTGCCTCAGCCCGGCCAGCAGCGACTCCCCCTCTACCTGTTCGGGAATCTCCACCCCGGCGGCGTCCAGCAGCGTGGGCATGAGGTCCCTCAGCTCGACCAGCCGATCGACCACCAGCCCGCTCGGCACCCCGGGACCCGCGAGGATCAGGGGCACCCCAGCCGAACCCTCATAGCCATAACCCTTGCGCCACATACCATGGTCGCCCATCATGTCGCCGTGGTCGGAAACGAACGCCACTACGGTGTTCTCGGCCAGCCCGAACTCCGCGACGATCTGCAGCAGCCGTCCGATCTGGTGATCCACGTGGGTGATGGAACCGTAGTACCCCGCGAGCGCGTCGTGAATCACGTCCTCGGGATAGTCCGCGACGTGCGCCTCGATGTCGTCGTTGCACCGCCACGAGTCGAGCCGATCGGTCCAGTCGCCGCGCACCGGCGGGCGAAGGCTGCGCCGGGAGTACTTCTCGAAGGCCCACGCTGGCGGGTCCAGCGGAGCATGCGGGCGGTGGAAGGACAGGTAGAGGAAGAACGGAACCTTCGGGTCGCGCCGGTACAGCCACCGCTGCGCCTGGGTCACCACCCAGGTGGTTGGGTGCACTCGTTCGTCCTTGTCCCAGGGCCGGGCGACCACCGAGTTACAGCTGATGCCGTTGTCCAGGTAGTCGGCATAGGGACCTTCCCCGGCCTGTTCGCGCAGCCAGGGCAGATAGTCGTCGTACTCTTCCACCGGACGCGAGCGTCGCCGGGAATGGTGCAGGTAGCCGTCGTGGAGCAGCACATCGTCGAAACCGATCCGGCCCCGCTCCGGCCAGTAGTGCATCTTCCCGATCGCCTGGGTGTGGAAACCCGCATCCCGGAAACACCCGGGCAGGGTCGTGGCGACGTTGAACTCCACCCCGTCTTGATAACCGACCCGGCCATGAGAGGCGGGCTTCAGGCCGGTCATCATCGTCATCCGGGCCGGGACACAGGTCGGCGTCGCCGAGTAGGCCCGCTCGCAGCGCACGCCCGCGAGCGCCAGCCTGTCCAGCGCCGGGGTGCGCACGTCGGGATGTCCGGCCACGGACAGGGCGTCAGCGCGCCACTGGTCGGCGCAGATCAGGATCACGTTGCGGTGACTCGCCACCGTCTGGTCTCCAGATTCACGACTTGACATCGGGTTCAGCCTTTCAATGCCCCTGAGAAGCTTTCGACGAAATAGCGCTGCAGCACGATAAACAGCACCAGTATCGGCACCAGCGCAATCGAGGACGCCGCCGTCATCAGCCCCCAGTCGCTGTAATACTGGTTTTGCAGACTGTAGATGCCCACCGACAGCGTGCGCAGATCCGGCCGGGTCAAGGTCAATACCAATGGCAGCAGGAAATCATTCCAGGTATGCATGAATTGCAGGATCACCGCGGTCGCCAGCACCGGCTTGGCGAGCGGCAGGTAAACCGTTCCGAATACCCGCAAGAAACCCGCGCCATCGATCCGGGCTGATTCCTCCAGCTCCCGGGGCATCTGCGCGAAGTAACCGGCGAACAGCAAGACGATGACCACACTCACGCCACCGGCCTCGGCCAGGATCACGCCCCACAGGCTGTTGGCCAGCCCAAGAGCCGAGATCATGTCGTAGATCGGGATGATGGTATATCCCTGAGGCAGAAAGATCACCATGCCGAGCAGCACGAAGATCACCTTCTTACCCGGGAAGGAGTAACGCCCGAGCACATACCCCATGAGCGCGTTGCTCATCACGGATATCACCACCGCGAAGAAGGTAACGAACACTGTGTTGAAGGTATATCTGCCCATGTCGGCCTCGGTCCAGGCCCGGATATAGTTCGATACCTTGAGCACATCGGTGAAGGGGTTCAGCGAACCAAAGATCGCATTATTGTCCTTGACCGATGCCGTGACCATCCAAAAGAACGGATAGATGAAGGTCAGCGCCAGAGGCAACAGGAACAGCACCGTCACGAAGGCCGCTATCCGGTCCCGCCGGTTCCAGCGGGGACGCCGCCGTGGCCTCGCGTCAGCCCCAACTGGCGTGGTCTTAGAGTCAGACCGTCCCACCTCAAGCCTCCTTCATCTGGGAACGCCGCGTGCTCATCGCCTTGACCGCATATGCCTGGACCAGCGCGAGCAGCAGAGTCGCCACGCCGAAGAAACAGCCCGCGGCCGAGGCATATCCGAGCCGTGGGACCCCGCCCGCGACCGACGGGGCGAAGGCGGTCTGGAAGATGTAGACCTCGATCACCTGAGTCGAGTAGTACGGCCCGCCCGCGGTCATGGCCTGCAGCAGCGCGAAGGCGTGCAGGTTCTCGTTGGCGGTGAGCACGATGATGACCATCGCGAACGGGACGAGCAGCGGAAGCGTGATCGAGATCAGTTGCCGCACCGCCCCGGCGCCATCCACCTTGGCCGCCTCGTAGCACTCTTCCGGGACCGTCTGCAATGCCGCCATCCAGTAGATCAGGGTCATGCCGAAGTTCTTCCAGGTGTGGGCTGCCAGCGTCACCCAGAAGGCGAGCTTCGGGTCTGAGAGGAACTCGATCGGCCCCGACACCGCACCGCTGGCCTGCAGCAGGGTATTCAGCGGCCCGGCGTTGGGAGAGAGAACGAAGGTGAGGATCACGCCGAGGATGGAGGCCGAGGCCATGACCGGCATGAAGAACATCGTGCGGAAAGCCACCGAGGTCTTGCCACGGATGACGTTGTTGAGCAGGATCGCCACGAGGAGGGCCAGACCGACCCGCACCGGGACGCCCACGAGGACGAACACCATGGAGCGCCCAAAGGCACCCCAGAACAACGGATCGGCGATCAGCTCACGGTAGTTGTCCAGACCGACGAAGGTCTTCTCGTCGGTGAACCCGGTCCAATCCATGGTGGAGAACACCCAGGAAGCGCCCATCGGGTAAAAAACGAACATAGCGGTGAGCACCAGCCCCGGAAGGAGGAACGCATAGCACCAGCCAAGCGTCCCCTTCCGATACCAGGAGGGCTGGCTCACCTCTTTCTTGCTGCCGGGAGGCACCGGTTCACCCGAGAGCGTCGTAATCGGCCTTGGTGTATTCCTTAGCCGGATCCCAGTTGGGGAAGGCGAGCAGGTCGCGCGAGACTTGGGCGCCTTTGTTCTTGGCCGCATCAAAAGCTGCGTCCATCGCCTGGTTCAGGCGGGCGTCCAGGTCGATGAGAGCCGCCTTGGCGTCGCTGACCTGGCCCGAGAACAACCCTTGCATGAGAGTCTTGATATCGGGTTCGGTGGCTTTCAGCTCCAGACGCACCTTGCCGGCTTCCGAGGTGCGGATCTCAAGCTGGGGGCAGGCTCGCATATAGGTTCGGGCCAGATCGGCCGCGGTCTTGGCGTGCGGGTCCAGCAGGGAGGCTTCGGCTTTGGAGTTGGCCTCGGGGATGATGGACATCAGGGTGCCCCCGGTCAGCTCGACCATCTTGCTTTGCCCGGCGACCGAACCGAGATAGCCCATGATGACCCCGGCGACCTCCTTGACAGGTGTCTTGGCATATACCCAGGCCAGATTGGCGCCCACCTCACGGAACGGGATGACATAGCTTCCGCCAGAGGGCGAGGGAACCGGGTGCAGGCCGAAGTCGAAATTGGCGGTCTGCGCCTTCCAGGCGCGGATGTCCCACGGGCCGTTGAAGGTCATGGCGGCGATTCCAGCGGGGAACTGGGCCCGGCCGTCCTTATCTTTCAGCGTGAGATAACCGGGAATGACCGACCCGTCGTCGACAAGGGCCTTGAGCAATTCAATGGCGGACAGGAACTCCGGGGAGGAGAAGACATAGGTACCGGTGCGCATGTCCATGCCTTCGGCGTTGCCATGCCAGCCCGCGGTATTCGCCAGGTACATCGCGACCACCGATAGGTGGTCCCCCGTGATGAGCAGGCCGGGCTTGCCTGCCGCGGTCGCTTTCTTCGCGGCGGCGCGCAGGTCGTCCCAGGTCTTGATCGCCGACGGGTCGACCTCGGCCTTCTTGCACAACTCGTTGTTGGTGATGAGCATCTTGTCGAGGCGCCGGGTCGAGTTCAGCGGGAAGGTATAGGTCTTGCCTTCGAACACGTGGACGCCGGGGATGAGAGCCGTATCCGGAAAGGCCTTGCGCCAATTGGCGAAGTCGGGAATCAGGTCGTCGAGAGGCTGAACCCAGCCCTGCGCGACAGCGGTCTGGGCCGGGACATTTTGGGGCAGCGCGAACACGTCGGGCGCGGAGTTATTGCGGATGCCGAGCGGTACCACCTGGTTGACCTGGTCCCACCCGGCGCCATCGTAGGTGACCGCGACATTGGGGTGCTGTTCCCCGAAGGATTTGATGACCGGTTCGAGGATCTTGGCTTTGAGGTCACCGGAGTCGATCCAGCGGAAGCTGACATTGCCGCTCGGCAGGGTGACACCGGCCGTGTTGAACTCGAACTTCGCCGCCCCGGCACTGGCCGTCCCTCCCGGGGAGGTCGTGCCCCCAGTGTCCACCGAGCAGCCCGCCGTCACGGCGAGCGCGCCCAGTCCTGCGAAGAGAGTCCGGCGTCCCAA
>JAUMYR010000027.1:12182-26822 GCA_030528545.1 Propionibacteriaceae bacterium
GTGACCTATTCCCCGCTCAACCCATGGGCCGAGGTCTTGCTGACCCAGATTCAGGACCTGGCGTTGCGCCGCGGCACCGACACCGCCCTGCTGCGCTACGCCAGGCCAGCACATGCCGACCGGCTCATCAAGCTGCTCCGCGAGGGCATCGCCGACGGCGTGGTGGTGCTGGGTTTCGGTTCCCTATCTCCACGCCAGCAGCAGGCCCTGACCGATCTGCCCCTGCCGCTGCTGGTCGTCGCCAACGATGGCCCGCCAGGAGCCTCCTATCTGCGCCAGCACGAGCCAGCGGCGATCGTCCAGGCGATCGGGCGCCTGCGATCCCGTGGGGTGGTCCGCCTGCATTACATCAAGGACGCCTCCAGGATATTCAGACCAGATACCGAGCGGGAAGGATGGGTGGCGGCCGCCGTCGACCAGGCCTGGCCCGAGCTATCCCCCATCCCGGTACACCACTTCGATGCCATCAATGCCACCCCGCGATCGAGCGACGAGGTCATCGACCGGATCGGACCCGGACCGGGCACCGGGGTGATCTGCGCCTCAGACCGGGCGGCCATCGCCGTGCTGTGGGCCGCCCAGCGCCGGGGGATCTCGATACCTGAGGAGTTACGCATCATCGGCATGGGCAACATCGCCGAGGGGCAGATCTCCCACCCTCCCTTGACCAGCCTTGGCATCAGGGACGCCGACTACTGCGCCGCGATCAACCACCTGCTGGACCGCATGGACGACCCCGGCATCGAGGCCCGCTCCTTCGACCACCCCTGGTCGCTGATCCCCAGGGGATCGGACTGACCCCTGCCCGGCACATGACCTTTGTCACCGGAAGGACGTGACATTACCCCCTGTCGGCACGCCATTGCGGCGTCCAGGATGGAAGGGTGAACACAGTGATTGAGATGCACGGAATCACCAAGAGCTTCGGCCCGGTGCACGCCGTCGACGGCCTCAGCCTCACCGTCCGGCCTGGAGAGATCGTCGCTCTTCTGGGCCCCAACGGGGCAGGAAAGACAACCACCATCGACATGATTCTGGGACTCACCTCCCCCACCAAAGGCCGCCTGAGAGTCCTGGAGACGACGCCCCGCGAGGCGGTCCACGAAGGCAGGATTGGGGCGCTCATGCAGACCGGGGGCCTGCTCGGCTCCATGACGGTGCAGGAGACCCTGACCAGCATCGCGGCGCTGTGCCAGCGCACCTCCCGGGTTGGGGAGGTGATCGCCCGGGCCCGCCTGGAGCCACTCGCCAAACGCCGCGTCGCGAAATGCTCCGGGGGTGAGCAGCAGCGGATCAAGTTCGCCCTGGCCCTGCTGCCCGATCCGCAGCTGCTGATCCTCGACGAGCCCACCACCGGCATGGACGCGGCGGCACGCCGGGAGTTCTGGGCCTGGATGCACGGCGAGGCGGCCAACGGACGCACCATCTTGTTCGCCACACACTACCTGGAGGAGGCCCAGGACTTCGCCCAGCGCATCGTCCTGCTCGCACAGGGACGGCTCCTGGCCGACGACTCGGTGGCGAAGATCAGGTCCCTGGCGTCCGGCCGCCAGGTGGAGGCCACCCTTCCCATGGCCGAGGATGGCCTGCTGGCCCGGTTGCGATCGCTGCCATCGGTGAGCGCGACCGAAGCGAACGGCCGCCGCATCACGGTCACCACCGCCGACTCCGACGGGATCGCCCGCCTGCTGCTGGACAGCGGCGGGACCGACCTGCTGGTCAGTTCGCCCACCCTCGAATCGGCCTTCCTGGCCCTCACTAAGGACAACCGATGAATCTCACCTATATCCGTATCGACCTCGTCCGTGACCTGCGCGATGTCAGCGTCTGGATGTTCATCGTCGCGCTGCCGGTCGCCATGCTGCTGCTGTTCAGCCAGTCCGCGGAGTCCGGGACCCAGGCGGGCAATGGCAACATCTCCTTCCATGTCACGGTCTCCATGGCCAGCTTCAGCGCCGCCATCGCGGCCACCGCGATCGCTGGGACCGCCGTGACCGAGTTCCTCTCCGGATGGGGACGCCAGCTGGCCCTGGCCGGGCAGCGCGTCTGGCAGACCATCGCCAACAAGGTGGTCGTGGCCACCATCTTGTCGGCTCTGACCACCGGCATCGTCCTCGGCGCCGGGGCACTCACCGGCGCGAGGGCCGACACCTGGCAGATCTGGGCCTGGTCTTATCTGCTCGTGCTCGTGGGTGCTCCCCTGTTCGCGATGTACGGGTTCGCGGCAGCCGTATGGTTTCGCACGGATCTGGCGAATGGGGTCGCGGCGTCGATCGTGACCCTCTTCGGCTTCTTCGGCAATGTCTTCATGCCCCTCGGCGGGGACCTGCTCGTCTTCGCTCGCTTTACCCCCATGTATGGCTATGCCGCTCTGGCCCGCTATCCGGTGAGCGAGGGATGGGTCCTCGACCGCGGCACAGCGATCGCCGAGCAGCCCTGGTGGTGGATCACTAATGTGATGGCATGGTTGATCCTGTTCACGCTGGCCGCGATCTGGGGCGCTCGCCGGGCCCGGGCAGCGCGGTGAACACCATCGACCCGGTCGGCTGGAGACGGGCCGGGACCTGGCTCAGCGGGATCTGGTTGATCTTCCTCGCCCTCCCCATCGTCACGATCGCCCAGGCCGATTACCGGATCGCGTGGAAGGCCGCAGGGTGGGCATTGATCCTCGCCTTCGCAGGAACCTACCTGGGCGCGCTGAGCCAGGTGCAGTGGGCCAGCGAACCTTCACCGCAGAGGCGAGGCCTGTCTTGGCTCGCCCTGCTGCTGGGAATCACCGCGCTGCTCGTGCCTTTCCTTGGATACTCGACCGTGCAGTTCAGCCCCTACCTGCTCTCCTTCGCCGCCCTGGGGCTTCCCAAGCCAGCCCGCTGGATCGCACCGCTCCTGATGCTGTCCGCCGTGGTCGCCGCCGCCTGGGCCGAACCCAGCGCCCGCGGGATCTTGCTGATCGACCTGGCCCTGCTCGGGATCTGCGTGCCCCTAGCCGAACTCACCGAGCGCACCGAGGCCTGGGAAGAGGCCGAACGCTCCCGGCTGGTGCTGGCCGAACGCGACCGCATCGCCCGTGACATGCACGACCTGATCGGCCATTCCCTGACGGTCATCAACCTCAAGGTGCAACTGGCCCAGCGCCTGCTTGAACACGACACCTCCCGGGCCCAAAGTGAACTCGCCGAAGTCAGAGGGATCGTCGCGCAGGCACTGACCGGGGTGCGCCACACGGTCTCATCGGCGCGCATCGTCACCGCCTCCGATGAGCTGGAGGAGGCCCTGGGGGCGCTGGATACCGCCGGGGTCGAGGTCAGGGTGTCGGGCTCGGCCGGCTCTTTGACCGGACCGATGGCGATGGTCGCGGGCTGGATCCTGAAGGAAGCGACCACCAACATCATCCGGCACGCCGTCGCCTCGCGTTGCGTCCTGTCCTTCGAGCCCAGACGAATGCTCATCGCCGACGATGGGACGGGTTTCAGCGGAACGGAGAACAATGGGTTGCGGGGCATGAGGGAACGCGTGGCCGCCGCGGGCGGGACGCTGAGACTGGGAGTGTCTAGCCTCGGTGGCGCGGAAGTGGAGGTGACCTGGTGATCAGAGTGCTAGTGGCCGACGATCAGGCGCTGGTGCGGGGCGCGCTCAGCGCTCTGCTGGGCCTGGAGCCAGACATCGAGGTGGTGGCCCAGGTGGCCCGCGGGGATGAGGTGGTCGAGGCGGCGCGTTCCTCGGGCGCACAGGTGTGTCTGCTGGACGTGCAGATGCCCGGACTCGACGGGATCGAGGCGACCGCCGCAGTGCGAGCCGCGCTGCCCAGGGTGCGGACGCTGATCGTGACCACCTTCAACCGGCCGGGTTATCTGCGGCGCGCCATCGACGCCGGGGCCAGCGGCTTCGTGGTCAAGGATGCGCCGGCCGAGGAACTCGCCGAGGCCGTCCGGCGGGTGCACGCTGGGCTGCGCGTCATCGACCCCGAGCTAGCGGCCGCGTCCCTGGCTGAGGGCCATAGCCCGCTGAGCGAGCGGGAACGGCAGGTCCTCCGCCTGGCCCATCACGGGGCACCCGTGTCCAGCATCGCGGCCGAAATCTTCCTATCCCCAGGCACCGTGCGCAACCTGCTGTCGAGCGCCATCGGCAAGACCGGTACCAGCAACCGGGTCGAGGCTGCCCAGGTGGCTCTTCAGCGCGGCTGGATCTGAGGACGGGCTCGACCCCGCTAATGATAATGGTTATCATCTCTTATCGTTCCGAACCGAAGGAGAGCCATGGCCGTTCCCAAGCGTAAGATGTCGCGATCCAACACCCGCCACCGGCGGGCCCAGTGGAAGGCGAGCGCCCCCGACCTAGTGCCCATCACCATCCTGGGCGAACGGTTCATGGTGCCCAGGAGCCTCATCCGCGCTTATCAGCGCGGCCTCATCAGCGTTGACGAGTTGCGTCACTGATACCCCCTGGCCCTTATCCCAGCGAGCTCCAGCCGGTAGCGTTGGCCCATGAGGAAACGCACCTTCGTGCTGTGCTCCCTGCTGCTGGCCATGGTGTTCACCTGGTGGCCAGGCACCGCCCGCGCCTGCGCCTGCGGGGCCCTCATCACCGAGTCCGGAGCCAGCATTGACGGCGAGACCGCGCTAATCGTCCACGACGGAGGCACCGAGACCATCGACATGGTCATGAGCCTCGACGGAGAGGCGTCCTCGGCTGCCTGGATCATGCCGGTCCCCAGTGGCACCCAGGTGAGCCTCGGTAACCGGGAGGTCTTCGACCGCCTCCACACCATCACCGCGCCCAAGCCGCGCTACGTGTATGACTGGTCGCCCGGCTTCGGCGGTACCGCCAAGGACCGGGGGCCGATCACCGGAGCCGCTGGCGTCACCGTGCTGCGGACCCAGGTCGTCGGCCCATTCGAGGTCACCACGCTGGACGGCACCAGTGCCTCCTCGGTGAACTCCTGGCTGGTAGACCACGGCTACCCGAGCCGGGAGGCCCTGGAGCCGACCTTCCAGGACTATCTCGACGATGGCTGGAACATCATCGCGGTCAAGCTCGTCCCCGGCGCCGATGCCACGCTGCTGGCCGCCGAGGGGCTGGACGCGCTACGCATGACCTTCGCCACCGACCGGCCCATCTACCCCATCAAACTCTCCCGGCACGCCCAGGTCGAGCAGCGCCTGAGGCTGTACGTCGCGGCGCGGCACCGCATGGACGCCTCAGGCCCCACCTCTAGGCCGGGCGAACTGCTCCTCCGGTTCGCGGGCACGGTGCCGGGCAGCGAAATCGGGCTGGGCGATGGCCAGTGGTTCCTGACGTCGTACCAGGCGACGCTGTTCCCCGCAGACATCAACACCGACATCGCATTCGCTCGCTCCGCCACCGATGAGGCCTATCAGGCGACCTACACCGTCGTGGTGCCGATCGGCAGCTACGCCCTGCTGGCGCTGCTCGGCACCGGCGCGCTGGCCGCCATCGCGGTACCGATGCTCCTGCTGGCGCGGCGGCAGGCCCGCCGCCAGCCTCGCGACTAGGGCCGATATGACCAGGGGCCCCGCCGTCTACTGACCGGCGGGGCCCCTATCGTCCTTCGTCGCCCGGGGATCAGGCTTCTGCGGGCTTCGTCCGCTGAGGATCGACCGGGACACCGGGGGTCATGGTTCCAGAGAAGGTGACCTTCTTGAGGTAACGGCCCTTCGAAGCGCTCGGCTTGAGCCTCAGCACCTCGTCCAGCGCCGCGAAGTAGTTCTCCGCCAGCTGGGCTTCGGTGAACGAGGCCTTGCCGATGATGAAGTGCAGGTTGGCGTGACGATCGACGCGGAACTCGATCTTGCCGCCCTTGATGTCGCTCACGGCCTTGGCCACGTCCATGGTCACGGTGCCGGTCTTCGGGTTAGGCATCAGCCCGCGGGGGCCGAGCACCCGGCCGAGACGCCCGACCTTACCCATGAGATCCGGGGTGGCCACGACCGCGTCGAAGTCGAGGTAGCCACCGGCCACCTTGGCGATGAGATCGTCCGAGCCGACCTCATCGGCGCCCGCCGCCAGGGCCGCCTCCGCCTTCTCGCCGGTGGCGAAGACGAGGACCCGTGCCGTCTTGCCAGTGCCGTTGGGAAGGTTGACGGTGCCGCGCACCATCTGATCGGCCTTGCGCGGGTCGACGCCGAGGCGCATCGCGACTTCGACGGTCTCGTCGAACTTCGCCGAGGCGATCTCCTTGACCAGCTTCACTGCCTCCTCGGGGCTGTATAGCTGATCGGCGTCGACCTTCTCCAGGCCTGCCTTATAAGCCTTGCTGTGCTTCATGTCTGGTTCCTTTCGATGTCAGCCTCGCAGGCTGATCCACCAGTCCTGGTGCGGGGCAAGCACACCCCTGCCAGAGTCTTCGGTTGGGTTCGCTGATCCGCGCGGCCGGGCCGGTTGGCCTCGGGCCCCGCGGGAAGGGTTCACTCGACGGTGACGCCCATCGAGCGAGCGGTGCCTTCCACGATCTTCATCGCGGCCTCGACGTCGTTAGCGTTGAGGTCGGGCAGTTTGGTCGTGGCGATCTCACGGACCTGGTCCTTAGTGATCTTGGCGACCTTGTTCTTCAGGGGGTTCGCCGAACCCTTCTGCACACCGGCCGCCTTCTTGATGAGCTCGGCCGCGGGCGGGGTCTTCGTGATGAAGCTGAACGTGCGATCCTCGTAGATGGTGATCTCGACGGGGATGACGTTGCCACGCTGGGATTCGGTCGCGGCGTTGTAGGCCTTGACGAACTCCATGATGTTGACGCCGTGCGGGCCGAGGGCGGTACCGACCGGCGGTGCGGGAGTCGCGGCACCCGCGTTCAAGGCAACCTTGACGAGCGCCGCTACCTTCTTCTTGGGGGGCATAGGTTGGGTCCTTTGCTTACTTGGATGGATTGCCGGTTACCCGGCACGTGAATCCTAGACGGCCTTGGCCACTTGCTTGAACTCAAGGTCGACCGGGGTCTCCCGGCCAAGGATCTCAACGAGCGCCTTGAGCCGCTGGTTGTTCACGTTGATCTCGGTGATGGTGGCATGGACGCCGGTAAACGGCCCGTCCACCACCTGGACGGAGTCGCCGACCGCGAAGTCAACGACCTCGACCTTCTTGCGGCGGGCGGGCTTACCGGCCGCCGCGGCGGCCACCTTCGCCAGCACCGATGGCGTGAGCATCTTCTCGACCTCGTCGAGGCTCAGCGGGATCGGCGTCTGGGCGTGGCCGACGAAACCGGTAACAGATGGGGTGTGTCGCACCACGCCCCAGGATTCGTCGGTCAGGTCCATGCGGACCAAGACATAGCCCGGCAGCACCGTTCGGGTCACGGTCTTGCGGGCGTTGTTGCGAATCTCGACGACATCCTCGGTCGGGACGATCGTCTCGAAGATGTAATCCTCCATGTTGAGGGCCTTGACCCGGTTGTCAAGGTTCTGCTTCACCCGGTTCTCCATGCCGGAGTAGGTGTGCACGACATACCAGTCGCCGAACTTGCTCTCCAGTTCGTTGCGCAACTCGGTGAGCGCGGCTTCGGTGGCATCGTCGCCCTCGGCCTCGGCCTCGGGCTCCTCCTCCGCGGCCTTGTCTTCGGGCTCGTCCAGCAGCACGACGGTCTCAGCGCTGTCTTCGCCTTCCTCCGGCTCGCCGAGGCCCAGATCGATTTCGATCTCGTCGGCGCCGTCCTCAACGGGTTCGTCAAGGCCGAGGTCGATCTCGAAATCGTCCTCGCGGGCGTCGTCAAACTCAGGGTTATCAGTCACGTCACACTCCGTGGGTCTCTCAGCCGAGCAGTCTCAGCAGCAGCGCACCGAAGCCCAGGTCAAGAAGGCTTACATAGGCAATGACGAACAACACGAAGATCAGCACCGCGATGAAGTACTGACGAAGCTGCGCACCGGTGGGCCAGTTGACCTGTTTCAGTTCCCCGACCGACTGCTTGGCGAAGGTGATGGGACCGACCCGGCCCTCGCTGTCGAACGCTTCTCTGTGCTTATCGGAACGTTTGGGTGTCGGGGCGCTCTTCCTGACCGGAGCCTTCGAGACCTTGCGCGCCACGGGAACCGCGGCGATTACCGCCTCGGCGTCGGCGAGCACATCGTGTTCGGACTCCTCAGCTCCGAGTTCGCCTTCGGCCGGGTCGAGAGCGGGGTCGACGGAACGCTCCTGCTCATCCGAGGCTGGAGTCTTATCGTTCACGCATCACCCTTCATCGCACCGACCATGTCGGCATACCCATGCCTTCTCGGCACCTACCAAGCGGAACCTCACGTTCCGCCTCGCAGGGCAGGAGGGACTCGAACCCCCAACCTGCGGTTTTGGAGACCGCTGCTCTGCCAATTGAGCCACTGCCCTTTGGTGTGCCGAAGTCGTTGCCCGTTTTGCGGCAGGCTCCGACCTTGGCAAGAATCACCAAGACCGAAATTGTAGGCGCTTTCGTCCGAGATTGCGAACTCGCTGCTCAACAGGGGTCCGGCAGCCAGGATCCCGAGGCAAGTCTGAACCGTTCGGCTTCTAGGTTGCTGCGCGCACTCTCCTGCCATTGGCGCAACCCCTGCGCGGTGTGGAACAGCTGGGCCCGGATAAAGCCCTCGACTAGGGCCAGCCGCCCCTCCAGGAAGTCCCGGCGCCCCAGGGCGCGGTACTCGTAGCGGATATCGCGCAAGGAGACGTGGTACCGGCCCGGGACCGCGGCCAGGATCGCCAGGTCGGCGTCGCACAGCAGGGCGCCCGCCTGGTCCGCCTGGTCCGGCGAATGGTCGATGGTCAACCGGATCAGCCGGGCGACCTCGGCGCGTTCGCCCACGGAGACCACTCCGCGCAATTCAGAATCGGCCAGCGCGGCGCTGGCCTCTTCGTCCTGGCCCGGCACGCCGTCATAGACCGCGTCGTGGTACCAGGCTGCCAGCCGGACCGGACGCGGCACCTCACCGGCCAGGCTCTCCAGCCGGTCCAGCACCTCGGCCAGGTGGCTGGCATCGTGATAGCGGCGGTGCGGCTCCCGCCAGCGAGCCAGGACTCGCTTTCCGATATCGGGTGCGAGCGGCCACCGCTTGAGCAGTTCCCGGTCCGAGGGGACCGGGCGACGGGCCCCCGATGGCATACCCAGCCCCGATCCGGCCAGCCTGGCCGCGAGCTCGCCCTCCCCGACCGGCCGGGCCCCGTGTTCCAGGGCCGGGCGGAGGAATCCTTCCGGCAGCGTGTAGCGATCGTGGTCGAACGCCCTCGCCCCCAGCCCGATTCCGGCGGCGAAGTCGTGCAGCTCCCACAGCGATTCGTCTGAGATCATGTGACCGAAACCCGTTGCGCCAGTGGGCTGGAGCGATTCGTTCATCCAGATCATGCCCACCAACCATAGGGCCGCAACGACTCGGGTCGCAGAATCGATCCGACTTTGGTCCCAAGCCGAGGGCGAAGCGCGACAGTCTGCCCAGGGCAGAGTAACCTTCCCCGCATGACCGAGCTAGCCATCATGACTCGCGGGCTCACCAAAACCTATCGCCGTGGCGCGGTGGTCGCGGTGAGTTCACTCGACCTCAACGTTCCCCGCGGCGGAGTCCACGGGTTCCTGGGGCCAAACGGCTCGGGCAAGACCACGACGATCCGGATGCTGCTCGGGCTGATCCATGCGGACTCGGGCACCATGGAGATCCTGGGCAAGACCGTCCCTCAGCAGCTCGACTACGTCATCAACGATGTCGGCGCCATCGTCGAGTCGCCTAAGTTCTTTCCCGAGTTCTCCGCGCGCAAGAACCTGGAGATTCTGGCTCAGTCCATCGGGGTCGGTAAGGCGCGGGTCTCCGAGGTGCTGGAATATGTCGGTCTGACCGGGCGGGCCAAGAGCCCGTACAAGACCTTCTCGCTGGGCATGAAACAGCGGCTGGCGATCGCGGGCACCATGCTCAAGGACCCCGAGATCTTCATCTTCGACGAGCCCACCAACGGGCTCGACCCGTCTGGCATCCACGAGATCCGGGAGACCATGCGCGGTCTGGGCGCGATGGGCAAGACGGTGCTGGTGTCGTCCCACATCCTCCACGAGATTGAGCAGATCGCCGACACCGTGACGATCATCGGACGCGGACGCCTGCTCGCCGAGGGCAGCGTCGCCGAGATCCTGAAGAGCGGACCCACCTCGGTGCGGGTGAAGCTGGGCGACCTGCGCCGCGGGGCCCAGGTGCTGGCCACGGCCGGGTTCGTCGCCACGGTCGAGAAGGACGACCATGTCCTCGTCACCCACGATGAGCCGATAGACCCGGCCGAGGTCTCCAGGCTGCTCGGCGAGCAGGGGCTGTGGGTCAGCGAGCTCGTTACGCAACGCCGCAACCTGGAAGAGGTCTTCCTCGAGCTGACGGCTTCGGAGCATCTGACGATCACCCAGTCCGGCGGCGGCCGGGCGCGGCGAGGAGCAGCAGCATGATCAATCTCATCAAGGCCGAGACTTCGCGTCTGCTCGCCCGGCGGGTGCTGTGGATCGGGATACTGGTCGCGCTCGGCGGGTGCGCCATCATGCTGGTCGGCAACTACTGGTCGATCAGCCCGCTCCCGGAGCAAGAGGCGGCCCAGCTACGCAGCACCTTCGACGACTACCTAGCCGACTGGAAGCGCGACCCGGCGTCGGTGTGTCACCCCGAAGACCAGGCCTGCCACACCACCGAGCCCACCTTCGAGACGTGGGCCGGGATTGTCCGCCAGGGGTTCGGCGAGTCGATGCTGTCCCTGGCCTCCAGCGCCGCGACGATCTCCTTCCTCGCGATGCTCATCATCTCGGCCTCGCTACTGGGAGCAGAGTTCGCCACCGGCGCCATCTCGAACCAGCTGAGTTTCGTGCCGAACCGCACCAGGGTGTACACGGCCAAGGGTGTCGTCTCCGCTGCCGCGGGGGTCGTGGTGAGCATGCTCTTACTGGGGCTGTCCCTGTTGGTGGGATGGCTGAGTTACCTGGGCGTCCACGGAGCGGAGAAGACCGTCGGGGCCGAGGCCGCCTTCCTGGGGGCCGCCCGTGGGCTCTTGCTGGGGTTGTTCGGCGCGCTGCTCGGATTCACCCTGACCGCCCTGTTGACCCGCACCGCCGCCGTGATCGGCATCGTGCTGGGTTACACATTCTTCCAGGGTGTCACCAGCCTGTTCGTGCACCTATTCAAGGCCCCCTGGCTGTACCGCATCGCCCCCGAGATCAACCTCAAAGCGATCACGGGCGGGACGTTCAGCAGCTACTACTTCCCTACGTCGGAGTCATCGACGCCCACCGAGATCATCGTCACGGCGGGCGAGGGCCTGATCTACTGGGCAGTCTTGAGCGCGATGCTGATCGCGGTGTCCTGGTTTGTCTTCGGCAGGCGCAGCCTGAGCTGAACCTGGGTGCATCCCCATACACGCTGAAGGGCCGACCCCTGTGGGGTGGGCCCTTCATCTTGAAGCCTATGGTGACTTACAGATCGAGGTGGCAGCCGAGCGCAGCAGCAGGCAGGCCGCAATGACCCGGGCGGCCATTCCGGCCTCCGCGGCCTTGCCCCACGAGCGCGGGTCGTACATCTTCTTGTTGCCGACTTCACCGTCGATCTTGAGCACGCCGTCATAGTTGCGGAACATGTGCTCCACCACCGGGCGGGTGAAGGCGTACTGGGTGTCGGTGTCGATGTTCATCTTGATGACGCCGTAGTCGACCGCATCCGAGATCTCTTGGGCGGTCGAGCCGGAGCCGCCGTGGAAGACCAGGTCGAAGGGGCTTTCCTTGCCGTACTTGGCGCCGACGGCCTCCTGGATCTCCTTGAGCACCTCGGGACGCAGCTTGACCGCTCCCGGCTTGTACACCCCGTGCACGTTGCCGAAGGTCAGGGCGGTGATGTAGCGCCCCTTCTCGCCGAGGCCGAGCACCTCGGCGGTGCGCATGCCGTCCTCGACGGTGGTGTAGAGCTTGTCGTTGATCTCAGCCGAGACCCCGTCCTCTTCGCCGCCGACGACGCCGACCTCGATCTCCAGGATGATGTTGGCAGCCGCGCAGCGGGCGAGCAGTTCGTCAGCGATCTGCAGGTTCTCTTCCATCGGCACCGCGGAGCCGTCCCACATGTGCGACTGGAACAGCGGGAGCTGACCGGCCTTGACCCTCTCCTCCGAGATCGCCAGCAGCGGACGCACGAAGCTGTCGAGCTTGTCCTTGGGGCAGTGGTCGGTGTGCAGGGCGACGTTGATCGGGTAGTTCTTCGCGACCTCCTGGGCGAAGGCGGCAAAAGCGGCGGCACCGGTGACCTTGTCCTTGATGGTCGGGCCGGAGAAGTACTCCGCACCACCGGTCGATACCTGCAAGATGCCGTCCGAGCCAGCCTCGGCGAAGCCCTGAAGGGCGGCGTTGAGCGTCTGCGAAGAGCTCACGTTGATCGCGGGGTAGGCAAATTTGCCCGCCTTCGCGCGATCGATCATCTCGGCATAAACCTCGGGAGTTGCGATTGGCATGACAGCCTCTTTCTGGATAGTCGGAACACGACGTGCCGGACCGACGCCTCGGCACGTGCGTACCCTCCCAGTCTCTCAAATACCGCCGCTAGATGCGCAAGAGGGGTCACAACAAATCATCAAGTGGACCCATGTCGAGCCCGGGACGCCCATAGGCACGCAGCGCCGCGTCCAGGGTGCCCGGCATGACGTCGAGAAAACTGAACGGGATCTGCTCCCAATCCCCCGCATAGGTCTGCACCACCAGCTTGGGACCAGCACCCGAATAACCACCCGCGGCCCACACCCTGCTGACCTCTGACCAGGCGAAACGGCGTCCATTCAATCCGATGCCCGAGGAGGACACGGTGACCGCGGGGCCCGTACCAATCCGCCGGAGATCGCGGCTCGCGCTAACCCAGGAAACCGCGGAGACCACTAGCCAGAAAGCCGAGACACTGAACCACACACCGAACATGCCAGCCGCCATGACGAGCGACCATTCCTGCCCCAACCGGAAGTAGATGAACAGGCAGATGCCGAAGCTCAACACCATGCCAGCCACCCGGAACCCGAAAGCCCACCTGGCGCGTGAGCGCCGCGCCTGGGTGAACGCCGGATTGAAGGCGACTACCAACTCGGTTAGGTTCATGGGCATCATGGTAATGCGTGCCTCCCATATCACCGCCGCGTCATCTGCGGTCATCGCCGCACTGGCGTACAGCGTGCTTGGCTATCAGCAGTGGACGACCGGCTGGGTGCCCTCCTGGGACCTTGGCATCTTCAGCCAGCTGGCGCGGGCTTATTCCCACTGGCAGGAACCGATCGTCCCGATCAAGGGTGAGGGGTTCAACCTGCTCGGCGACCACTTTCACCCGATTCTGGTGCTGCTCGGCCCGGTCTGGGCGGTGTGGCCAAGCGGGATGTCCCTGCTGATCGTCCAAAGCCTGCTGTTTGGCCTGTCCGCCTATCCGCTCACCCGTTACGCGGCTGACCGCTATGGCATCGCTTTCGGTTCGGCGATAGGGCTCGGTTATGGGTTGAGCTGGGGATTGCAGTCGGCCGCGTCGAGCCAGTTCCATGAGATCGCCTTCGCCGTGCCCATGCTCTCCTTCGGCCTGGTCGCTTACCTGGAGGGGCGCTGGCCGGCTTCGGCGCTGTGGATCGGGGCACTGGTCTTCGTCAAGGAGGACCTAGGCCTCACGGTGGCCCTGTTCGCGCTCGTGCTGTGGGGCAGGCACCGCGACACCGGCAGGCCCTCGCCCTGGCCGCAGAACCGCGAGCAGCGGATCGCCCTCGGCCTCGCTCTTTGGGGCCTGACCTGGATGGTGCTGTCAACCACGGTCATCCTTCCCGCTCTCAATCCCGATCAGCGCTATGACTACACCAACCGCCTCACCGGGATCGGTGCCTCCCTGGCTCATCCTGAGACCTATGTGGCCCTGGTGATGCTCGCATGTGCTGCTGGCATCATCGGGCTGCGTTCGCCCCTGGCCTGGCTCATGGCCCCGACCCTGGCCTGGCGGCTGGCGGGCAATGTCAGCTACTACTGGGGATGGGAATGGCATTATTCGGCCACGCTCATGCCGATCGCGGTCGCCGCGCTACTCGACCAGGCCCAGTCCTGGGCTGGCCGAGATCGAGATGGCGCGACGCGGGCCCGGATCCGCTGGCTGGCCGTCTGCCTCCTGATCGTCTCCACCCTGGGGCTGGGAAGCAAGCAGCCTCTCGCGCGGCTCGGGCAGAGTATCTACTGGGATACCTGGCGAGCACCGGGTATGGCCTCGGCCTTGGGAATCGTCCCAGCCGGAGCCACGGTCCTCACCGATCTCTCGCTGATGTCCTATCTCGTCCCCGACCGCACGGTGTACTGGGTCGGGCACCCCCATTCCGCGCCCGATTACATCGTCCGCAATACCCAGTCGAACGCCTGGGACGAGCCTGCCATCGCCAATCTCGCCGACTGGGCGAGCGCGCGGTTCGGACAGCCCTACGAGATCGTCCACGACGCCGACTACTACGTGATCGCCCGCCGCCTCAGTTGAGGATGTGGGGAGCACACCTGTCCGGGGAACCAGCTGAGGATCATCCGAGCAGATGGCGCTCGCCCTTTAGAACCTGTACTGTTAGCTAGCTTTACTCTGTCCTTTCGTCCAGGCCGCCCTAGACCTTCGTCTAGATTTCACCAGAATCCCCACAAAACGGTCTGCCGAGTGTTTGGCTAAACAC
>JAUMYR010000240.1 GCA_030528545.1 Propionibacteriaceae bacterium
CGGGCTGGTCAAAACAGGCAAACGCCCGGCGGGCATCGGCGGACTCGAACTGGGAATACAGGTAGACCGACTCGTCGGCCGGATCGACGAAACGGTGCAGGCCCTCGCCGGAGTTTGAATAGCGGCACAGGGCGGTGACGCTCAGCTCGTGTTCTCCGGCCTCGGTCTCGAAGGCAAGCGCATGACCGTCGAAACCGGACACGTCGAGTTCGGCCCCGTCCAGGCGGGCCCCCAGCAACCGATCCGCGATGATGTCGATCCTTGAAGCTCCGCCATTGCTGGTGAACCGCACCGTGGAGGTCGACACGAAGTTGGCCTCAGGGCGCTCGAGCGGCTGGCCGTCATGGCGCCCGGAAAGGTCAAACAGCACCTGGTAGCTGAGCGCGGACAGCGTTTGGGAACGCTCCGCCGCGCCCGCTCGGGTGATGTTGCCGTTACTCATTCGCGCTCCTTCACTGCCAGAGGTCAACATATTCCTCCCGCCCACTCTGAACGATATCGCAGCTAGGGGTGGGCTTGCGCATTTTGCCTTGTCTGCGCTTGGCTTGACGCCATGAGCGATGTCGTTGAGTTCTGGTTCGACTGCACGTGTCCGTGGGCGTGGATGGCCTCTCGCTGGATCCTCGAAGTCGAGCGGGTGCGTGACATCTCGCTGACCTTCCGGCCCATGAGCCTAGGGGTTCTCAACGAGGGGCGCGATGACTTGCCAGCGGACTATCGGGCGCTCATCGCCGAAACCTGGATGCCGGCACGCGCCGTCATGGGAGTTCTGGAAGCATATGGGCAGGAAGGAGTCAGGGCCTTCTACACCGCGCTCGGCACGAGGCTGCACCCTGGCGCCGAGGAACGCTCCCTCGAGACCGTCCGGGCCGCGCTCGAAGACTGCGGATTCGAGCCCACCATCGCCGATCGGGCGGTCCAGGAGCAGTGGGACAGCGAGCTTCGCGCCTCCCACTCCGAGGCGATGCGCCAGGTCGGCACGGACGTCGGCACCCCGGTCATCACCATCAACGGGATGAGCCTGTTTGGGCCGGTGCTCTCTCCGGCCCCAAAGGGTGAGGCCGCGGGCGAACTGTTCGATGGCTTCGCCAAGGTGACCGCCTACCCGGGGTTCTTCGAACTCAAGCGCAGCCGCACCGTCGGACCGGACTTCTCGTGAGCGCCGATGGCGCCCAGCGCTGGGCAGAACTGAACCGCGTGCTGCTGGCCGCCCAGGACGCCTACTACGGCGCGGACGCCCCGACCCTGTCCGACGCGGAGTATGACGCGCTGATGCGGGAACTGATCGGTCTGGAGGTCCTCGACCCGGCGCTGCGGGTCCCCGGTTCGGCGTCCCAGCGGATCGGCTCGGCGCAGGCCCCGGTCACGACCTTCGCCCCGGTCGAACACCGCTCCCGGATGCTCAGCCTCGACAACGTGTTCAGCACGGCCGAGCTCGCCGAATGGATCGCTAAGGTGCGCGCGGTCGCCCCGGAGAGCGGCCTGCTGTGTGAGCTGAAGATCGACGGTCTGGCGGTGAACCTCACCTACGTCAACGGACGACTCACCACGGCGGCGACCCGGGGCGACGGACGGGTGGGGGAGGACGTGACGGCCAACGTCGCCACCATCGCCTCGGTGCCGCGGCGCCTGTTCGGCGACGACGTGCCCGCACTGGTCGAGGTGCGCGGCGAGGTCTTCTTCCTCGTCGAGGATTTCGCCGGGCTGAACGCGTCCCTGGTCGAGGCGGGCAAGCCGCCATTCGCGAACCCGCGCAACGCGGCAGCCGGATCCTTGCGTCAGAAGGATCCCCGGGTGAGCGCCTCCCGGCCCCTGGCGATGCTGGTGCACGGCATCGGGGCGAGCCAGGGTTTCGAGATCGGTTCGCAGAGTCAGGCCTACGAGGTGCTCAGGTCCTGGGGCCTGCCGACCTCGGACGCCTACCGCGTCCTCCAGAGTCCCCAAGAGGTCCTGGAATACGTGGCCCACTACGGCGAACAGCGTCACAGCGTCGCCCACGAGATCGATGGCGTGGTCGTCAAGGTGAATGATCTCAGCGCCCAGGCCGCGCTCGGGGTCACCTCGCGCGCCCCGCGCTGGGCCATCGCCTATAAGTACCCCCCGCAGGAGGTTCACACCAAGCTGGTCGACATCCAGGTCAACGTCGGACGCACCGGCCGGGTCACCCCCTTCGCGGTGATGGAACCGGTGCAGGTGTCTGGTTCCACCGTGTCGATGGCGACGCTACACAACCAGTTCGAGGTGGAGCGCAAGGGTTTGCTCATCGGCGACACCGTGGTGCTGCGGAAGGCGGGCGACGTGATCCCCGAGGTCGTGGCGCCGGTGGTGGCCCTGCGCACCGGGCAGGAGAGACGCTGGACGATGCCGACGCATTGCCCCTCCTGCGGCACCGCACTGGCCCCGGCGAAGGAGGGCGATAAGGATTATCGCTGCCCGAACCCCCGCTCGTGCCCGTCCCAGCTGCGGGAGCGGGTGTTTGGCCTGGCCTCCCGCGGCGGCCTCGATATCGAAGCGCTGGGTTGGGAGGCGGCGACCGCTCTGACCGATCCGGAGGCGAACCGGCCCGCCGAGGCGGCGAGCCTGCCGCAGGAACCGGTGCTGAGCAGCGAAGCCGGGCTGTTCGACCTCACGGCTGAGGACCTGCGAGAGGTCTTGGTATGGCGGTTCGACAAGAAAACCGAAGCCTGGCTGCAGGAACTCTATTTCTGGACCAAACCGGCCCCGAAGAAACCCTCGGTTCCGGCGGCCAACACAGTCAAACTATTAGCGGAACTCGCCAAGGCCAAGACCCAGCCCCTGTGGCGGGTGCTGGTCG
>JAUMYR010000241.1 GCA_030528545.1 Propionibacteriaceae bacterium
TCAACGAGCTGGCCTCCGACGACACCGAGATCGCCGATTACATCGCGACCCTGGAGTCGATGAGCGACAAGGTGGAGCAGTCCGAAGGCACCGGGGAGGAGATCGCGGCGGCGTTCGAACAGTACCTTCGGGGACGCGACAACGGCTGATCCGGCCGGACCGGAATCAACCGAAGTAGCGCGGCAGGCGCATCCGCACGGTGGTGCCCCGTCCCTGGATGGAGGACAGCTCACATTGTCCGCCCAGGCGGCGTAGCACGGCCGCCACCATCGGCAGGCCCAGCCCATTGCCGGGGATGTGGCGAACGTCGCTGCCGCGCGCCAGTTCCCCCCAGACGTGTTCGACATCGTTTTGCGGGATGCCGCGCCCGGTGTCGGAGACTTCGACAATCACGCCGTCGCGTTCCTCCATCCCCCTGATCTCCAGCGTGGCCCCAGGGGAGGAATATTTCTTGGCGTTAGAGATGATGTTGTACAGCGCCAGGAAGACCAGATCCCGGTCGCCACGCACCGGAGGCAGCGGACGCGGGGCACGGGGGAAAACCACGCTGAGCTGGCGATCATTGACCATCGCGGCCTCAAGGGCCTCGTCGACCACCTCTTTCAGATCGACCGGTTCGTTGGCGATCGGGTAATCGTCGATCTCGGAGATCTTGCGCAACTCGGCGACCAGCCCGCCCAGCCGATCCACCTGTCCGGCCATCGCGGCGGCCAGCGCCGGATCGGACACCGACATGACGGCCATCCGCAACGCGGTCACCGGGTTCTTCAGTTCGTGATCGAGACGGCTGATGAAGGTGCGGTGCGCGGTGCGGGCCTCGGCCTGGGTCGCTAACCGGGCCGATTCCAGGGCCCGTTTCCGGCGGCGACGGGCCCAGACCCCGAGATACCAGCACAGCGCGAAGGTCCCCGCGAGGTAGAGGGGCAGCCCCCACAGCGAGAGCTCGAGGAGGATTGAACGCTGCTCGCCGATCAACAGCATGGACACGGCCACTGCCGCCGCTGCGGCACCGGCCAGGATCGGCAACAGGTGGGTCTTCACTCGGCCTCCACCTTCGGATGGAAACGGTAACCGACGCCCTGGACAGTATCGATGAGATCCTCAACGCCGCGGCTGGCCAGGGCCTTGCGGATCTCGGCGATCCGGTGATCCACGGCCCGGGTCGTGATCGCGAACTCGATTCCCCACACCTGGTTGAGCAGGTCATCGCGGCTGTAGGTCTCGCCATGGTTGACCATCAGGAACTCCAGCAGGGCCTGGGCCTTCGGGGTCAAAGACAGCGGCTTGCGGTTCAGAGTGGTGGTCTTGGCCAGCCGGTCGACGCGCAGTCCCCCGCCGGTCAGCACATGCGCGTGTACCAGGCTCTGCCCGCCGCGCCCGCGCCTCAGGACGGCCTTGATCCGGGCGATCAGTTCGGCCGGATCGAAGGGCTTGTTGAGATAGTCGTCGGCACCCTTGTCTAAAGCGTCGGCGCGGGTACGGGCCTCACCGATGCCGGTGAGCAGGATCACCGGCGTCCAATCCCCCCGGCGGCGCAGCGTCGCCAGCACCTGGCGGCCATCGGTGCGCGGCATCAGCACATCCAAGACGATCAGATCCGGCGGATTGCGCTCAATGGCAGCCAGCGCCTCCTGGCCATCGGCGACGGTGAAGGCGGTGAACCCCGCCTGCCTCAGGATGCGGGCGAGGTGTCCGCGGATCATGTCGTCGTCGTCGACGATGAGGATGCTGGTCACGAGGAGATTCGGTTGGCAGTGCCGCTGTTCTTCACGGTCCCGGTGATGCTCTCGGCCTCGATGACATTGCTGTTGCCCACGACCGTGACATCGCCGATGCTCTCCGAGACGGACACCCGGTTGGCGTTCTGCGAGACCGTGACCTTGCCCAGTTCCTTCGCCTCGACGACATTGCTGTTGCCGTTGATGATGATCTCATCGGCCGATTCCAAGGTGACTCGCGTGGCGAAGGCCTGGACGGTGATCCTTCCGCAGTGACCGCGAAACTCGACTCTTGAGCTATTGGCGGTGATGGTCTTCTCGCCCTCACAAGAACTGCCGGAGCCGGAGGTGCGCTCATCCGATTGGGTGGCTCCGGTGGAAGCACCGCCCTGGTCCGGGGAGGGAATCTGGATCTGGACGCCGCCGGGTCCAACGGTTACCCCGGGGAGCGTGACGCCGTCCGGCCCGACCTGGACCGTGGCCGCGTCGGTGCCACCCCCGGAAGTCGACACGACGGCGGTCGCATCACCGGTGGTGACCTTAGTGGTGGTGCCGGGCTGTCCGGTGCTCGGGCTCACCCCGGCTGAACAAGCTGCGCTGGCCAGCGCGAGGATCCCGATAGCGGCCAGGCTAACGCGGGTGGGTAGCTTTCTCATGGTGTTCCTTTCAGAGGCGCGGACACCAATAGCATCGCGCCGCGGTGGGCCAGCCTGGCTGGTTCTTCTCCGAATTGCGATAACAGTTCCCGAACTGGTACCACGGGAACGCTCAGACCTTTGCCGTCCGGCCGTGCGAAGGGGCCACAGCGGGCCCGGGCCTGCCCTTTCTCGCCACGATGGTCGCGCATGGGGGACTCAGCCGGGGACCCCAGCGGCCGGGGTTCATCTGGGTATCCGCGCACTCGGGGGTACCCATACTTTGGGGGTGCGGACGCAGCCCGGGACCGAAGGTGGCCCTGGTGATCTGGTCCCGCGCCCACGCGATGGCCTCGGTCCCTGAGATCCCCACGAGCCGCGCCGTCTGGAGGAGCGGAGCGGGCCTGGAACTGGTGCGGGCTATCAGTGCTGGCAGGAAGCGATGGCCTTGTCC
>JAUMYR010000242.1 GCA_030528545.1 Propionibacteriaceae bacterium
CTCCTCGGCCTGCTCGATGCACTTTTCGACCTGCCGGAGCGCGCTGGTGCGGCCCTGCTCGGCCCGGTAGCGCACGGCCTGCGCGAACTGTGCGGTCGCCTGCGGCACGGCCGCCAGGCGCTGGGCGATGTTGTCCGCCTGCGCGGCTGTGTCGGTGGGCATCAGGTCGAAGACATCCCGGTAGGACTGCAACGCCGAGGCGATGACGTTCAGGTCCCCCGTGTGGTCGAGCGCCTCGATGCTTTCCACCTGCAGCCCCAGCCGCTCGCGCATGGCCGCCACCGTCACCTCGTCGATGGGATCGACCGGCGCGGTGGTCTCCAACTGGGCCAGTGCGCGGCGGGCCAGCTCCGCCTGGGCTTCCACCCCGGCGGGGGAGTAGTCGGGCAGCAGGTGGTCTGAGCCATCCCGCCCAATCGAGGTCGCCAGGATCGGGTCCAGGGCGACGCAGTCGGCAACATACTGGTTAGCAAGCTGATCCACCGCAGTGGGGGTACGCGAAGTCATGCGGCCAGGATAGGCCGTCCGGTGCCGACAGGCCGCCCCCAGAGGCGGCTAGGGGCAGGTGCGCGACCAGCCGGGCGGGCCGAAGGGCGCCGCCCCCGGGATCAGGCGGTCGCGCCGCCCCCACGCCGCCTGGCTCGCCTGGCTCGCCTCCGCGGTGGGCGCGGTGGCTGGGGCGGCGGCCGCCAGGGCCGCCAGGGAGGCGACGACGGCGGCGAGCTCGTCGTCGTCGGGCGTCCCGCGCACCACCTGCACCTCGCTCACAGCGGCACGTTTCCGTGTCGCCGGGCCGGGGGCGCCACCCGTTTGGAGGACAGCGCCCGCAAAGCGGCCGCCAACTGCTGGCGCGTCTGGCTCGGGGAGATGACGGCGTCGACGAAGCCGCGCCGGGCCGCCTCCCACGGGTTGACCAGCGTCTCCTCGTACTGGTCCGTCAGCCGCGCCCGCTCCGCCGTGACATCGCCGCCGGCCGCGTCGAGGGCTGCCAGCTCGCGGCGGTGCAGAATATTGACCGCCCCGGCCGCGCCCATGACCGCCACCTGTGCCGTCGGCCAGGCCAGGTTGATGTCCGCGCCGAGCTTCTTGGACCCCATCACGATGTACGCCCCGCCGTAGGCCTTGCGGGTGATCGTGGTGAGCAGCGGCACCGTGGCCTCCGCGTAGGCGTAGATCAGCTTTGCCCCGCGCCGGATGATGCCGTCCCACTCCTGCTGGGTGCCCGGCAGGAAGCCCGGCACGTCCACGAACGTCAACACCGGCAGGTTGAAGGCGTCGCAGGTGCGCACGAACCGGGCCGCCTTCTCGGCGGCCGCGATGTCCAGCACCCCGGCCAGCTGCTGCGGCTGGTTGGCGACGATGCCGACAGCCCGCCCCTCCAGGCGCCCGAACGCGCAGATCACGTTCGGGGCGTAGGTGGGCATGACCTCCAGGAACTCGCCGTCGTCCAGCACCGCCTCCAACACCAGGCCCATGTCGTAGGGCTGCGAGGGGTTGGCGGGCACCAGGGTATCCAGGTCGATGTCGGCCACCGCCTCTCCCGGGGCGCACATCGGGGGCTCGGACAGGTTGTTGTCCGGCAGGTAGTGCAGCAGCTCCCGCACGTAGGCGAAAGCGTCGTCCTCGTCTGCGGCCGCGTAGTGACAGGCCCCGGACCGGTCAGCGTGCGCCCGCGCCCCGCCCAGCTCCTCCAGCCCGACGTCCTCGCCCGTCACCGCGCGGATCACCTCCGGGCCGGTGATGAACATGTGCGAAGTGCCCTCGACCATGATCGTGAAGTCCGTCAGGGCGGGGGAGTAGACCGCCCCGCCGGCGCAAGGGCCCAGGATGAGGGAGATCTGGGGGATGACCCCGGAGGCGGCGACGTTGCGGCGGAAGATCTCCGCGAACTGGGTCAGCGCCCCCACGCCCTCCTGGATGCGGGCCCCGCCGCCGTCGTTGAGGCCGATCAAAGGGACCCCGGTGCGGGCCGCCAGGTCCATGACCTTGGTGATCTTCTGCCCGTGCACCTCGCCCAGAGAGCCGCCGAAAACGGTGAAGTCCTGCGAGTAGATGCACACCCGGCGGCCGTCGATGGTGCCGAAACCGGTGACCACCCCGTCGCCGGGCAGGGCCCGGCCCGCCATGCCGAAGTCGGTGCACCGGTGCTCGGCCAGCGCGTCCAACTCCACGAACGAGTCTTCGTCCAGGAGCGCCAGGATTCTCTCCCGGGCGCTGCGGCGGCCCCGGGCGTGTTGGCGGGCCGCGGCCGCGTCGGCGTGGTCGGCAAGCTGTTGGCGGCGGGCGGCTAGCTGGTCGGCAGGAGATAGCTTCACCCCGCCCACGTTAATGGCAGTCGGCGGCAAAACGGGTGAGGGACGGCGCGCCAAAGCACTCGGCCGCCTTGTAGGAGATCGACAAGAAACGAGGGGCGGGCGGCGGGCAGTAGGCTGGCAGCCATGAACGCCGCCGACTTGCCGCCCGTCCACCTTGTAGTCGTCGCCGAATGCGACTCCACCCAGGACGTGGCGCGGCAGCTCGCCGACAGCCCGGGCGAGCAGGCGGCACCGGGGGAGCTGGTGGTCGTGCGCGCCCAGACGCAACGCGCCGGGCGCGGTCGCCTCGGCCGCACCTGGGTCACGCCCCCCAACGGCGCGCTGACCATGTCCTGCCGCGTGCCGCTGCCCGCCGCAGCGGGCTGGCTGCCGCTGGCTGCCGGACTGGCGGTGCGCGACGTCGTCGGCGACCCCGTGATGCTCAAGTGGCCCAACGACCTGCTGCTGCCCGACGCCGGGGCCAACTTGGTCGGGTGGGGGCAGG
>JAUMYR010000243.1 GCA_030528545.1 Propionibacteriaceae bacterium
GCAACCCCGAGGCGGTCGGCCGCCTGGTCCTGAATCATCTCATCGCCCGGACCGCTGAGCACGGCAGCGTGCTGCTCGTCCTGGACAACGTGGACACCCCGAGCCTGCTATCCGATCCCCAGCTGGGCACGCTACCGGCCCATCCCCGGCTGCATGTGGCGGCCACCACCCGGCTCGGCGAGGCCGACTTCGCGGGATCGAGCCGCCTGGCCCCGATCCGGATCGAGGGGCTGAGCCGGAGCGAATCGGTCTCGTTGCTGCGGTCGTGGCGCGAGTTCGCGACCCCCGACGACGAGGCCGCCGCCCACGAGCTGGCCGAGCTGCTGGACGGTTTCACCCTGGCGGTGGAGCAGGCCGCCGTCCACTTGGCCACCCGCCCCGACCTGCGGGTGCGGACCTATCTCGACCATCTGAAGGCCCGGGGGCTGACCCGGACCGACGCCCTGACCGGGAAGGATGAGCGCGCCCGCATGGAACACCAGGAGAGCAGCCTGTCGCTCGTCCTGGAATCCGCCCTCGCCAGCCTCGAGAAGACCGTTCCCGGCGCCCTCACCGTGCTCGGGCTCGCGGCCGCGATGCCCCCCGAGGCCATCGCCTGGCCCTGGCTGGAAAGCATCGTCCGGGCCCACTACCCCGAGCTGGCGGAACCCACCGACGACGACCTGGAGGGCGCCTGGCCCCGGATCCGGCGTACCCTACACAGCCGGGGCCTCATCGGCGACGGCAGGTATCCCGGCATCACCGGACGCATGCACCGCCTCATCGCCGCCCACCTCGCCCCGGCGCACACCCCGGCCGGTAACCCGGCTGCCCTGGTCGATGAGCACGCGATCAGCCGGGCCGAACAGCTCTCCAAAGACCGCACGATCGTTCCCGAGCTGTGGGAGGTCGATGCCCTCCTCGACGCGCTCCCCCGCCCCCTCGCGGCTAACCCCGACAACCTGGAGCGGTTCGCCGACTTCTTCGCCTTCGTCGCTCAAGCACACGTCACGGATTCCCGAGCCAGCGGCATGCTCGGTGAGCTCCTGCGGCGCCTGGCCGGAACCCACAGCCGCCTCGAAGCACTGGCGCAGACCGTTCTGGCGCTCATGCTCGAGCATCAGGACCCCACCCTCTACCAGGAATCCCTCCAGATCAGCCGCACCCTCGCCACCACCCAACCCGGTAACCTTCAGGTTCTCTGGGGCCTCGGGGTGGCCGCGGCGCGGATCGCTCTGCTCACCACCGACTCGGGGGAGGCCAGCGCGCTCTGGCTGGAGGCAGCGACCAGTTTCAGGGCCGCCCTGGCCATCCAGCCCGACCATCCACAGCTGGCCCGCATGTCCCACCGGTCGGCATTGGACTACGCCGAGACCAACCCGCCCGACCGCGACGAATGGGTAGCCTACGCCGCCGCTCTGGCCGAGCGATTCGGCTTCGAGTAGACACCGCGCGGCCGGGGTGCCGAAGCCCTCGGCGGCGGTGCCTCTCCCAGACCAAACAGGCATCGCTGATGGGCTGGCTCGGTCAGCCTCGCGCGGGCCGTCGTGTTCGTGGCATCACCGCGAGCTCAGCTCAGGGTGTCCGCACATTGTGGACACGTTCCACTTGCGGGAGCAACCGCTCCGTCGGCTCCCGCCGATTGATGACCTCCCCGGTCACGGGATCAAAGATCACGCTCTCCAACATGTCAGTCCTGCCAGCCGCAGCCAAAACAACTCGGATCAGACCGAACCCACACACCGTTAAACAGGCAGTCCCCGTCCGGGAGCAGGGCGGCCCGAGTTATCCACAGGCCCGTGTGAGGTGACTCGTGCTGCTGGCAGGATGGGCCCACGACGTCAGGGAGGACCCATGAGATTCCACGTTCTGCTGCTGGGTGCGCTGGCCCTCACCGCCTGCCAGACAGCCCCGGCACCAACACCCAACCTGCCCACCGCCTCCCCGAGCCTCAGCGCCTCACCCACCACCCCACCGGAACCCTCCCTCAGCGGCGAACACCACGAGATCTACCAAACCGTCCGCAACTTCCGCGACGCCCTCGACGCATGGGGCCAAAACCCCACACCCAAGTTCGACGAGGTCATCCAATACACCACCGACCATGCCCAGAACACGATCGCAAAACTCATGGAGCGGAGGATTCGAAAAAACCTAAAAGCGAAAGGCGCACCAACCTACCGATCATGGTCGGTCAACCCCGTCGAAACTCTCCCCGACGGTATCCGACAAGCCACCGTCATGGTCTGCGAAGATACCAGGACTAGGTCGCTTGTCCTTGACGATGGAACACTTTCACCCGGCGAAAGATTTTACTGGGAGACCTACACCGTTCAGCAACAGCCCAACAAAACCTGGCGCATCTCCACTATCAGCAACGAGGAAACCGAATCATGCTAAAACGTTTCATCTTAGGCATGACATTAGTCCTCTACTCGATAAGTCTCAGCGCGACTTCATATGCGGAAGAAAAAGGAACCCCCGTTTCCACCTATCGGGACAACTTGCACGAGGCGCGCCTCGAGCTCTCCGCCAGGGGAAACTAAAGAGCAATCTAAAAACACTCCTAAGTCACGCGAGAAGGCTCAGGTCTGTCAGGATCCGCTCGATGGCAGGGTCATCGCCTGCAACCTCGACGGCGCCTGGTGGGACACCGGGCGAAAGTGCTACGTCTCACTAGCCAGCCCGCAACCGGACTTCTCCCACTCCGCCTGGGAAGGCAACACCGAAGGTGTGATCCTCACCTGCGAGAAACTCCACCTCGGCTCCCTCGGCAACTACATGTTCT
>JAUMYR010000244.1 GCA_030528545.1 Propionibacteriaceae bacterium
ATCACACGGTTTTGGGGCCAGCGCGGGGGAGCGCAAAGTGCATAACACGCTCTAAGGGCCTTGCCAATCCTGAGAAATCCCGACATGCCCAGCCAGCCCATTGAAGAAGCCCCCGCTGCATCGCGCAGCATGGCCCGCCCGCTGTCGCCGCGCCGGCGGGCCTGGCAGCGTTTCCGGCGCAATCGGCTGGGGTATTGGAGCCTGCTGCTGTTTGCCGCGTTGCTGCTGCTGAGCCTGATGGCCGAGCTGCTCTCCAACGACAAGCCGCTGCTGATGCGCTACGAGGGGCGGCTTTACCTGCCGCTGCTGCACAGCTACCCGGAGAGCGCCTTCGGCGGCGATTTCGAGACCGAAACCGATTACCTCGATCCGCTGATCCTGCAGCGCATCACCAGCTCAGGCAATTGGGCGCTGTTCCCGCCCAATCGCTATGGCCCCAAAACCATCAATTACTACAGCAGCGCCCCGGATCCGGCGCCGCCCTCGCGCCAGAACTGGCTGGGCACGGACAACCGCGGCCGCGACCTGCTGGCCCAGCTCATCTATGGCTTTCGCGTCAGCGTGCTGTTTGCGCTGGCGCTGACGGCCATCGGCGTGCTGCTGGGGGTGGCCGCCGGCGCGGTGCAGGGCTTTTTCGCTGGCAAGGTCGATTTGGTCGGTCAGCGATTTCTGGAGGTCTGGGGCTCCATGCCCGAGCTGTTTTTGCTCATCATCCTCAGCGCCATCTTCCAGCCCAGCATCGGCTTGCTGCTGCTGATTTTGAGCCTGTTTGGCTGGATGGGCCTGTCGGACTACGTGCGCGCTGAATTCCTGCGCAATCGCCAGCTCGACTACGTCAAATCCGCGCGGGCGCTGGGCGTGAGCAATTGGCAAATCATGCGCCGCCACATCCTGCCCAACAGCATGACGCCGGTGGTGACTTTCCTGCCCTTTCGCATGAGCGCGGCCATTGCCTCGCTGGTGGCGCTGGACTTTCTGGGCCTGGGCGTGCCGCCGGGCACGCCCTCGCTGGGCGAGCTGCTCAACCAGGGCAAGAGCAACCTCGACGCCTGGTGGATCGGGGTATTCACCTTCTTGCTGATGGTGCTGACGCTGCTGCTGCTGACGCTGATGGGCGATGCGCTGCGCGATGCGCTCGATCCGCGCAAGCAGGCCGCATAGCGGCATTCCAACAGCACCATGCAGCATTTCACGATGAGCCAACACTCCAACTTGCAAGCCAATGCCCAGCAGCCTTTGCTTGACGTGCAAGGCTTGAACGTGGCCTTTGGCGCCCAGCAGGTCGTGCATGGCGTGGATCTGTGCCTTGCCGCAGGCGAGCGCCTGGCGTTGGTCGGGGAGTCGGGCTCGGGCAAGAGCGTCACGGCGCTGAGCCTGCTGCGCTTGCTCGAAGGCGCGCAGCTGAGCGGTCGCGCACTGCTGGCCGGGCGCGATCTGCTGACCATGAGCCAGGCGCAGCTGCGCGCCGTGCGCGGCGGCGAGGTGGCGGTGATCTTTCAAGAGCCCATGACCGCGCTCAACCCGCTGATGACCGTCGGGCGGCAGATTGCCGAGGTGTTGCAGCTCAAGCAAGGCCTGCCGCTGGCTGCTGCGCAGCAGCAGGCCGTGGCCTTGCTGGAAAAAACCGGCATCCCCGAGCCCGCGCGGCGTGCGCGCAGCTACCCGCACCAGCTCAGCGGCGGCCAGCGCCAGCGCGCCATGATTGCCATGGCGCTGGCCAACCGCCCGGCGCTGCTGATCGCTGACGAGCCGACGACGGCGTTGGACGTTCAGCTGCGCCAGCAAACCCTGCAACTGTTGGCCGAGCTGCAGCGCGAGACGGGCATGGCCATCTTGCTGATCACGCACGACCTGAACCTGGTGCGCCAGTTTGCCGAGCGCATCGCCGTCATGCAGGCCGGGCGCATCGTCGAGCAAGGCCCGGTGCAGCAGCTGTTCTCGGCGCCGCAGCAGCCCTACACCCGGCAGCTGATCGGCAGCCGCCCAGTGCGCGATGTCGTCGAAGTGCCCGACACGCCCCCCGCGCAGCAGGCATCCCAGCCCGTGCCAGCCATTGAGGCGCGCGGCCTGGGCGTGCATTACGAGGTGCCCATCCCAGGTCTGCGCGGCTGGCTGCGCAAGGGGCGCTTTGCCGCCGTACAGCCCATGGACTTCGCGCTGGCGCCGCGGCAAACGCTGGCCATCGTGGGCGAGTCCGGCTCGGGCAAGACCACGCTGGCCCAGGCCGTGCTGGGCCTGCTGCCCATGCAAGGGCAGTTGCGCATCAATGGCCAGCCCTGGCAGCAGCCGGCCATGCGCAACAGCGCGCACAACCAGCGGCTGCGGCGGCAGATCCAGGTCGTGTTCCAGGACCCGTTCTCGGCCCTCTCGCCGCGCCTGAGCGTGGGCGAAATCGTCGAGGAGGGCGCGCTGGCGCACGGCCTGGGCCTGAGCGCCGCCCAGCGCCGGGACAAAGCCCTGGCGCTGCTGGCCGAAGTGGGCTTGAGGCCGGCGCAGTTCCCGCAGCTGCTGGAGCGCTACCCGCACGAATTCTCCGGCGGCCAGCGCCAGCGCATCGCCATCGCCCGGGCGCTGATGGTCGAGCCCTCCGTGCTGGTGCTCGACGAGCCCACCAGTGCGCTCGACGCCACCATTCAGCAGCAAGTGCTGGCCCTGCTGCAGCGCCTGCAGCGCGAGCGCGGCCTGGCCTATTTGCTCATCACCCACGACGTGGACGTGGTGCGCGCCATGGCCCACCACGTGCTGGTCATGAA
>JAUMYR010000028.1:0-21296 GCA_030528545.1 Propionibacteriaceae bacterium
AGGTCGTGGGCGTTGACGTTTCGCAGCGTCACGTCGATGCGGTGAACGCGGGCAAGGTACCCTTCGTCGAGCCGGACTTAGCCGAGTGCGTCGCCGATGCGGTGGCCCAGGGACGCCTTCGCGCTCAACGAGAGACACCCGAAGCCGACGTTTATATCATCGCGGTACCAACTCCGTTCAAGGGTGAGCGTGAGCCTGACCTGGGCTATGTGGACGCGGCGACCGACGCCATTATTCCCCATTTGAGCGGCGGGGAGCTGGTGATTCTTGAGTCGACCTCGCCTCCCGGGGCCACCGAACATGTCGCCGCGCGGATCATGGGCGCTAGGCCCGATCTTTCCCTGGATGGCGCGGACGGGCGGCCTGTCGTCGAGTTCGCACACTGCCCGGAGCGAGTACTGCCTGGCCGGGTCATGATCGAACTGGTGACCAATGACCGGATCGTTGGAGGGCTCACCCGGGCGGCCGCTGAGCGCGCGAAGCGCCTCTATGAAACCTTCTGCGAGGCAGAGATCCATCTGACCGATGCCACCACCGCCGAAATGGCGAAGCTCACCGAGAACGCGTTCCGGGATGTCAACATCGCCTTCGCTAACGAGTTGTCACTGATCTGTGACCGGCTCGGGATCGACGTCTTCGAACTGATTGAACTGGCCAACAAACATCCCCGGGTCAACATCCTTCAGCCAGGTCCTGGCGTGGGCGGCCACTGCATCGCGGTCGACCCCTGGTTCATCGTGAGCGCGGCCCCGGAGGAGTCCAAGCTGACCCGGATGGCTCGCACCGTCAACGACGACAAGCCTGCTTTCGTGCTCCGACAGGTCGCGGAGGCTCTCGCTGGGATCGAGCGGCCTACCATCGCTGTCCTGGGTTTAGCTTTCAAACCAGATATCGACGACCTGCGGGAATCCCCCGCGCTGGCCATCGCCCGCAGCCTGGCGGACGCCTATCCCGAAGGCCGGGTCCTCGCGGTGGAGCCGAATATCGACGAGCTACCGAAGGTCCTTTCCGAGCTGCCCAATGTCACATTGGTTAGCCTCGATCAAGCCTTCGCTGAGGCTGAGGCGGTCGTATTGCTCGTGGACCACCGGGAGTTCAAGGAACTCGTGTCCGAGGATCTTCCGACCTGCCCGCTCGTGGATACCCGTGGCGTGTGGCGGGCTGCCAGGGAGGCGTGACCAGTGGGGATGAAGAAGAACATCGTCCGGCTGAGCACCAAGGTATGGGTGGCGGCGTTGGCCGGGGTGCAGGTGCTGGCCTTAGGGCTGCTTGCCCTGGGCTGGCTGCGCTGGTTCCTTGCGGTCGAAGCGTGCGCGCTGCTGCTGCTCGGGGTGATGGTCTCATCCAAGTTCGCCGATGTGCTGGGTCGGCTCGCGGCCCAACGGCGGCAGCTCGAGCGGGTTCAGGCCGGTCTTGACCGCTCGCAGTGGCAGCTGCGGGAGGTTATGACGGCGCTGCGGAGCCCGCAGGGCCGGATGCAGCGGATGGGTGGGCAACCTCTCCTCTCTAAGCCCAGCACCGCGGCGGGTCGCGAGGCGGACGGTCCGGTCGTCGGCCGGGCCGCGGGGGACTCCAGTGATTTCCGCTCCCGGGAAGAACTGTTTCTGGACGCGGCCGGATCTGCTCTCCACCGGTTGGAGGCCCAGCCCTTCGCCGTCGTGATCGGGTCTGGGCAGGATCTGCCTGAGTCGTTGGCCGGGGCGCGTCGGCTGACGCCCGGTTTCGTCACCATGCAGTTGGACAAGGTGCAGCCCTCCGGGGTGATCGTGGACGAGGCCGCTTTTGTGGAGGGGCCGTGGGCTGGTGCGGACCGTGCGGGCGGGGAACACCTGGTGGCGTCCCTGCTCCAGCTGGTGGACTGGTGCGCCGACAATTCGGTGTCGCTGGCGCTGGTCCGCCGGGCCAGGACGGTGGGAGAGAACACGGGGCTCATCCGATCGTTCACGACACTGCACGTCCCCCTGGCGGAGGACCTTCCCGATGGCATCCCGGTCCCGGCGGTGGTACAGGGAGCACTTGACCTCGCATCGGGAGCTAAGGGGTGACGGCTGAGGAGTCGGCTCTGGGCGTCCGGGTATTGCTGTATGGGGATGTCAACCTGAACCTGCTGGACGGTTCGGCGCTGTGGCTGACCTCGATGGCCCAGGTGCTTCCCCTGGCAGGCTGCCAGGTGGACCTGCTGCTGAAGGCCCCGGTGGTGAACGACCGGCTCGTACGGCCGCTGCGCTACCTGCCCGGGCTGAACCTGCTGGACGAGCTCAGCGGCACGGGCCGGGAGGCCTACAGCACGCCGGAGGCCGCCCGCCGGATCGTCGAGTTATCCGGACAGGGCTACGACCTGGTGCTGTTGCTAGGCCTGGCAGTGAACCAGGCGGTGGCTGGGGACCAGGCGTTCACGGGTCGGCTGTGGTCGTATGTGACCGATTACCCGCAGACCGCGGCCGAGTTCACCGAGGAGAAGCGGGACGAGCTGCGCAAGATCGCGGCTAGCTGCCAGGTGTTCTTCGCCCAGACCGAGTCGAGCCGCTCCTATCTCGAATACCATCTGCCCGAACTCGCCGGGAAGACGCTGCTGATGCCCCCGCCGATCCCGGGCTTTGAGGCGTCCGAGCCGGTCCCGGATAACCCCAGCCACATCCGCATGATCTACGCCGGGAAGCTGGCGCAGCGGTGGCGCACCAAGGAGATGTGCGAGCTGCCCTCCCGGCTGGCCCAGGAGGGGATCGCGGCGAGCCTGACCGTCTTCGGGGACAAGTTCCACCAGGGCACCTCCAAGAAGTCCTGGACCGGGGAGATGACCGAGGCGCTGGGTCTGCCCGGCGTCGACTGGCGCGGCGGTGTGGCCCGCGAAGAGATTCTGGCCGAACTGGCGCAGTTCAACCTGGGCATGAGCTGGCGGGACCCAGAACTCGACGCGAGCCACGAGCTGTCCACCAAACTGCTGGAATACGGTTCCCGCGGGCTGCCGGTGCTGGTGAACCGCAACGCGCTGCACGAGGAGATCCTCGGCACGGATTACCCGCTCTACGTCGACGGCGACGATCCGGTCGCGGCCATCCGCGCGGCCCTGGCCGAACCGGGTTCTTTCGCCGAGGCGGCCAGGCGTTGCCAGCGGGCGGCCCAGGACCACACCTTCCCGGTCGTAGCCCAGCGGTTCCAGGGCTACCTGCGGGAATGGCTTCCCCGCCCGACGCTCAGCGTGAACCAGAAGATCACGGTCCTGGTCGCGGGCCACGATTTCAAGTTCTGCGGTGAACTCTTCGACATGCTGAAGGCCGAACCCGCGGTGAACCTCCTCGTCGATCACTGGTCCGGCTTGCATCACCACGACCCGGGGATCAGCGAGAGCCTTCTGAACCGCGCCGACGTCGTCATGTGTGAGTGGTGCGGCCCGAATGCGGTCTGGTACGCCAAGCACAAACGCCCAAAGCAGCGGCTGGTCGTCCGGCTGCACATGTTCGAGCTTGGCGCACCCTGGATGAGCTCGCTCAACACGGACGCGATCGATGCCATGGTGTGCGTCTCCGATTACTACGCCCGCACCACCGAGGCCGCCCTGGGCCTGGCGGAGGGATCGGTGCGGATGATCCCCAACACCATCCGGGTCAGCGATTTCGAGCGTCCCAAACACGCCGGTGCGCCATTCAACCTGGGGCTCGTGGGGGTCGTGCCGCTACGCAAGCGACCGGACCGGGCTGTCGAGCTGCTTCGGGAACTGCTGGCCTACGACCACCGCTACACGCTGCACATCCGGGGCCGCTTCCCCAACGAGTACCCGTGGCTGTGGCGCGACCCGGTCTACTGTTCCTATTACCAGGACATCTTCGACCAGATGCTGCACGACCCGGTCGTGGCTGGCCACATGACCTGGGACTATTTCGGTCCGGACATGGCTAACTGGCTGCGGGGCATCGGATGGTTGCTGTCTCCCAGCACGGACGAGAGTTTCCACGTCGCCCCGCTGGAGGGTATGGCGTCGGCCGCCGTGCCGGTGATCTGGGAGCGCCCGGGAGCAGAGCAGATTTTCGGTAGCCACTGGGTGCGCCCGGACGGGGCAGCGGAGCTGGCCCGTTTCATCCACGAGGCCAACACCGGACCTGGGTGGCAGCGCCTCGGCGTGCGTGCCCAGCGGGAAGCGCGCCGCTACGATGTGGCAGAGGTTCAAAGGTCGTGGTGTGAGGTGCTATGGGGATGAGAAAGTGGCTTGTCGGCTGGATGATTTGCGTCCTATCGGTCACGCTTCTGGCCGTCTCTCCGCCGCTGGCCCATGCGGCTGAGGAACAGTTCTTAGGGGAACCTTTATCAGCAGAAGCCACCGGTTTCAAGGCCAAGGATGCCGCGGTCGGGATGGTCGGGGAAACTCCTCTGGCCGCTTTCCTGGTGGCCGGACACGCCGGGGAGGGCGCGCGCTTCGTCGTGACGAACCTGACCGGCAACGTGCTGGTCGACTGGTCAGGCCCGCTCCCTACCGCCTCGGCGGTGACCTATTCGCCCGCCGACGGAGTCTTCTACTTCGCGATCAGTGACAGCGCCGAGTCCGGCCGGGCCGAGGTGTACCGGTGGTCTGGTGGGCAGCCAGTGAGGATGGCCACCGTCGACCGGGAGCAGATCGTCTCCTTGGCCCCGGCAGCCTCCGGTGGGCTCTACGTGGGCACCTTCGCTCAGGCTGGCGGGCAGTTATATTCCCTAACCGGGACTACATTGGTTAAGCTCCAGCAGCCTTTCCCCGGACAGGCCTATGTGCGTACCATTGTCGCCGATTCCGAGTCAGTCTTCGTGTCCAACTATGTGGCGTCGGGATTCCGGCTGCTGCGCTACGACCTGGCCGCGGGCGAGTATCACGAGATCGAGTTGCCGCAGGAGCTGAAGGCGCAGCGCGCCGCCCACACGATGACTCTGGCCGGGGACTACCTCGTCCTGCGCTCGATCGATGGTGCGCAGCTATGGCTGTATCACCGGAAAGAGGGCCGTTTCGTGTCGGTCGACGACCAGGTGGGGCGCAGCTTCCGCAAACCCGAGGTCGAGAATCATCGCTCTCACCTGGATAGTGTGAGCCAGTTCGCTATCTCGGGTCTCGTCGAGGGCCGCTACGTTTTCTTCCAGCGTGCCCGCGCGGGGCTGATGAGGCTGGACCTGTCGCTGCCGGTGCCGAAAGCGATCCGGATGGACAAGTACTCGCCCCGGGACAACCCCAGCCCCATGGAAGGGGCAAGCGCGAGCAATGCCACCGGTTACCTGATGCTTCCCGCGACCAAGGAGATTCCTACTCCCACCCTGGTCGCGGTGACGACCGACGGTCAGATCCTGAAGAACCGGCCAGGTCAGGCCCAGAGCTCGGTGCCGGTACGGGCCCAGGGTACGGCCATCCGGCTGTGGTCGGTGAACCAGGTCACTGGCGGACGGATCGCGCTGGGCGGTTTCCACCCCCAGCAGGGCCTAGCCCTCTTCGACCCGATCACGATGGAATATGCCACACCAGGTGTCGTCCAGATCGAGGGGGCCGGGTCCTTCCAGGGCCGCTCGGTCTTCGGCGGCTACACCGGTGTGGCCCAGGACGGTGCGCCGGTCTTCGGCCAGCAAAAAGATGGGACGCTGAAACGGCTCACCACGATCGGGCATTCGCAAGAGCGTCCGGTAGCGCTGGCCGAGGTCGGCGGGAAACTTGCGATCGGCACGATCCCCGGCAAGGAGCAGACCGGCGGGGCGCTGTCGCTGTGGGACCCCCAGACCGGCAAGGCCACGGTGAAGCGAAACCTCATCCCCGGACACTCGGTCATCTCTCTGGTGAGTCACGGCAACAGGCTCGTTGGCGGGTCGTCCAACACCGGCGGTACCGGGGCCACACCCGCCCCTGGGGTTGGGCAGGTCTTCACCTACGATCCGGCCACCGGTGAGCTGAAAACCATGCCGACCGTGGACACCTCGGGCGCTTTCTCCTGGGTAGCGGCCATCACTCCCGACCCCGAGGCAGAGGGACATTTCTGGGCGATCGCGACCGGGCGGCTGATCCAGTTCCGAGTCGATGACGGCGGCCAGCCGACACTTACCCGGGATCTCGGGGCCTTCCCGCAGACTTCCTCCCCGAGCGGACGCGGACTGGGGATTGTCTTCACTCCTGGCAAGATCTATGCCACCCTCAGCGAATCCGTGATGATGATCGACCGGGCCTCAGGCAAGGCCGAACCTCTCGTGAAGCCGACCTCGGATGGCGGGGTCATGGGGTTGGTCATGGTCGGTGACTACCTCTATTACGCCAGGGGAGCCAAGCTGTTCCGCGTCGCGGTGGGCTCGGCGGTCACCGACTGTTCCTTCGCCGCACCGCAGGTGGTCTCGCCCGAGCCAGGAACGCCGCAGGAGGCAGGGCAGATCTCATTCGCCGGAACCGGCACCCCGGATACCCAGATCGAGGTGAAGGCTGGGACCAGGGTCTCTAAGGCCATGGTTGACCAGGAGAGCAAGTGGACGGCCCCTCCGCTTCAGGTTGAGGCCGGGACCACGAAGGTGGAGTTCAGCGCCACGAGGCCGGGATGCCCGGACAAGACCGCATCGGCCACGTTCACCTTCACCGGGAAACAGCCTGACCTCGTCGCGCCGACGCTCACCTCACACCAGCCGGACCAGTACTACCCGGCCGGGCAGGTGGTCTTCGCCGGACGCGGCCAGCCGGGTAGTCAGGTGAAGCTGCGGGTCAGTTCCCAGCATCGGTCTGCCACGGTGCGGCCCGACGGAAGTTGGGAGATGAGCCCGATGAGAGTCTCGCCCCAGGGCATAGACCTTGTCTTCGAGGCCCACCGGCCGGGTGCGGCCCCGCGTCCGGCGGTCTACACGCTTTTCTTTGGGCCAGCTCCCAAGAAGCTGTCGGCGCCCTCGCTGCTCAGTCATCGGCTGGGTCAGTGCTATCCCGGGGCCAGTGATGTCCGGCTCGCCGGGCGGGGCACTCCTGGGGCGAAGATCACCGCTAGGATCGGGTCCAGGACCAGGGTCGCCTATGTGCGCAGCAACGGCCGCTGGAACACCGGCCCGATCCCGATCACCCCGAAGCGGCGGACCGCGGTTACGGTCCGCTACGAGGTCACCGCACCTGGGCTCCCCAGCGTGAACCACGCAGAGACCTATTACTTCGGGTGCGGCAGCTGAACCTCAGACGTGCTTCGTCCGGTCCAGTTTTTCCGGGCAGGTAAGGCGTGAGAGCGGGTTTCTGCGGGAACGCTAACCAGGCTTGGGAAGCGTGGCCAAGGTGTCGGTCTCGGTCTTCCCGGGCCCACGTGCTCATGGTCTGCGAGGCGCAGATACTCGGATAACCCACTGGCCCCGGTCTTAGCGATCCAGCCCGCTCGCGTGCGCCGGGAAGCATTCGGACCGTATCTGCCGTCGGCTCTACCTGTCACCTAGTCGGGGCCGAGATGACCGTGATCCCTGCCGGGGAGCAAAATCTTCGGGCGCGCCGGAGCGGTTCGCAACGCGCCGAAGAAGTAGAGCCATCAAACCTCCAAGTATAAGGGCACATCCTGACCATTCAGGAGCGTTGGGGCAGTAGAATAAGTGCTCAGCGTCAGGTTGCAGGGGTAGCTAGGTGGGAGGCGACAACGTGACGATGAAGCATAAGGACATGAAGGCGACCCTCGCCGTGGGTGCCGCCGGGCTGGTTGTAGCGGGCGCGACATTCGTCAGTTTGACGCCGTTGAACCTTCCTTCACTGACGTCGGCGGTGTGGAGCCTGCTGGCCGGGCTGGCAGTGCTTTCGGGGTGCTCCCTCTTGATCGCTAGCCGCCGGGTCCACGCCTGGTCGAGAAAGCTAGTGATGAGCGACACCCAGAGTCAGAGGAAGCTCGGGGAACTCGCAAAGCATCTTTACCGGCAAAGCCAGCTTCTCAAGAACCTGGAGGATAAAGTCCAGCAACTTGAGGGAAGCAGTCTTTCAATGCCTCCAGAGATCGAAGATCAGCTTGCCGTCGCCTCAGGCCGGGCCTTGATCCAGCCACGCAGCGTCTTCGACCCAACCTTGGTCACTAGCTTCACGTCGGCGAATGCCTCAAAGAGCGTCATTGCGGGCAGAGGGGCTGCTGATCGCATGACGGACCCGAAGTCCCCGGCCAAGCTCTGGACGTTGACTCATGCGGATCCCGACCCCAGCCGCATGCGGGTGGCTACCATCGCTCCAGCGGCTGTTTGCGAGGGTCTCGAAGAATCGTTCGAGGTCGTGAGGCTCCACCCAGCGATGCTGCACCCGGAACTGCTTCGTGGGCTCTCGGCAATCGTGCTACATATGGCTGCGTTCAACGAGGGTCAGTGGTTCGGCTACGACTCCTCTCACGCCACCATAGGCGCAACCGATCTTCAGGGATTTCTGCGCCAGGCCAAGCGCCGTAGTGTACCAATTTATGCGGTTCCGGACGGCCGGATTGCTCATTTTACTCACGAGATCATAAACCTTGCCGACAGAGTCGTTCGGCGAGAAGAATCTGAGAAGGATCCGACAGCGCTTGGGATCACGGCGCTGGAGCGCATGCTGCTGGACCTGGTGGGGGGGAAAGGCCATGTCTAAGACGGTTCTTCTTTACGGCGACGTAAGTCTCAACGTCGTCGATGGCTCATCGATCTGGCTGATTTCCATTGCCGAGGTGCTGAGCCGGGTCGCGGACGAGGTTCATTTGTTGAGCAAGGTGCAGGTCAACAGCGATCTGTTGCTAGGCCAGCTCTTGAAGATCCCCAATGTCGTAGTGCACCCTCCCGATCCCCAAAAGAACCTTACTGTCGCCGGACAGCCAGAGGTCGTGCTTGACGTTTCTTCGGCGCGAAGAAGGCTCAGTGAGCTTGCCGCGAGCCTTGATCCCATTGCAGTGATCACTAGGGGTTTCGACCTTTCGCACGAGGTCTCTCAGGAACCCTCAATTTCCTATCGGCTGTGGTCGTACGTCACCGACCTGCCGTACCCGATGGATCGATTCTCAGAAAGAGGACTCGGCAGGATCCGACGTATCGGGTCACGCTCTAGATGGATGTTTGCGCAGACCGAGTCTGCACGCTCTTACTTGGAAGCCGCCTGTCCTTCGGCGTGCGGCAAGACACAACTCATGCTCCCCATGGTGACGGATATAGCCTGGGAGTTGGCTCCGCGTGAGCGCAGTGCCAACGACCCGGTTCGCCTGGTCTACTCCGGTAAGTTCGCAAAGGACTGGAGAACCTTGGAAATGCTCACGTTGCCTCGGTTGCTAGGGAGCCTGGGACTTCCCGCTGAACTGTGGATGATCGGGAATAAGTTCCAGAAGGACAAGGCTGATCGGACCTGGCACGTGCGCATGGAAGAAGCCATTCGGGCCGCCGACGCTGACCCCAGATCGGGAGTGCGCTGGCTCGGCGGGGTTTCTCGGGAAGAGTCGCTCCAGCTCATCTCTCAATGCGAAATTGGGCTGGGCTGGCGCACGGAGGCACTCGATGGAAGCCTCGAGGTATCTACCAAGGCGCTTGAGTATAGCGCCTGCGGACTGGCTCCAATAATCAACAAGAGCGAAGACCACGCCGCCCTATTTGGGAGCGAGTACCCCCTATTCGCTTCGGGTGAGATGAGAGTCGACGAACTGGCGCAATTGATTGTCGAAGCCTATCCTCAGCTTGACAGCCTACGCCATCAGTCTCGATCGGTAACCTCGGAGTATTCGATGGCCGCTGCCGCGAAGCGAATGAAGCGGCTTCTCGATCGGGAGCGAGGAATCGGCTCACGGAATCGTCTGAGAAAGGATGGCCGTTCGCTGCGTCTAGGAGTAGCCAGCCATGACCTAAAGTTCATGGGGGAACTCCTTGCGGATTTTTCGAGGCACCCAGATTTAGAGACGAGGATAGACCACTGGGGGAGCTTGCGAGAGCATGATGTCCCAAGCTCAGAGGAGCTTCTGGACTGGGCCGACGTCATTCTGTGCGAATGGGCGGGGCCGAATGCCGCTTGGTACGCCCAGCGCAAGCGTCCGGAACAAAGCCTGATCGTGCGTCTTCATGGTTTCGAGTTACGGAGTGGGCTGTCCGATAGCATCGATTTCGAGGCGGTCAGCCGAGTAATTACGGTCAGCTCTTTCTACCGGCAGAAGGTTCTAGACCGCTATTCGTTGCCGGATTGGAAAGTGCAGTCGATTCCGAATGTCGTGGATATCGCTGACCTGAGCCGACCGAAGCTTCCTGGAGCGCAGTTCCGGCTCGGAATGGCCGGGTGGGTGGGTTTCTCTAAGAGGCCAGATCGCGCGCTGGGGCTAATTAAAGGGCTCGTGGAGGATGACCCAAGGTATGTGCTCTACCTCAAGGGGCGGATGCCGTGGGAGTATTCTTACGAATGGGATAAACCCGTGGTGCGCCAGCTGTACGCTGAGTTCTTCGCGAAGCTGTCCGCTTCCCCGGCTCTCCGGAACCATGTCGTTTTTGAGCCCTTCAGTGCCGACATCGCTTCCTGGCAGCGCAAGATCGGTTTCATGCTCTCACCGAGCGATTTCGAGAGTTTTCACTTAGCTCCTGCCGAAGGAATGGCCTCCGGCTCAGTTCCTATAGTTTGGGCCAGAGACGGTGCGACGGAGGTGTTTAGCGACAGGTGGGTCATTGGGTCCACCGATGAAGCTATCGAGCATGTTCTTCGGCTACGTGAACGCCGGAGCTGGGAAGAGGAGTCGGCCGCGGCCCGGAGCTATGCGGCTCGTTGGTCTGAAGAGAACGTTCTTCGTTGCTGGTACAACTTGTTGCAACAAGTGTTTCCGATTTCGCAGTTTTAGGGAACTCTGAAAATTCCGCCACTTTGGCTCCTTGTATCGCTTTGAAGCTTTAAGGAGGTCTGCTGTGAGTGATTTCTTAATTATTCCCACTGAGTATTTGGAGGCTGTCTTTGACCAGCTGGAATGCCCGTCTGTTATACCGATGAGGATTTCCGATCGCTGGTCTGCCGTTCTGCAAGCACCCCCCAGGGCTGTGAGCCGGCCGGTTTCAGGTGTCTACGCTGCCCAAGGCCGGTGGGTCTTCGCAGCCAGCACCGACGCCACGGCAAAGCAAGTATCGAACTCTGTCGGGTGGTCAAACGGGCGCTTCACCCTGAACGAGCACGAGGTCGGGGTATATGGGGCAGCCGTTGTGCGTTCGGACTGGGAGGACCTTATCTGCTGGGCTTCACGCCCTAACACTCGTCCAGTCTTCTGGTCTCACACCTCGGCTGGTTCAGTTGTCTCCTCACGCGCTAAAGAGTGCGCTATTGCCGCCAGTGTATTGACTGGGCGGGCAATCCGCAAGAACCCTGACTATGCCCGCAGTGTACTATTATGGGGTTACGCATTGGATGGCGTCTCCCCGTTCCAGGGTGTCGAAGTATTGAAGCCCGGTGCGGTGCTGCGGATAAGTGCGAATGGGGTTCCTCCGGCTCTTACTTCGCCGTTGCGGGCTAATCTCGAGCTCGGTCTTTTCGGCGAACAGGAAGGCGCCTCAGAGCTTGCGCGAGTACTGATCAGTTCAGTAAATAGGATCCCCAAGAATTCGTCCGTCGTCTTGCGGCTGAGCGGAGGCAAGGACTCCCGGACTCTCCTGGCCGCGCTTGTTGCCGCCGGGCGCAGCGTAGTCGCCGAAACCCGTGGGAGGCCTTCGGACGATGAAGTAAAAGTGGCGTGGCGGCTTAGTCAGCTCGCCGGTATCGACTTTCGGATTTCGCCTGTTCCCAAAGCTTCCGAGGGCAATGTGGAAGAGCGAGTGCTGGCCACGTTGAATCGGCTTGCGGGGTTTATTCCGTCTGAAGCGCATCAGAGTGTTTTCGGCGGGGCAGGAATGATTAATCCTGGCGGTGTCCTGCTCATGGGGCAATCGCATATTCAACGCGGCGGTTTTGCTCGAACCATGGCTAACTCGCTCGAGAAGTCCCGGCGGGTTTTGCTAGGGCAGATGGCCAGTCGGTTCGTGCATCCTGATGTGCAGCTCCATGGGCTGAACTATCTCGATAGCTGGCTGGCGGCAAACATGACTGACAACTTCTTGGAGTTGCTTTACGAGTTCCATGTCCAGCATCGCGCAGGTGCTTATCTGGCGCCACATATGCTCGACTATTCTGCCGAGGCCGAGCTGGTTTATCCAATGATCGATTCGTCCTTTGTCCGGGTGTGTGATCGGCTTCCGATGGTCGCTAAAGTGTCCGAGAGAGCCGTCCAGCGAGCGATTTCCATCATGGCGCCTGAACTCCTCACAATTCCCCTGGCGAGCGCAGGATGGCGTGCCAAGTTCCTCGGTACCGGGGTTTCCGAGGAGCAGGAACCGGTCACCGACCTCGTCATTCCGATAGAGGATGTGGCGGCTGACCGGTCCGAGGACTACTCGCCGCTGCAGGATGCAGCGGTTCATGACGTTGTCAAGTCATTGGTGGATGGTGGACTATGGGAAGGTCTGCGTTCGAATCTTAGCCCGCAGTTCGAGGAAGAGCTGCAGCTCGTCTCTCAGGAGGGTCTTGCGCCGCTGCGACGGTCGTGCAGCGCGGTCGCGCTTCTTGATTGGAAGAAGTACGTGTGGCGTCTCTACAACGTAGCTCTGTGGCAAGGCATGTGAGGCGTCGCGGGCAAACGGCTTCGGTGCGCTGGAGAGCCCGATCCTTGAGAAGACTGGAGCCATGTCAACCTGGACGAGACATTAGGTGAGGCTCACTGCTCATGTCGGTCGGGCGTACCGCCTGCTAGATGTCGCTGGCCGGGACAGGTAACACCGATGCCGTGGACTGCGGTGTGCAATGGTTGGGCTAGCAGTCGCGGTTGGGGAAGGAGCCGCGCACCCTACTGGCTGGTCCGGTTTGAGGTCGCGGTCAACCCGACCTGACAAAGAAGTGTAGATTAGACATGCTCACAGACTACGGGGGTTGTCGTGCAACTGTTTCTCGCGCTGGTGAAGAAAGGCGAAGGCCGAATCCGCCAAGGAGACCGGACTCTCGCTGATACTCAGCTTGATCGGATAGTTCAGGACGCCCTTGCCAAGTGTTTTCCAGTTCTTGACTTCTACAAGGAGTGCACAACGGAGTTCTGGCGCTCCCCGCGGAACCGTTCCGCGATCTGGGTGGCTTCGAACGAGTCGGCCGCCACAGGGCTGGAGCGAACCGAGCTGCGGGGTGGACTCGTGATGTCCAGTTTTGGTGTGACTCTCGACCGCATCGCCGGTTCTTATGGATTCACTGAGTCTTCGTTGCAGCATGTTCCAGGAGCGTTCCTCGGTGTCCTAGCAGACGATTCCGGTCTCGACGTGGTTACCGACGCGGCATCCCTGTATCCCGTATTCTGGGCAGAAGCCGGTGCCTACTGGCTGGTCAGCAATCGCCTTTCTCTCGTCGAGCAGGTTCGGGAGGGGCTAACGGGGGACTCAATCAATTGGGATATGGCTGCCCTTCGGCACTTCGGTAGCCAGAGCCACTACTTCGGCCGGGACACCTGTTTTGCCGATGTGAAGGCGATGGGTGTGCACGAGCTGCTTAGGGTAACGGGTGAGGGAGTCGCGGCTAGGAGCTGGTTTCAGACCGAAAGTGTGCTCCGGCCTGGGAGCAGCGATTATGAGGAGATCGTCGCTCAGCTTGCCGCTAATCTGGTAGACGCGTGCCGACCGTTGATCGCTTCCGGTAACTGTCGACTGCCGATCTCGGGAGGGCGAGACAGCCGCCTGATTGCCGCCGCGGCAAGCCACTGGAAAGAAACCAAGTTCAGTGCTGCTACGTCGGGAATGTCTGACCACCCAGACGTGGTGATCGCAGCGATTATTGCAGAGCGCTTAGGTTGGACGCATACTTGTCAGCCGCCATCTCCCTTGCCAACGCTGATTCAGGCTGAGGATCCGATTGCGAAGGCTCGGGCCGTTCTTGATCAGTTTGATCTGACGACATCTGCCTGGGATACGGTAAATCCTCCTGGTCCATTTGCGGAGAGAGTATCGTCCTCCGGGGTGGGGGGCGAGATCATGCGCGGTGGATATGCTGCGACGTATCCAGTGGCGCCGACGGTGGAGCGGGCCGTCAACGTCATCAAGACCCTCATGGTCAGGGGCGCAGCGGTGTTCGAATCCGCAGGCGACAATTTCGTTTTTGAGAAAGCCAGACCCTGGCTGGCCATGGCCGAATCAAACCCGTTCCTTGCGCTTGACAGGCTCTATCACCAAGACCGGAACCGTCGCTGGGTTGCCGCCCGTAGAAACGGGGTGCGCATGAGGATGAGGGTCGTTGACCCGCTGCTCGACAACCGCGTCGTGCTGAGCATGCTGCGGATTGATCCTGCCGTGCGCTGGACCGAAAGAATGTTCTTCGACGTGCTTTTGCAGCTAGCGCCCAACCTCGTCGACGTTCCGATCGAGGGCAGCCGCTGGAGGTTTGAGGCAGACGGGCCGGCTTCTGATATGCCGACACACGTGCAAGACACCTGGAGTGCTCGTTTCCCGATGAAAATCGATGTCGCGCAGCGCCGCCACGAAGCGAAATGGCTGCTACACCCTGAGTATCGTAAAGAAGTCTACTCGGTCATCCGGGAACGTGCTGAGCAAGCTCCGGAAGGGCTGATTAACATCGATCAGCTAAATAAACTGCTGAGCGATGAAAATCCGCGGTGGCCCACTACGCTATGGCATCTGCTCACGATGCTGGTGCTTGTGGTCGACGGGGTGGATAACTATCAGCGGGGTCCTGTGCCAGTGAAGGAGTACAAGCTCTCCGAAGCATTCAGTGCTTGATCTGGCAGGGTATCAAGACTGGACCTCAAGCCCGAGCCTGACTGCTGATAGTAGGGCACGCAGTCTGGTCAGCTCACTTGGCTCCACGGCGGTTTCTAGGATAAGGACATCCGCGGAGACATCTTCGGCAAACAGTAAGCCGACGGCTAGTATTGGCCGAACGTCATTCTCGCTTTGCCTGAATAGGAAGCTGTTTGAGCCAACTGCCACTGAAGATAGACTGCGCAGCGAACCGTTCCAGCGGTGTGCCGGTAGATCGCAAATCGTGGGCCTCTCATCGTCTATCGGTAGCCCCAGACTCAGCGTAATGCGATGCTGACCAATGGGAAGCGCCTTAGGGTAATACTCTATTGGCTGGCACAGGGTATGCAACGGATGGGCGTCGAAGGCGATTGCCGAGGCGGTAGCCGGTGAAATTTTGCTGGGCAGGGTTAGCTCTCCACCGCACCAGCGACCAAAAGCTAGATATGCCGCTACTGCCACCCTGTCCGGGTTGCTGTGCGTAGGCTTGTGATCTAGAAGGAGAGCCTCGGCCGGTGGGGTGCCGTCGTAGTCAGATAGCGTGGCCCAAAGGCCAAACTGAGCGGCATTATTTGTCTGAGCGTGGATGATCATGACGCGCCTTCCAGAAACTCTTGACCGATTGCGAAGCTTCCTTCCTCCTGATCCAGGATTCTCTGGGCTTCGGTGCTAGTCGCCGTCGTTAGCCAGCAAGAGACGCGGTTGGAAGTTGTTGCATAGCTCGCTCGCAGCGAGGTTTCTGCTGGCTGTTCGGGGCTGAGCGACACTACGCAAAAAAGAGGTTCGGTGCTTTGCGTGAAAGAATTATTCAGAAGCTGGGAGGAGGCGGTTTCGAGCCAGTCGAACTGCTGGGGAACTTCTTCTTCCGAGGTTACTACCTCGAAGTCTATGTGGGCCCTTCGAGCTCGTACCATGTCCTGATAAGAGGCGTCTCGCAAGACCCCAAGAACCTGACTCACAGTGTCGCCCATGGTGAGTGAGGAAGTTGACAGCTCGCCGTCCCATTCAGCTTCCGGTAACTCGGAGGACCTGAACAACAGTATTCGGGAGGTGAGTCGATCGGGCAGGTAGGGGGCGATTTCCTCTAGCATCTCTTTCCGCGACAGGCCCGGTGGCCAAGAACTCTTTTCGCGCTGCTTAGCGAGTTCTTTCTGCTCGTGGGAGCCAAGGCGCCAGGAAAGGAAAAGGAATGCGCTGGAGGCTGAGTTTTGCTGGACTGGAGAATCCACCGCCGTTACCTGACCCGGGTGCAGCCGCCGAAGGGTAACCGGTTTGCCGGTATGGGAGATGCGGACACCCGAATGCAGCATGCGGAGCATGAGGTTATTATCAACTCCGCTGGTGATGGTTTCGTCGTAGCGGAAACGCTGGAGGGTCGCGGTTTCGATGAACCATGTCCCGTGGCCGGGTGCGCCGCCCTTCTCAGCAGCGGTGGCGAGGCTGGGTACCATCGACACAATCAGTGTCAGCTCACCGCTCTCATCATCGAAGTTGACGAAAGATCCACAGTTTCCTGCTGTGCCCGGTTGCAGTCCCTCGAGGTGCCACTCTAGGCGCCGTGGATGCATCAGATCATCATCATCGATGACGGCTGTGTAGTAGCCTCGGCTCAGTTGCAAGATATGGTTTCGTGCGGCTGATATTCCCCTGGGTTCTTGCCAGAAGTAGCGGAGGCGGGGGTCGCCGAAGGATTCAACGACCCGCCTGGCGTCATCGGTCCCGCCGTCATCAACAATGATCGCTTCAAAATCATGTACGGTCTGAGCGAGTACTGACTGAAGTGTCTCCCGAAGGTAGTCTGATCGGTTCTTGGTTGCGATCGCAACGGTGACCAGAGGACGAGCGTCAGAAGTTGGATGAGCCCACCGCAGGGTGTTTCTAATAAAGGTTGGGTCGTTGTAGACGATATCTTTGTTGAACTGGATAGCGGCCCTTCCTTCAGCCGTTTGTGAGGCTATAGTCCGGCTGGGCGGATGCCACATGTGATACATCCGAATATCTGGATCGTCTAGCCAGTGAGTGCGGTACCCGGCGCGCGCCGCACGTTGGGCGAAGTCAATGTCTTCACCGCCGTAGGTGTGTAGTCGCTCATCGAAGCCGCGGATCTTGTTGAACCCGGAGCGGCTGATGGCCATCATCCCACCGAGCCCCCAACGTGGGCGTAGCCGTGAGACTCGCTCATACTCGTCCCAGTCATCTGGGTGGGCTGAGACAAAATCGTCGTCGTAGCCTGGCGGGAGGTCACGGCACTGCAGGAACAGCGCGCTATGCGGATTCTGCATCGCAGTTTCGGTGATCAGCTCCATCGACCGAGGCGAGAAAAGCATATCGGCATCAGTGCTGATCAGGAGGTTTCCTTCGGCTACGGCGAAGCCCGCATTGAGGGCGCGTGAGCGCGACCAGTTGGGGTCGCCGGGAGTGTATACGTACCTTGCGCCAATGCTCGAGGCCATCAGCCGGTTGGGTTCGGGGTCAGTCGAACCGTAATCGGAGATGATGACTTCTCCCACGTAACGGCCAAAGGATGCGCTGATGTGTTCAGCCGCGAGGCGGATGCGCCGGATCCCCCAGTTACGGAACCCGATGACTACGGAGACATCAGGCTTCATCGGCTGTCCCTTTCATCGTGATGTAATTGTGGGCCGTCCAAACGCTGCGAGCAAGAAGCCTGAAGTCTTTGACGGTGGCCCGCAGATCAAGGTGCTTGCCTTCGGGTCCCCAGGGGTGGAGCTCGATCACGATCTCGCGACAGTCGGGTGGTATCTGGAAGTTCCGGAGAACGATTTTCCCAGGTTGCTCACTTGGTGAGACATATTGAAAGTGAGCGTTGAGTGTCTCCGACCAACGCATAGCCAGGGTGTTGCCCTGCTGGGGCGTGGGCATCTCGAAGCGGAAAGCGGCGACCATGCTCTTGGGCTCGATCGCCGTCCGGGTGTATACTTCGAGGCACGCATCGCGTGCCGTGAAGAGGAGAGTAAAACGCTTTCTCATCCGGGCTCCGTAGTCGTGGGAAGAGATCTTGGGCCGACAGCAAGAGTACCGTAGTTTTTCTGGGCCTTAGCTTCGGGAGCCTGAAGGCAAGTGGGCCGTGTGGATAACTGAAGGTAGGCGCTAGGGCGGACTAAGTGTGGTCGGCCTGCATGGTCTCGCCACGGAAAGAATGTTCTGCCAAGAAGCTCCGAGCCTGGGGCGCTAGGCTTGTCCGGTGATCGAGCCGACGACTGATTCTGAGCAGACCCAGGTGCGCAAGGCCAAGCGTGCCCGCCTCCTAGAGGCTGGCACCCAGCCCTATCCGGCTGACCTGTCCAGGAGCCACACCCTCGCCGAGGTCCGCGCGGGGTGGGGGCACCTGGAGGCTGGCCAGGAGACCGGCGACGAGGTGACCATCGGCGGCCGGGCCGTGTTCATCCGCAACACCGGCAAGTTGGCCTTCGCGACGCTTCAGGACGGCTTCACCGTCGACAGCAACGGTGAGCGGCTCCAGGTGATGCTGAGCCTCGCCGAGGTGGGCGAGGACGCCCTCGCGGCGTGGAAGTCGGACGTTGACCTCGGCGACCACGTCTGGGTGCGGGGCCGGGTGATTTCCTCCAAGCGGGGAGAGCTGTCGGTCATGGCGAACGAGTGGCGGATGGCCTCCAAGGCGCTGCGTCCCCTGCCGACGCTGCACAAGGAATTGTCGGAGGAGTCCCGCGTCCGGCGCCGCTACGCTGACCTGATCGTGCGCGAGGAGGCCCGGTCGGTGTTGCGGACCCGTGCGGCGATCACCCGCGCGATCCGCGAGACCCTGCACACGCAGGGCTTCCTCGAAGTGGAGACCCCGACCTTGCAGCTCGTCCACGGCGGGGCGGCCGCCCGGCCCTTCAACACCCACCTCAACGCCTTCGGCATCGACATGAGCCTGCGCATCGCGCTGGAACTGCACCTCAAGCGCACCATGGTCGGCGGCGCCGACCGGGTCTATGAGATGGGCCGGATCTTCCGTAACGAGGGCATCGACTCGTCTCATTCGGCGGAGTTCACGATGCTGGAGGCCTACATGTCCTGGGGCGACCAGGCCACTATCGCCACGGTGATGAAGTCCATCGTGATGGCGGCCGCCGAGGTCGCGGGCAAACACCAGATCGAGACCGAGGCCGGTGTCATCGACCTCGACGGAGACTGGACCTGGCTGCCGGTCTACCCCGCGGTCTCCGAGGCGCTGGGACGCGAGATCACTACCGAGACCCCCGCGTCCGAGCTGCGGGCGGCCTGTGACGCCCACGAGATCGAGTACGACCCGGCCTGGGAGGCGGGCAAGCTCGTCATGGAACTCTTCGGCGAACTGGTCGAGCCCGGGCTGATCCAGCCGACCTTCGTCTACGACTACCCGGCGGTCGCCCAGCCGCTCGCGCGGCCCCACCGCGGCGAGCCCGGCAAGGTCGAGGCCTGGGACCTCATCATCGGGGGCATGGAGCGCGGCACCGGCTTCACCGAGCTGATCGACCCGGTGGTGCAGCGCGAGGTACTCACCGCGCAGTCGGTCAAGGCCGCCGCCGGTGACCCCGAGGCCATGCAGCTGGACGAGGACTTCCTGGAAGCCCTCGAGTACGGCGCCCCGCCGATGGGTGGTCTCGGGCTGGGCGTTGACCGCTTGGTCATGCTGTTCACCGGGGTCGGGATCCGGGAGACCATCCTCTTCCCCCTCCTCAAGCCGCAGGGGTAGGAGGGGCTGGCCTGCTTAGGCCGAAGGGGCGACCAGGAAGGTGAGCCTGCGCCAGGCATCGGTGGGCGCGATCGGGGTGAGGGCGGCCTCGGTCTCACCCAGGTCTACCCCGAGCAGGCCAGCCTCGGTATCGATGACGAATGCCGACCCCCGCAGCCGGGCCTTGTCCCCATCCAGGGCGAAAGCCTCCACCGCCCACCAGTGCCAGGAACCGGCGGTGATCTCCTCGGCGATGTCGGGCCACAGGGGGCGGATCTCGGCGGCGAGATCGCTCACCGGCGCATCCTCGGGGCCACTGAGCAGCGCCCGCAGCCAAGGGGCAGGGACCGGCTGCGTGCTGACTAGGGCGGGTAGCGGGCTCGGCCGCAGCTGCGTCAGTCCACCCAGCAGTAGGGGCAGATAGCCCGGGGCCAGGGCCCTCAGGAGGACGTTTTCGCCCACGGTCAGCTCGGCCAGGCAGGCCCGGTCGGCGCCGACCCAGACCGTGGCCTCACGCCTCTGCTCGGTTCCGCCCCGGCCGACCCGCACCACGGCCACCGCCTCGCGGAAGGGGACGAGCAGCGCCTCGGCACGTGGCGTCAGACCTCCCTCCGCGAGTAGGCCCCGGCCCACCAGTTCGGCGGCGTCCTCGCCGGGTTCCCGCCCGGCCACGATGGCCTGGAGCGCGACCCAGACCGCGCCGCTCAACTCGATATCGTGTTCAGTGCTCACGGCTGGCTCACCCACCCCGGATCGAAACCTTCGGCCAGCTCGCCGAACACTGTGGTCAGCCGGTCGAAATCGGCGCTGGAACAGGTGAGGGTCAGCACGGCGGCCGACTGGGCCGTGAGCTGGCAGTAGAACTGTTGCTGGGTGTGGTTGCGCCCCTCCAGGGTGAAGGCCGACAGCTGCATCACGCCGGGGTACCCGCCGAGGCGGGCGGGCTGGCGGTCGATGAGGAACAGCGAGGGGATCAGCTGCCGGGCCGCCTCGGCCGAGGCCAGGGTCCACTCCTCGAAGGACTGGTCGTCGAGCTCGGCGCGCGTGAGCACAGCGGATGGGCGAATCCCGCCGTGCCCGGCCGGGCCGAGTGCGGCGAACTCCGCCGGGGGCAGGTGCCCTGGCGGTTCTATTGGGGCCCAGCCGTGCGGAAGCGGAATGGGGCTATCACCATCGAACTTTCTCATCTACCCATTCCTTGCGCATCGTGTCGGTCGCGTCGGTGCCGGTCTGGCCTGCCCAGCCGCCGAGGAAACCACCGACGATACCGCCGATGACCCCGCCGACCGCGGTGCCGACGATCGGCACCACGGACCCGATGGTGGCCCCCGCGATGGCGCCACCGGCGGCCCCTAAGGTGCCCCCCAGGGTGGGCAGGAAGACGTCGCTCACGCCTTCGATGGAGGCCCGGCTGACCCGGGCGCTGGTGGACAGGGTCGGGTCATGGGAGTCGCGCTCCCACTGCTCGGAGCCGGACTGCCAGGCGTCCCAGCCCGCGAAGACGAGCGTCACCGGAACCGTCGCACGGCTCGCGAAGCCCTTGGCTCCCTTGCCGAACCCGACCCACCAGCGCTGGGAGCTGGTCGCATTCGGCAGGTTCTGCCAGTTCGTGACGGTACCGGTCGCGGAGAGCCGGTCGAGCAGGCCGGGCGGCAGCGTGGCATACTTCCCGCCCTCGCGATAGGCGAAGCGGCCAAACCTCTGCAGTGCGGCCGTGCCAGTGAGATCGGCTGCATCGGGGGCCAGCTTGGCGGCGAAGAAGAAACCGGCGCCCATGGTGGTCGGGATTCCCAGCGCGGCCCAGGCGAAGTCCCATCCAGAGGGAGCGGACGCCTGGTCGCAGCCGCGTTGCAGCGCGTTGTGTGCCTGGGCCTCGCTGCTGCGGGCCTCGTCG
>JAUMYR010000028.1:21396-26200 GCA_030528545.1 Propionibacteriaceae bacterium
GCAGCCGCGTTGCAGCGCGTTGTGTGCCTGGGCCTCGCTGCTGCGGGCCTCGTCGACACGTCCTTGTAGGGACAGATAGACCGATTTCTGGCGCTCATAAGCGGCGACCAGAGGGCTTTCCTCAGCCGTCGGGTAGGACGCTCCGGGTGGCCCGATGAACTGGGGCGGCCTGGGCTCGTACACGATGTCTCCGGCGACCATGAGCCCAGCGGCGAGGGCCTCGTCCTTGATCTGTTGCAGGCTGTCCTTTACCGACGAGGCAGAGCCGTGGAATGTCGTGACCGCGCTCAGGTAGGTGTCTAGCGCGGAGAGGACCTCCTGGATGCCCTCGTCGATCTTCCGGGCCCGGGCATCGAAGGCATCGGCCGCCTCGCCCTGCCAGGCCCCCAGAGCGGAGGTCCGCGCCCGGTTCGCAGACTCGATCCAGCCGTCGAGGTTAGTTCGCAGGGTCTGCAGGGATGCCTCGTGGGAAGCGACCTGGGCGGTATCGGTCTTGAAGGACACATCCAGGCTCATGATTAGTCGAACCTGTCGAAGTCGTGACTGACGCAGGCGTCCACGTGCTGATAGTGCTGGGCGACCTCCCAGACCGCGCTCGCCAGCTGGCCGATCGCGGTGACGAACCCCGAGATCCCCTCGCCGATGGTGCCAGCCGCCTTGGTCGCGTGCCCATTGGACCGGTCGAAACCAGCGGGCTGCTGGATGGCGGCGGCCGCCATGGTGGTGTGAAGGTCCTCGTACCTGGAGTAAACCGATCTCAGTGCGGCGGTGTCGACGGCGAGGGTGCCACTTCCCATCGCGAACCTCCTAACAAGCTGGCCCGACGCTACCAGCGGCCGGGGTCGCTGGACCGCTCCCGGGCAAGGGTCAACACCTGAACCAGCTGCGGGACGCTCATCCCGAGCGCGAAGGCCGCCACCTCGACCTTGGGTCCCTGTACCGCCCACCGCATGGCTCGGGGGAAGGCGGCGCGGGCAGCCTCCACGCTGCTGAGGGTGAGGACCGCCGACAGCGGCCCGGGGCGGATCTCGACCACATCCGCCCAGCGGATCGTCTTGGTGATCGCGGTGGTCTGGTCGACCAGCCCCGTCTGGTCGAGTACCAGCCGCCCACCTCTGACCAGCCGGGGAGCCGCGATCAGCAGCGCCGCCACCCCGAGCAGCAGCCCGAGCGTGCCCAGGAGCGTCAGCACCGGGCGAGTCGCCGACCAGATGCCCCAGACACCCAGCGCCACCAAGGCCAGGCCCGACACCGCTGTGGCGACCGGCCGGGGCGCGGGGAAGACCTGTATCCTCCCCGGCTCCAGCCCGGTCTCGGGCAGCTGGTCATCGGGCTGGGAAGGACCCGCGGTCAGGAAAGAGGGAAGCCTAAGGCCTGGGATGACGGCCCAGACCAGGCTCGCCACCAGTACCACCGAGACACCCACGAACAGCATGGACACCGCCGGGATCCAAGGGGCGGGGAAGCCCGGCACCATCATGGTCCCCAGGATCAGCAGGCACGCCCCGAACGGCGGCAGCGACAGCAGCCACAGCCGGGCCGCCGCCGAGACCGCCGAGGAGTTCTTCGCCGCGCCAATGATCTGAGCGAGCTGACCCCGGCCCCATGTGGCCGCCGCCCACAGCCACAACATCGCGCCACCGGCCCCAATGAGAAGGGCACTGGTCAGAGTCTGGGACATGGCAGACAGGGTACGGGCGGCGGGGTCAAGGTGAGCTGCTCGTCCGCTGAGGTTTTAGCCCCGATTCTCGAAGGTCCCGGTGAAGCTGGCCCGCCCCAGTTCGTGGAAGCTCAGGTAGAGCCGTGCCATCGCGCAGGAGGCATCCTCGGGTAGGCCGAGAGTCTCGACGTCGAGGGCGTGCACCGTGTGGACGTAGCGGTGAGCGGGTCCAGGCGGCGGGTAGGGGCCGCCGTATCCGGCGTAGCCGAAGTCGTTGATCTTCTCGACCGCGCCCTCCGGGAGAGGACCTCCGGCGGGCAAGTGGCCGACATCCGCAGGGATGTCGATGACGACCCAGTGCCACCAGCCAGAACCGGTTGGGGCGTCCGGATCGAAGACGGTGATGGCGAAACTCTTGGTGCCCTCCGGCGCGCCGCCCCAGGTGAGGTCGGGGCTGATATTGCGGCCGCCGATTCCGGTCTCGGCCTGGTCCATCCCGATCTCGGCATCGGCCGGGATGGCTTCGCTGAATATACGCATAACTACCCTCCTTGGTCGTTGCTCCGAGGCTACCTGGTGGCCGGTCCTGACGCTGGCAACCCGCCAAGGTCGTTGGTGAACTCGACTATGGGGCCGAACTGGCTAGTGACCACTCCCGACATGCTGGCCGGTGCGAAAGCCAGCCGCCGTGCTGGGCCGAGATCCAGCCCGAGCAGCAGCGACATCACGCTCATGATCGGACCCCAATGCGATACCACGACCGTCGTGCCGCCGGAGTCCAGCAGCTCCTGAAAAGCGGGACGCACCCTGGCGTGCAAATCGATGTGGCTTTCCCCGCCGGGGATGCGGAAGGTCTCGTCATGCCAGAACCGTTCCAGCAGATCGGGGTGGGCGGTGCGCAGCTCATGCCCGCTGCGGCCATCCCACTCGCCGAAGGCCAACTCGTCCCAGGCCGGTTCGGGCCGGGACGGCACCCCCAGGGCCGCCGCGACCGGTTCGGCGGTCTGGACCGCCCGGTTCAGGGTGGACGAGATCACCCTCACCTCGCCCAATCCGGACAATAGCGCGCTCGCCCGGGAGGCCAGATGCTCAGCCTGGGCACGCCCAGCCTCGCTGAGCGGGGGATTCAGCCCGCCCCGGCCGTCCCAGCGTCCGGATTCGGTCAATGCGGTGACCCCATGGCGACACAAGATGATGCGCGTTGTCATGGGCCGACCCTACTCCGTCCGGTAACCGTAGTGAGAGCGGGACCGGACCAGGCCAGCGGGGCGCGGGAAAGGCGGCCCGGCAGTGGCCCGGAGCGCCGGAGAATGGTATCCCCGCGGCCTCAATGCTGCACTGGGACTGTGCTGGGTGTAGACCTAGATTCATGAGCAAGGGTTACCGGCCAGGAGAGCCCGGCTACCGCAGGGTCGCCTGGGCGCTCTTCCTCGCGGGGATGGCGACCTTCGCTCTGGTGCACGCGCCGCAGCCGCTGCTTCCCGAACTCGCCTCATATTTCGTGCTCAGCCCCGGTGAAGCGATGATGAGCGTGTCGGCGACCATGCTGGGCCTGGGCGCTGCTCTGCTCATCGCCGGGCCGGGAACCGAGATCTTGGGGCGGACCCCGCTGATCTTCGCGTCCTTGTTCACATCCTCCGCGGTGGCTCTGGTCTGTAGCCTGGCCCCGAGCTGGCCGGTGCTGGTCGGGCTACGAGCGTTGCAAGGGATCGCGCTGGCTGGGCTGCCCGCGGTCGCGACCGCCTACCTGAGCGAGGAAATCCACCTGAGCGCCACCTCGCGGGCCGTCGGTCTCTATATCGGCGGTACCGCGATCGGGGGCATGTCGGGACGTCTGATCGCCGGGGTCCTCGGCGACCTGATGGGCTGGCGTTTCGCCTTCGCGGCCCTGGGCACGCTGGCCCTCGGCTGCGCGATCACGGCCTGGTGGCTGCTGCCTGCCTCCCGTAACTTCAACCCGGCAAGCACCGATGCCGCTTCCGTGATCGGTGGTGCGCTGCGGGCGCTGCGCGATCCGGGGCTGGTGTGCCTCTATGGCATTTCGGGGACACTGATGGGCGGTTTCGTCGCGGTCTTCAACGCACTGGGCTTCCGGCTGACATCGAAACCCTATGGGCTGGCGTTGGCGTTGGCCTCCCTGGTCTTCCTGAGCTACGCCATCGGGCCCCTGTCGGCCAGCGCCGCTGGAGTCCTAGCGGACCGGCACGGTCGCGCTCGGGTGCTGCCCTGGGCCCTGGCGCTGGCCCTTGCGGGGCTGGCGCTCACCGTCGTGACCCCGCTGGCGCTGATCGTCGTGGGCGTCGTGGTGTTCACCGCGGGCTTCTTCGCCGCGCACGGGGTCGCCAGCGGGTGGGTGGCGATCCGGGCGAACCAAGCCGGTCACGGCCCCGGTCAGGCGGGGTCTTTCTATCTGTTCGCCTACTACCTGGGCGCCGGTGTCTTCGGAGGCCTAGCCGGACCGGCATGGTCCGCGGGGTCCTGGCTCGGCGTCCTCGCCCTCGTGGGTGGCCTGTGGCTGAGCGCTCTTGGCCTGGCCGTTTTGCTGGGACGGCTACCCAGTGCGGCATGATGGGGACCATGACCGAACCCCTCGGCGGCGTCGTCGTCGCTTTGACCGAATCCCCCTTCGATGACCTGATCGGTGTCGTCGAGGTGCTGGTTCAGGAGGGACTGACCACGCTGTCCTTTCCCGCTTCGGCACCCGGGCTGGCGGATTGGGTAGGCATCTATGGCTCTCGCTCCCGGATCGGGGTGCACGGGGTGCGCACGCCGCAGCAGGCCGATCGTGCGGTAGCGGACGGGGCGAGCTTCGTGCTGAGCGATGTCTCCGATGCCGAAGTAATCGCAGCCTGTGGACCGGCCGCGGTCTACCCCATGGCCATGACCCCCACCGAGATCCGTCATACCCTGGAGCTGGCGGTCGCGGGCGTCCAGGTTTTTCCCGCCGATGTCCTCGGCCCAAGTTTTGCTGACGCGATCGCTTCGCTCGGCCTCGCGTCGCGGTGTCTGCCCCGGCACGCCCTCGGTGCCTACGCCGTCGATCGTTGGTTCAGCGCGGGGGCCAAGGCCGCTGTCGTCGACTCCAACCTGTTGGGGGACGCCCTGAGCGGTGGCGACCTGGCGGCATTGCGGGACCGCTGCGGT
>JAUMYR010000245.1 GCA_030528545.1 Propionibacteriaceae bacterium
GGCCGTCTCCGGCACGCAGGACCGTGGTGTCGCCCTGCCCGACATCGCAAAACACGGCGCTCCAGGCTCCAGGCCAGCCGAAGGCCGGACGAGGCTGACCTGATGCGACTAGCAGGACGGCGACGAGCAGTCCCGAAGCCCAGCGGCGGGAGAGCACCATGGGTGCCGCGAGGGAGGCCGCTAGGCACCCTAGCCCGATCAGTATGAGTGAGACGATATCGGTGCGCGTCGACCACGCGGCTGCTGGCAATCCCGCACCCAGCTCTGCTACCCACAGGATCGGCTGGACCACCCAGCCCGCGAGCCAGCCCACGGCGATGCCCAGTGGGGCCCACACCAGAGCCATCGCCCCAGCGCTCAGCCCAAGCACCGTCCCAGGACCGACGAATGGGCCTGCGAGTGCGTTCGCGACGATGCCGACCACCGATACCTCGCCACTCAAAGCGGTCACCAGGGGCTGTGTCGCCAGTTGCGCCGCGAGCGGAACGCAGATCGCCTCTGCCAGCCACGGCGGTGCCCACCCCCGCATCGCGGCCTGCCAGCCAGGTGCCCACCATAGAATCCCCGCGCTCGCGGACACTGACAGCGCGAAACCCCAGCTCCGTGAGAGCCACGGATCAAGGGCCAGCAAGAGGAGCACGGCGACACAAAGATAGCCGCCGCCCCTCTGGCTGCCCCGCCCAGTACCCAAGGCGGCAAGTCCGACCAGCCCCATGGCCGCCGCGCGCAGCACGCTCGGTTCGGCCCGGCACACGGCGATGAATCCCGCCACGGTCACCACCGCGACCGCTCTCACCCACCACCCACGCACCCCGCACCAGCGGGCTAGCCCCAGCACGAAGCCCAGCAGCAGTGTGAGGTTCGCCCCAGAGACCGCCAGCAGATGTGTCAAGGCCGTCGCCCGGAACCGTTCGGCCATCGGCTGTTCCATAGCCGATGTGTCCCCCACGACCAGCGAGGGGATCAGAGCTGCCTGTTCCGCCGGGCTCGCAGACATGGATTGGCGCAACCCCGCCCGGTAACTGTTGATCGCACGCTCGGCCAGCCCCGGTGCCGATAGCACCAGCGGAGCCTCGGTGATCCGCAGCACGAAAGCCACCCCTTCTCCCCGCCTCGAGGGTCTGGCCAGCGCTTTTATTCGGACCGTGCTGCCTGGCTGGATCTCACCGAAGGCGGCCAGAGCAGCGCCGGAGACCAGGCCCCTCGCCGGAACATGCACCTGTGCCGAACCGCCACGCCCTGACACCCCTCTCACATCCAGGGCCACCACGCCAGCAGGTAGCCCGGGGCCTGACTTGGGACGCACCATCAGGTCACCACGTACTACAGCCTCCACCTCGACGTAGGCGCCGTCTTTGCCGAGTTCCGCGGGCAGGCCATCGCTGAGGTGGGCCTGCCTAGCGCCCGAGATCACCGCGGTCCCTATCGCGATGACGCAAGCCGCCGCGACGAGCGGACGCCCGCATCTCAGCGCAACAACGCCTAGGGCAAGGATCAGTGCAAAACCCCACCACGGGATCGCTACTCCCCCAGTCACGACCCAGGACAGCGCCCACATGCAGGCCGCTAGCGGAACCAGCCTCAGGTCGGGGGTGACAGGCTCGTCCGGGGACCTCACCGCCACCCTTCCCGGGCTTGTGCCCTCCCTGGGAAGCAGGGAAACCCACCGGCGCACCACACTAGTCCCTCCGCCCCCATGTCCCGCGGGTTCGTTCTCGCCCGCCCCCAGCCCGCCGGGCGGAGTGCTTTGCTGCACAGCGATTACCCCGCCGCCTAGACGCCGATGAGCGCAGACAGCTTCGCGTAAGTCTTTGGTCCGATGCCTTCCACCTCTTTGAGTTCCTCGGCACGTGTGAACGGACCTTTCGCCTCCCTACGAGCGATGATTGCTTTCGAGGTCGCGGGTCCCACTCCTGGCAGGGTTTCCAGCTCGCTAGCCGTCGCGGTGTTGAGATTGATCTTGGACCCTGTCTTTGCGCCCTTCTGGACCGGCCCATCGCGAACCTCCCCCAAGGGGGCTTCCTTGGTCCCGACAACGATCTGTGTTCCATCGGCAACTGGAGCGGCCAGGTTGAGCAGAGCCGGGTCCGCGTCGTCGGTGAGCCCACCTGCCGCCTCAATCGCGGCCTGTACCCTCGCTCCTGCCGGGAGTTCGACGATGCCAGGACGCGCGACCGCACCAACCACATGCACATAGAGTCCGGTGGCCCGGCTAGGGGTCGGCTCGGCGGTGGGCGGGGGCGATTGTGGCGTCTCGGTGACGATCGGAACTCTGGTCTCTGAAACTTGCCCCAGCCAGATCCATGTCATAGAGCCAAGCAAGGCCATGAGGATAGCGATCACCGCCAAGTGGCGCCGATCGAAGCGGGGGCGGGCCCGCAGCTCGGCTGGAGGTTCGGCTTCGGTCTCGGCCGCTGGGTCGGCATATCGTCCGCTGCGTCCAAGCGGAGAACCTGCCGCCGCAACCGAGGCGAGCCTTTCGGCGACGATGTTCCTGAGCCTGTCGGAAGTGTTCACACCCTCACGATGGGCTAACTGGCCTCTCCCAGTGCCGCCCATCTCGCCGGCTGTGGATAACCCCTATACCAGAGGCGGGCCGGAGCGCGGCCAACGAACCAAACCGCGGTGTGCTCACCTTAGTGAACGCCCACTACCGGTGGCGTCTGACAGGACCGGGGGTTCAGCCAACCACGAGGCTCAGCATCTTCGGGAGGCGCCCAATGACCTTCAC
>JAUMYR010000246.1 GCA_030528545.1 Propionibacteriaceae bacterium
GGGGAGGCGGTACAGCTTGTGCTGGGCGGCCTGGGCCCTGGGACGCACGGTCAGCCGGTCGATGTTGACATGGGCCGGACGGGTGGCCACGAAGGAGATGCAGTCGGCGATGTCGTCGGCCACCAGGGGGCCGGGGACGCCGGCATAGACCGCGTCCGCTTTGGCCTGGTCACCCCCAAAGCGGGTCAGGGAGAACTCCTCGGTGTGCACCAGCCCGGGCACGATCTCGCAGATACGGATCGGCTCCCCGCACATTTCCAGTCGCATCGACTGTGCCATGGAACGCTCGGCGGCCTTGACCCCGCAGTAACCGGCGCCGAGCTCGTATCCGCCGTCGGCGGCCACCGATGTGATGAACACGACGGTGCCCTCGCTGGCGCGCAGCAGGGGCAGCAGCGTCTTGGTCACCCGGGCGGCGCCCAGTACGTTGACCTCATACATGGCGCGCCAGGCCTCAATGTCGGCCTCTGCGACCGCCTCCATACCGAAGGCGCCGCCCGCGTTATTGACCAGAAGATCGCACCGCTCACCAAGTGCCCACAGCAACTCGTTGACGTCTTGTTGGCTGGTCACGTCACATTTCAGGGCCACCCCGCCGATCTCGTCGGCGAGGGTTCGCACCCGGTCGAAGCGCCGCGCCGCGCAGAACACCCGGAAACCCTCCGCGGCCAAGCGGCGGGCGGTCGCCGCGCCAATACCCGAACTCGCTCCCGTCACCACAGCATGTCTCATGACATGTCAGCTTAGTGGCTGAGACTCACCCGCTGGAGGGGGCACCACGGCCCTGGACGAGTCCGTCTCGCGCGCATCGAGGCGGGGCACCAAGGTGGCCGCCCCACCAGCAACTGGCAGGACGGCCACCTTAGGCATCGCGGGAAACGCGGTGCTTACTTCTTGCCCTGGTTCTTCACAGCCTCAATGGCGGCCTTGGCGGCCTCGGGATCGAGGTAGCGTCCACCCGGGGTGATGGGGCGCAGGTCGGCGTCCAGTTCGTAGAGCAGCGGGATCCCGGTCGGGATGTTGAGCCCAGCGATATCGGCATCGGAAATGCCGTCGAGATGCTTGACCAGGGCGCGCAGCGAGTTGCCGTGGGCGGTGACCAGCACCACCTTGCCGTCGCGCAGATCGGGCACGATCGCGTCATACCAGTAGGGCAGCATCCGGATCACGACGTCCTTGAGGCACTCGGTCTGAGGACGAGCCTCGGAGGGCAGCCAGGAATAGCGCGGGTCGTTGAACTGGGTGTACTCGTTGTCCTCCGAGATGGGTGGCGGCGGCACATCGTAGCTGCGGCGCCATTCCATGAACTTCTCTTCGCCGTACTGCGCGAGGGTCTCGGCCTTGTTCTTGCCCTGGAGGTCACCGTAGTGGCGCTCGTTGAGGCGCCAATGCCTCCTGACGGGGATCCAGTGACGGTCGCAGCCGTCGAGGGCGAGGTAGGCGGTGTGGATGGCGCGCCGCAGCACCGAGGTGTGCACCACATCCGGCAGCAATCCCTCAGCCTTCAGCAGTTCGGCACCGCGCTTGGCTTCGGCGATGCCTTTCTCGTTGATGTCGACATCCACCCAACCGGTGAACAGGTTCTTGGCATTCCATTCGCTCTCGCCGTGGCGGAGCAAGATCAGCTTCGCGGTCATGGCTCAAGACTATCGGTCAGGAGATGATCCCGAAGGTATACCCTGCCGCTCGGTAGGCGTCGATGACTCGGGGCAGCGCCTTGAGGCTGATCGCCCCGGCGCTCGTGTCATGGGCGAGCACCACGACGGCGTTGGCGCCCGAACTGATGCCAGCGGTCGCCATCGCAACCGCCGCGTCGACACTCTTCGGACGCCGTGACGGGGGCTCGGCGTCCCCGGTCATGGCATTCCAGTCGATCCAGTGCACGCCCCGCTCGGCCAGCGCCGCATCTGCCGGAGCCAGGCCCTTCCAGGACATATGGCCTCCAGGGTAGCGATAGGCGGTCGGGGAGTAGCTTTCGCCGAGCACGGCCTGCACCGCCGCCAGAGCCTTGTCGTAGTCGGCGATGATCGCTTCCACGCTGCCGGTGCGGTTGGGGTATAACTCCCGGTAGTCGTGGGAATAGGTGTGGATCGCCAGCGCGTGTCCCTCCCGCTGGGTGCGCCGCAACAGGTCTGGGCGTTTCTTGACCTGGCTACCGGTGACGAAGAAGGTCGCGTGGGCGTCCTTGGCCTTCAGCACATCGAGGATCGCGCCGGTCAGCTCGGCCGGACCATCGTCGAAGGTGAGGAAGACCGTCTTGGCCGGGGGCTGTTCCCCCTTGCCCGGTGCGGTGATCCAGCGCTGGACATCGGCCGACCGGTGAGAAGAGGTGCCCCGGTTGGCTGGGATCGGTGCGCTCGTCGCTACGGTTCTGGCAGGCTCGGGAGGAGGGCTCGCGGACGGGGACTGGGACCCGGTGGCCGGGGTGGAAGTCTGCTGGGATGCAGCGCCCACAGTAACAGCTGGGGCGCTGGAGGGAGTTCCGGGGCTGGGCGGTGAGGCGGTGAGGCTGCCGACGTCATCAGGGGTGGGGGTGCAGGAAAACAGGATAAAGGCTGCGGTGGTACCCACGAGCACCGCAGCCGCCAGGCTTTGCCTCATCTCCATCATCGCTCCTCGCGCGGAGTCTATGACTGGGAAGGTTCACCTTGTGAAAGCCACAATGGGCAGGGGCCGGGCCCGCCTTAGGGTCCAGCC
>JAUMYR010000247.1 GCA_030528545.1 Propionibacteriaceae bacterium
CGACCCAGAAATAGACCACCTTCGGGCCCTTCGGGACGCGGTAACGCACCGGCTCCAGCCGGACCCCGAGACGCACCCGCACCCCGGTCTCCTCCCGCGTCTCCCGCACCGCCGCCACCGGCAGGTCCTCATCGGGTTTCGGTTTGCCCTTCGGCAGGGTCCAGTCGTCATAGGCCGGACGGTGCACCAGCAGCACCTGTCTGCGCCCGTTCTTCTCCCGGAACACCACCACGCCAGCGGCGTGGATCGTTGCCTTGGCGCCCATGGCTACTTCCCGCGCCGGGAGCGGGTGCGCTGGATCAGGATTTCCTGCAGGTCGCGCAGGGGGACGCCATCGGGGCTGACCGTGCGGGGCTCCCAGGTCTCACCCGTGAGGTGCCAGGCGACCGTGCCGTCGTCGAAAGCCAGGTCGAACAGCTCCTCCACCTGCTTGATATGGGCCGGGTTGGTCAGCGATACCAGGGCCTCCACCCGCCGGTCCAGGTTGCGGTGCATCATGTCGGCCGAACCGATCCCCACCACCGGACGCCCACCGCCAGCGAACCAGAAGATCCGCGAGTGCTCCAGGAACCGGCCCAGGATGCTGCGCACCCGGATGTTCTCGCTCAGCCCCGGCAGCCCCGGCTTGATGGTGCAGATGCCGCGCACCCACAGATCCACCTGCACCCCGGCCTGGGACGCCCGGTACATCGCGTCGATGATCGCCTCGTCCACGATGGAATTGACCTTCACCCGGATGCCGGAGGGGAGACCCTCCCGATGGTTGGCGATCTCGGTCTCGATGCGCTCCAGCAGCCCCTCGCGGATGCCGTGCGGGGCCACCAGCAGCCGCCGGTAATTCGTCTCCTGGGTCATCCCCGACAGGTGGTTGAACAGCCTGGCGACGTCGTCGGTGATGAGCGGGTTCGAAGTGAGCAACCCCATGTCCTCATACAGCCGGGCCGTCTTGGGGTGGTAGTTGCCGGTGCCGATGTGGGCGTAGCGGCGCAGCCCCTGGCCCTCCTCCCGCACCACCAGCGCGAGCTTGCAGTGCGTCTTCAACCCGATCATGCCGTAGACGACGTGCACGCCCGCCTTCTCCAGCTTGCGGGCCCACCCGATGTTGGCCTGCTCATCGAACCGGGCCTTGATCTCGACCACCGCCAGCACCTGCTTGCCCGCCTGGGCCGCCTCGATCAGCGCGTCCACGATCGGGGAATCCCCCGAGGTGCGGTACAGGGTCTGCTTGATCGCCAGCACCGCCGGGTCGGCGGCCGCCTGCTCCACGAACCGCTGCACGCTCGTCGCGAAGGAGTCATAGGGATGCTGGACGAGCACGTCGCGCTGGCTGAGAGCCTTGAACATGTCGGCCGGGGAGGCCGACTCCACCTCGGCCAGGTGCGGGTGGGTGATCGGCAAGAAATTGGTGTACTTCAGGTCGTCGCGGTCCACCTCGGCCAGGGAGAACAGCCCCGTCAGGTCCAGAGGGGCCGGGAGCCGGAACACCTCCGCCGCTTTGACGTCAAGCTGGGTGGTCAGCACCTCCAGCATCTTGTTGTCGATGCCGTCCTCCACCTCCAGACGCACCGGCGGACGTCCGATCTTGCGGCGCAACAGCTCCCGTTCCAGGGCCCACAGCAGGTTCTCGGCGTCGTCCTCCTCCACCTCAAGGTCCTCGTTGCGGGTGACCCGGAAGGTGGTGTAGCTGATGACCTGCATGCCAGAGAACAGCACCTCCAGGTGGTGCCCGATGACCTCCTCCAGCGGGACGAAGCGTCCGCCGTCGAGCTTGATGAACCGGCTCAGCACCGCTGGCACCTTCACCCGGGCGAACTGCCGCGTCCCGGTCTGGGGGTTCTTCAGCAGCACCGCGAGGTTGAGAGACAGCCCCGAGATATAGGGGAATGGGTGCGATGGGTCGACCGCGAGCGGGGTCAGCACCGGGAAGATGCGGTCGGTGAACAGCGTGCGCATCGACTCCATCTCGGAGGGAGTCAGCTCGTCCCAGCTGAGGATCTCAATGCCGTGGGAGGCCAGCTCGGGGCGCACAACGGTCTGGAACACCCGGGACTGTTCGGCGACCAGCTCGGCGGTGCGCCTCAGGATCGACTCGTGCACCTCCCGGGGCAGCTGTCCGGCCGCGGTCGGGACGGCGACCCCCGCGGCGATGCGCCGCTTGAGACCGGCTACCCGGACCATGAAGAACTCGTCCAGGTTGCTGGAGAAGATCGCCAGGAACTTCGCCCGCTCCAGCAGCGGGATCCGGTCGGCGTCCTTGGCTAGGTCGAGCACCCGGTTGTTGAAGGCCAGCCAGGCCAACTCCCGGTCAGCGAAGCGGTCGGTTGGCAGATCGGTCATTGCGCATCCTTCCGGGCGTAACTGGTGTCGGCGTTGAGTATCTGGAAGCCCGCCGCTTCGTACATGGCGACGACTCGGTGCGACTTGGCTTCAACATACAACGTGACGTTCGTCATGCCTAGGTCCCTCAAATGGGTGAGACCGGCCTCCAGCAGCGCCCGGCCCAGGCCCCGGCCCTCGGCGTCCGGGTGCACCGCCAGGACGTACACCTCGCCGGTCGTCGCGTCGTGACGCTTCGTCCAGTGGAAACCGGCGATCCGGTCGTCGATGGTCGCCACGATCAGGCCGTCCGGATCGAACCACGGCTGGGCCGCCAGGGTGTGAAAATCCGCCAGGGTGAGCCTGCCCTGTTCGGGGT
>JAUMYR010000029.1:0-1920 GCA_030528545.1 Propionibacteriaceae bacterium
GCGAGCCGAGCCCCAGAGTTATCAGTTGATTTCTGATGCTTACGCAGCGCCAGCTCCGCCCGGAAGCGCTGTTCGACAACATGGTCGATCTTCTGGGCCAGGGAGTCGACGAGAGCGGGTTCGATCTCGGTGCCCTTCTCCTGCAAGACGCCCAGCGCCGCTGCCAACTCTTCCCGGGACAACTCGTCGGTCATACGGTTAGATTACATGGGGCGCTGGGCTGGCTAGGTCCGATCCGAGAGGAATTGACCCGATTTAGGCGCTCCAGGTAGCCTAACAAGGCCCGTGTCCTGCGTGCGCCTTCGGACGGAGCAGGGTGCACATCCACAGCAGGGCGCCGGGTTACGCAACTACTGATCCACATCGGAGCCCTACTACATGACCTCCTCCACTGAGGCCTCACCTCAGGTCGCGATCGACGACCTCGGCTCGCCGGAAGCCTTCCTCGCTGCGGTTGACGCCACCATCAAGTACTTCAACGACGGCGATATCGTCACCGGTACCGTCGTCAAGGTCGACCGGGACGAGGTCCTGCTCGACATCGGCTACAAGACCGAGGGAGTTATCCCCTCCAAGGAACTCTCCATCAAACACGACGTCGACCCCAATGATGTCGTCGCTGTCGGCGACGAGGTCGAGGCGCTCGTGCAGCAGAAGGAGGACAAGGAAGGACGCCTGATCCTGTCCAAGAAGCGCGCCCAGTATGAGCGCGCCTGGGGCACGATCGAGAAGATCAAGGAAGCCGACGGCGTCGTCACCGGCCATGTCATTGAGGTGGTCAAGGGCGGCCTCATCGTCGACATCGGCCTGCGCGGCTTCCTGCCCGCCTCCCTGGTCGAAATGCGCCGGGTCCGCGACCTCCAGCCCTACGTCGGCATGGAGCTTGAGGCCAAGGTCATTGAGCTGGACAAGAACCGCAACAACGTGGTGCTGAGCCGTCGCGCCTGGCTGGAGCAAACCCAGTCGGAGGTCCGTCAGAGCTTCCTCACCCAGCTGCAGAAGGGCCAGATCCGCAAGGGTGTGGTCTCCAGCATCGTCAACTTCGGCGCCTTCGTCGACCTTGGCGGTGTGGACGGCCTGGTACACGTCTCGGAGCTGTCCTGGAAGCACATCGACCACCCCGACGAGGTCGTCAAGGTCGGCACCCCGGTCACCGTCGAGGTGCTCGAGGTCGACATGGACCGCGAGCGGGTCTCGCTGTCGCTGAAGGCGACTCAGGAAGATCCGTGGCAGACCTTCGCACGGCTGCACCAGATCGGGCAGATCGTGCCCGGCAAGGTCACCAAGCTGGTGCCCTTCGGCGCCTTCGTCAGGGTCGGCGAGGGTATCGAGGGCCTGGTTCACGTGTCCGAGCTGGCCGAGCGCCACGTCGAGATTCCCGAGCAGGTGGTCTCTGTCGGCGACGAGGCCATGGTCAAGGTCATCGACATCGATCTCGACCGTCGCCGGGTCTCGCTGTCGCTGAAGCAGGCCAACGAGGGGATCGACATCGCCGCTGACGATTTCGACCCGTCGCTGTACGGCATGACCGCCTCCTACGACGAGCAGGGCAACTACATCTACCCGGAGGGCTTCGACCCGGAGACCAACGAGTGGAAGCCCGGCTACGAGGAGCAGCGCGCCGCCTGGGAGCAGCAGTACGCCGAGGCTCAGGCCCGCTGGGAAGCCCACAAGAAGCAGGCCGAGAGCGCCGAGGCCGCCGAGCGGGAAGCCGCCGCTGCCGCTGGCACCGGCTACAGCTCGACGGTCGCTCCGGCCGAGGGCCAGCTGGCCTCCGACGAGGCGCTGCAGGCACTTCGCGACAAGCTGACCGGCGGTAACTGATCGCCCGATAGAGGGGGCCTGGCATGAGTGCCGGGCCCCCTTTGGCATGCTTGGGATCATGCGTGTTGGACTGACCGGCGGGATCGCCTCGGGTAA
>JAUMYR010000029.1:2020-8330 GCA_030528545.1 Propionibacteriaceae bacterium
TCCGTCGTGGTCCACGCCATCCCGCTGCTGGTCGAAACCGGGCAGCGGTCTCGCTTCGATGAGGTCGTGGTGGTGGACGTCCCCGAGGATATTCAGCTGGCGCGCCTGATGGGACGCGATGGGCTCAGCCGGGCCGATGCCCTGGCGCGGATCGCGGCTCAGGCACCACGGGAGGAACGCAGGGCCGCGGCCACCTGGATCATCGACAATTCCGGCACCCCCGAAGAGACCTCTGTTCAGGTCGATCGGCTGGCCCGCCACCTGGGACTGAATGTTCTACCGGAATAACGCAGCTGAGTGGGGTGAACTCAGGCGGGACCGGCGAGGATCTCATCGCCGGTGACCCACCCACCGGTGGGGCCGGGCTGGCCTTGGGCGGGAGCGAAACTGTCGGCGCGAGCACCTACAGTTGGAGCCATGCGTCCGATCCATGAGTTGCAGCGCCAGGTGGCACCACTACGGGTGGTATCCGATTTTGCCCCGGCGGGGGACCAGCCCGCCGCGATCGATGAGCTGGAGCGGCGGATCCGGGCCGGGGAGAAGGACGTGGTGCTGCTCGGTGCCACCGGCACCGGCAAGACCGCTACGGTGGCCTGGCTCGCGGAGCGCTTGCAGCGCCCGGTCCTGGTCATGCAGCCCAATAAGACGCTGGCCGCGCAGTTCGCCAATGAGCTGCGCACTTTCTTCCCCGACAACGCGGTGGAGTACTTCGTCTCCTATTACGACTACTACCAGCCCGAAGCCTATGTGCCACAGACCGACACCTACATAGAGAAGGACTCCTCCCTCAACGAGGAGGTGGAACGCCTGCGCCATTCCGCCACGAACTCGCTGTTGACCAGGCGTGACGTGATCGTGGTCGCGACCGTCTCGGCGATCTATGGTTTGGGCACCCCGCAGGAATACCTGGATCGTATGGTGCGGCTGCGGGTGGGGGAGACTTACGAGCGCGACGAGTTGTTGCGGCGCCTGGTCGACATTCAGTACTCGCGCAACGACATCTCTCCCGAACGGGGCACCTTCCGGGTCAAGGGGGACACCCTGGAGGTGTTGCCGATGTATGAGCTCAACCCGGTGCGGGTTGAGTTCTTCGGTGATGAGGTGGAACGCCTGACGACGCTGCACCCGGTCACGGGGGCCGTGGTCAGCGACGACGCCGAGATCTACATCTTCCCGGCCTCACACTACGTGGCCGGACCAGAACGCATGGCGCGCGCCCTGTCGGACATTGAGCAGGAACTGGCGCAGCGGCTCGCGGAACTGGAATCCCAGAACAAGCTGCTGGAGGCCCAGCGGTTGCGGATGCGTACCAGCTATGACATCGAGATGATGCGTCAGATCGGGTCGTGTTCGGGCATCGAGAACTACTCCCGCCACATTGATGGCCGGGGACCGGGTAGCGCCCCGAACTGTCTGCTGGACTATTTCCCCGAAGACTTCCTCCTCGTCATCGACGAGTCCCACGTCACGGTCCCGCAGATCGGGGGCATGTACGAGGGCGACATGAGCCGCAAGCGGACCCTGGTCGAGCACGGCTTCCGGTTGCCCAGCGCGCTGGACAACCGGCCGCTGCGATTCGGTGAGTTCGTCGAGCGGATTGGGCAGACGGTATACCTGTCGGCGACGCCGGGCAGCTACGAGATGGATCGGTCCGAGGGATTCGTGGAACAGATCATCCGCCCGACCGGTCTGGTCGACCCGGAGGTGATCGTCAAGCCTACCAAGGGCCAGATCGACGACCTCATGAGCGAGATCGGTTCCCGGGTGGAACGCAACGAGCGGGTGCTGGTCACCACGCTGACGAAGAAGATGGCCGAGGACCTCACCGATTACTTGATGGAGAATGGCATCCGCACCCGTTACCTGCACTCGGAGATCGACACCCTGAAGCGGGTGGAGTTGTTGCGCGAGCTGCGGCTCGGGGACTACGACGTCTTGGTCGGAATCAACCTGCTGCGAGAAGGACTGGACCTGCCCGAGGTTTCGCTGGTGGCGATCCTCGACGCGGACAAGGAGGGTTTCCTGCGTTCGGAGCGTTCCCTAATCCAGACCATTGGCCGTGCGGCCCGCAACGTGGCGGGCCAGGTTCACATGTATGCCGACAAGATCACCGACTCCATGTCGGCGGCGATCGACGAGACCAACCGGCGCCGGGCCAAACAGATCGCTTATAACACTGCCCATGGGATCGACCCGCAGCCGTTGCGCAAGAAGATCTCGGACATCACAGAGGTGCTGGCCCGCGAGGATGCCGACACCGCCGACACCCTGGCTGGCCTGGGCTCTGCCTCCCGGGCGCCAGTTCCTGGGCCGTCACGGCGCGATCTGGACCCCGCTAAGCTCGCCGTCTCTGAGCTGGCCGAGCTCATCGCGCAGCTCAGCGACGAGATGCATGCCGCCGCTGCCGAGCTGAAATTCGAGGTCGCGGCGCGGCTGCGAGACGAGATCAGCGACCTGAAGAAGGAACTGCGTCAGATGCGTGAGGCGAACCGCTGACCCGTCGGCCATCCATCGCGGACGGACCGGGGCGCGGTCTGTGTTTCGTGCCGGTCCTGCCCCGAGATGGTTCTCGGGGCAGGACCCGGTTGGGTGGCAAGAGCCCGTGTGCCCATGGGGGATGAGCGGTCGAAAAGCAGCGGGGAGGCCGGGCCGGGTCGAATCCGGTGGATGCCGCTGGAGGCTCGGCGCTCAGGCGATGGGGAGCGGCGGTAGGCGGACTCCCTCGGGGGCGGGGCCACGCCCGGTCAGCCAGGCCAGGAGGGTCCGGGCATCGGAGCGGATGAGATCTGGGGCGCCGTCGCGTCCGGTGGTGACGTCGAGCCCCTCGTTGGCGATAAGGCGCAGCGCCGGGTAGTCGCGCCGGCCACGCAGCATCGCGGCCCGCAGTTCCAGGCACCACAGCACCGGCATGGTGTCAACATCGGCCAGGGAGAACCCACTGAGTAGGTCACAGTGGTGCAAGACCAGCTCGCTCAGCCGGATCAGGGGGATGAGGCGGACCGGGACCCTGATCCCGGAGGCCAGGCGAACGCTCTCGTCACGCATGGTGGTCGGCAGGTCATGGACGGCCGTTGCGAGCAGCCCGGCCGAGGTGTCGAGGGCGATCTGTAGCGACAGCGAATCGCGGGCCGCCCCCAGCTGAATGGCCGCGTCCCGGGTCTGCGGGGAGTCATACATCGTGGCCTCGCGGCCCCGCGCCACGCCGAGGATGAGCCGACGCAGACCGACCGCGTTCTCAGACAGGTGAGCGGCAACATGGGCCCGGCTCCAGCCCGGCAGCCGCGAATCCAGGGACCAGTCGTCCTCGGAGAAACCAATGGTGTGACCCAGCAGGTGAGCAGTGGCTGCCAACACCTGGCGGCACACCTCGTCGATCGGGCCGCCCACCGGTTCGAGGGCGGCGGGTCGTGTAGTGGTCACTCGCCCACACTACTAGGCGGTTCCAGATTCGGCGAGCGCTTACGATAAGCACGTGCATGATCACCTCATAGTCCGCGGAGCCCGCGTCCACAATCTGCGCGATGTTTCGCTGGAACTGCCCAGGGACGCGCTCATCGTGTTCACCGGGCTGTCCGGTTCCGGTAAGTCTTCTCTGGCCTTCGACACGATCTTCGCCGAGGGGCAGCGCCGCTACGTCGAATCTCTGTCGGCTTACGCCCGGCAATTCCTCGGGCAGATGGACAAACCGGATGTGGACTTCATCGAGGGGCTCTCTCCCGCGGTGTCCATTGATCAGAAGTCGACCAGCCGCAATCCCCGTTCCACCGTGGGGACCATCACCGAGGTCTACGACTATCTCCGGCTGCTGTATGCCCGCATCGGCGTGGCTCATTGCACCGTGTGCTCCGCGCCGATCGGCCGCCAGACCCCCCAGCAGATCGTCGACCGGCTGATGGCCCTGCCGGAGGGCACCCGATTTCAGATCCTCGCTCCCGTCGTGCGTGGACGCAAGGGCGAACACGCCGAGGTGTTCCGCCAGTTGCAGGCCGATGGTCTGAGCCGGGTCCGGGTCGATGGGGAGGTCTACCAGCTCAGCGAGCCTCCCGTGCTGGACAAACAGAAGAAGCACCAGATCGATGTCATCGTCGACCGGATCGCGGTGAAGGCATCGGCGAAGCAGCGCATCACCGAGTCCGTCGAGACGGCCCTCGGCCTCACCCAGGGCCTGGTGGGGATCGACTTCGTCGACTTGGATCCGAAGGACCCGCAGCGGGAGAAGCGTTACTCGGAGAAACTCGGCTGCCCGAACGCTCACGATGTCGCAATTGAGGAACTGGAACCGCGCCAGTTCAGCTTCAACGGCCCCTGGGGGGCCTGCCCCGCATGTTCGGGCCTCGGCACGACCCAGGAGGTCGATCCCGACCTCGTGGTGCCCGATGTCACCAAGTCGGTGATCGGGGGCGCGATCGCGCCCTGGGCCACCCCCCATGTCGCCGCGCACTATGAGCGGGTATATGCCGCTCTGGCCGATGAACATGGCTTCGACCTCACCGCCCCATGGGAGGAACTGCCAGCCGCGACCCGCAAGCTGCTACTGAACGGGCACCGGGACGCGGTCGTGGTCACCTACCGCAACCGTTTCGGCCGGACCCGGTCTTTCAGCCAGCGCTACGAGGGAGCCTTGCCCTATGTCCGGCGACGCTTCGCCGAGGCCGAGACCGATGCGGCGCGGGAACGGTTCGGAGCCTATATGCGCGAGATCGACTGTTCGGCCTGTCACGGGGCGAGGCTGAAGCCCACATCGCTCGCGGTCACGGTCGGGGGGAAGAACATCGCCGAGGTCTCGGCCCTGTCGATCGCCGAGGCGGCACGCTTCCTCGGCGGCCTGGACCTCACCGAACGCGAGGCACAGATCGCCCGCCGGGTGGTCAAGGAGATCAACGAGAGGCTGCGCTTCTTGCTCGATGTCGGCCTGGACTATCTCACCTTGTCCAGGAGCGCCGGGTCGCTGTCGGGAGGGGAGGCGCAGCGTATCAGGCTGGCGACCCAGATCGGTTCCGGGCTGGTCGGCGTTCTCTACGTGCTGGATGAGCCCAGCATCGGTCTGCACCAGCGTGACAACCGGCGTCTCATCGATACGCTGATCCGGCTCCGGGACCTGGGGAACACGCTGATCGTGGTCGAACACGACGAGGACACCATCCGGGCGGCCGACTGGGCCGTCGACATCGGGCCGGGGGCGGGAGAACACGGGGGACGAGTCGTGGTCTCGGGGCCGGTGGCCGATCTGCTGGCATCCGAGGAATCGCTGACCGGTGCCTACCTGGCGGGACGCCGCTTCCTGCCTACCCCGGGGATCCGGCGCCCCGGGAACGGGAACCAGATCACGGTGATCGGCGCGGCCGAACACAACCTTCGCGGGATCGACGTGGCCTTCCCCCTCGGCCGGTTCATCGCGGTGACCGGGGTGTCCGGCTCGGGGAAGTCGTCCCTGGTCAACTCGATCCTTTACAACGCCGCCGCCAAGCAGTTGTATGGCGCCAAGGCGCTACCGGGCAAGCATCGCACGATCGTCGGCCTAGAACACGTTGACAAGGTGATCCACGTGGACCAGTCGCCGATCGGGCGGACGCCACGGTCAAACCCGGCGACCTATACCGGGGTGTTCGATAAGATCCGGGCGCTGTTCAGCCAGACCCCCGAGGCGAAGGTCCGGGGTTACCTGCCCGGCCGGTTCTCGTTCAACGTCAAGGGAGGACGCTGCGAGCACTGTTCCGGCGACGGGACGATCAAGATCGAGATGAACTTCCTGCCCGATGTGTATGTGCCGTGCGAGGTCTGCCACGGCGCGCGCTATAACCGGGAGACCCTAGAGGTTCACTACAAGGGCAAGACCATCGCCGAGGTGCTGGACATGCCAATCGAGGAGGCCGCGGAGTTCTTCGCCGCGATCGGTTCGATCTCGCGGCACCTGGAGACCCTCAACCGGGTCGGGCTCGGCTATGTGCGCCTGGGACAGCCCGCCACCACACTGTCCGGGGGTGAGGCACAACGGGTGAAACTGGCAGCGGAACTGCAGAAGAGGTCAACGGGACGGACGCTCTACGTGCTGGACGAGCCGACCACCGGCCTGCACTTTGAAGACATCCGCAAGCTCCTCGGGGTCCTCGGTGCGCTGGTCGACACCGGCAACACCGTGGTGGTGATCGAGCACAACCTGGATGTCATCAAGACCGCCGACTGGATCATCGATCTGGGGCCGGAGGGAGGTTCCCGCGGCGGTTCCCTGGTCGCCGAAGGCACCCCTGAGGAGGTGGCCGCGAATCCGGCCTCGCACACGGGCCAGTTCCTGGCACCGCTGCTGTGAGCC
>JAUMYR010000029.1:8430-25666 GCA_030528545.1 Propionibacteriaceae bacterium
GGGCTTATTAGACTCACCACGTGGCTGATCCTGCGACCTACCGCCCCGCTGCGGGGACGATCCCGACGGACCCGGGGGTGTACCGGTTCAGCGACGCGCAAGGAAACGTGATCTATGTCGGCAAGGCCAAGAACCTGAGGCAGCGGCTCAACTCATACTTCGGTGATCCTTCGGCCCTGCATTTCAGGACGCAGACGATGGTGCGCACCGCGGCCAGGGTCGAGTGGACGGTCGTGCAGAACGACCTGGAGGCCTTGCAGCTCGAATACACCCTCATCAAACAGTATGACCCTCGGTTCAACGTCAAATACCGCGACGATAAGTCCTACCCGTGGCTGGCGATCACCTGGGCGGAGGAGTACCCGAGGGTCTTCGTTGGGCGTGGGGCCAAGAAACCGGGAACGCGCTACTTCGGGCCTTTCGGTCAGGCCTGGGCGATCCGGGAGACCGTCGACCTGCTGCTGCGGGTGTTCCCGATGAGGTCGTGCAGTTCCGGGGTGTTCCGCAGCGCCGCGGCCTCTGGCCGGTCGTGTCTGCTCGGCTATATCGGCAAGTGTTCGGCGCCGTGCATCGGGCGGATCAGCCCCGAGGAACACCGGCAGATCGTGGCGGATTTCGCATCCTTCATGGCCGGGCAGTCCGGCCACCTGGAGCGTCGGCTCCGGCGGCAGATGGAGGAGGCCGCCAAGGCCATGGAATACGAGCGGGCGGCGGTACTGAGGGACTCCCTGGTCGCCTTGCAGCAGGCGACCGAGCGTAACGCCATCGTCTTGCCCGATGGTACCGACGCCGATGTCGTCGCCCTCGCCGAGGACCCTCTGGAGGTCGCCGTGCACGTCTTCCACGTGCGCGCCGGGCGGGTTCGGGGAGAACGCGGCTGGGTCGCCGACCGGGCCGACGACGCGGGCAGCGCCGACCTGGTCGAGAGCTTCTTGTTGCAGCTCTATGCCGATGCCCCGCCGGAGTCCATTCCCGCCGAGATCCTGGTGCCGCTGTTGCCCGCGGCGGGGGAGACCCTGGCCGAACTGCTGGGCGAGCAGAGGGGCTCTCGGGTCCGGATCAAGGTGCCCCAGCGAGGGGCAAAGGCGACGCTGATAGACACCGTCGCCCGCAACGCCACGGAAACCCTGGCACAGCACAAGACCAGGCGGGCTTCAGACCTGGCCACCCGCAACCGTGCGCTAGAGGAGTTGCAGCAGGCGCTCGGGCTGGACACCGCGCCGCTGCGCATCGAGTGCTACGACATCTCCCACACTCAGGGCAGCGAGGTCGTCGGTTCCATGGTGGTGTTTGAGGACGGCCTGCCGCGCAAGAGCGAGTACCGGCGGTTCATCATCAAGACGGTCCAGGGATCCAATGACGTCGCGGCGATGCACGAGGTGATTTCGCGGCGCCTGAGGCGGCTGAGGGAGGACCGGGCAGACCAGACCGCCGATCGCAGACGCCGCTTCTCCTACGCCCCGGCGCTCATCGTCGTCGATGGGGGTGCCGCGCAGGTGGCCGCGGCCGGGCGGGCCCTGGCCGAGTCCGGGCTGGGCGGGGAGATCGCGCTGTGCGGGCTGGCGAAACGCCTGGAGGAGGTCTGGTTGCCGGGAGAGGAGTACCCATTGATCCTGCCCCGTACCAGTGAGGGTCTCTACCTGCTGCAGCGCCTGCGCGACGAGGCTCACCGTTTCGCGATCGGTCACCACCGGGGACGCCGCAGCGCGAGCATGGTCGAATCCCTGCTGGATGAGGTGCCCGGGCTGGGAGAGGTGAGACGCAAAGCGCTGCTCAAACACTTCGGGTCGCTGCGGAAACTGCGAGCCGCGAGCGTGGACGAGATCGCCGCGCTGCCCGGCTTCGGGGAGAAAACGGCCCTCGCGATCCATTCCGCCGTGCACGATCTGCGTGCTGGTGAGGCGTTGAACACCGCAACGGGCGAAATCACGGACATAATGAACCCGTGAGCAAGTTACGGGTGGTCATCATCACAGGTCTGTCTGGCGCGGGTCGCCGCACGGCGGCGCACACCATGGAGGACCTCGGGTGGTACATCGTGGACAATCTGCCGCCCATCATGCTGGTCAACCTGTGTGCTTCGGCGCCACGGCTGGGGATCTGCAAACTGGCGGTTGGGCTGGACGTGCGCACCCGCGACCTGTTCGAGCAGCTGCCGAGCGTCCTGGCGCAGCTGTCCAGCCAGGGCATCACCCCGGAGGTCTTGTTCCTTGAGGCGACCGATGACGTGATCGTCCGGCGCCAGGAGTCCTCCCGCAGGCCGCTGCCCCTCCAGGGCGATGGTCGCCTGCTCGACGGGATCGGCAAGGAACGGCGGATGCTCTCGACGCTGCGGGCCTCGGCCGACGTGGTGCTGGACACCTCAAACCTGACGGTGCGGCAACTCGCCGAAAGGGTCGCCGATGTATTCGGCGATGACCAGTCGGATGAGCTGCGGGTCGCGGTCATGTCCTTCGGCTTCAAACATGGCCTGCCGATAGACTCCGACCTGGTCTTCGACGTCCGCTTCCTGCCGAACCCGCACTGGGTGCCGGACCTGCGCCCACAGACCGGCTTGTCAGAGGGAGTCAGTTCCTATGTACTTGGCCAGTCCGGGGCCACGGAATTCTTGACGCTGGCGACGGCTATGATCCAGACGATGGAGCCCGGCTATGTGCGTGAGGGTAAACGGCACGTGATGGTCGCCGTCGGTTGCACCGGAGGTAAACATCGTTCGGTCGCGACCACCGAGGCGCTGGCAGAGCGGTTGCGCTCGGCCGGTTTGACGGCGGTGACTTTCCATCGAGACTTGGGCAAGGAATGAACGGCCGGGGGTTGCCAGCGGTCGTCGCGCTCGGCGGGGGACACGGCCTGTACTCCTCGCTGACGGCGCTGCGGAGGCTGACCAACCGCCTGACCGCGGTCGTCACGGTCGCCGACGATGGTGGCTCCTCGGGGCGGCTCAGGGCGGAGTTTGGCTGCCTACCGCCGGGTGATCTGCGGATGGCCCTGGCCGCGCTGTGCGGCGACGACGAGGACGGCCGGGCCTGGGCCTCGGTGCTCCAGGCCCGGTTCGCGGGGGAGGGGCAGCTCGGGGGCCACGCTATCGGGAACCTGCTCATCGCGGGCCTATGGCAGGAGATGCGCGACCCGGTGGCGGGGTTGGACATGGTCGCCGACCTGTTGAACACCAGCGGCCGGGTCTTGCCGATGTCGGGCGTCCCGCTCACTATCGAGGCCGACGTTCTCGGACTCGACGAGGTGCAACCCGACGAGCTGTGCACGCTCAGCGGGCAGGCGACCGTGGCGAAGACCAGAGCCCAGGTCGAACGGGTCCGGCTGGTCCCAGAACACCCCCCGGCGCGCCCGGAGGCGGTGAACGCGGTCAGGGAGGCTGACTATGTGGTCCTCGGCCCGGGATCCTGGTTCACCTCGGTGATCCCGCACCTGCTGGTGCCGGAGCTAGGCGATGCGCTGTGCCAGACCAAAGCCAGACGCATCCTGACCATGAACATCGTCGCGGCGGGCGAGACCGATGGTTTCTCGGCCTCCCGACACATCGAGATCCTCGCTGAACACGCGCCGCGCCTGACCCTGGACGTGGTGATCGTCGCTCCGGCTTTCGCCCAGGCCGATCCGCACCTGGAGCAGTTCGCCGCCAGCCTCGGGGCTCGGCTGTTCGTCAGCGACGTCGCCGCCCGGGACGGCTCGGCCCGCCACGATCCGCACCGGCTGGCCGCCGCCTATGCCGAGGTGATGGGGTTGTGAATGGCCTTAGGATCAAGCCATGGCCATGACCCAACAGGTGAAATCAGAACTCGCTGCTTCGCCGATCCCGCCGGCGAAGGCCAGGCGGGCCGAGGTGAGTGCGATGCTGCGCTTCGGCGGGGGCCTGCATCTGGTCAGCGGCCGGATCGTCGTCGAAGCCGAGTTCGACACCGCCGGGGCCGCTCGGAGGCTGCGGTCCGCGATCTCGGAACTGTTCGGTTTCGAGTCCGAGTTGCTCATGATCTCGGCATCGGGACTTCGCCGGGGATCGCGCTACACCGTGCGGATGATCCGTCACGGCGAGGACCTAGCCCGCCAGACCGGGCTCGTGGACGCGAAACGCCGCCCGGTACGAGGCCTGCCGCCACAGATCATCGGCGGCAGCATCGCTGACGCCGCGGCGGCGTGGCGGGGGGCCTTCCTCGCCCACGGGTCGCTGACCGAGCCCGGACGTTCGATGGCTCTGGAAATCACCTGTCCCAGCGCCGAGGCGGCGCTCGCCCTCACCGGGTGTGCCCGCCGCCTCGGGGTGGCGGTGAAATCCCGGGAGGCCCGCGGGGTCGAGCGTGTGGTCGTCCGCGACGGCGAGGTGATCGCCAACCTGCTCACCCAGATGGGTGCCAATGAGTCCCGGCTGGTGTGGGAGGAGCACCGCCTGCGCCGCGAGGTCCGTGCCCAGGCGAACCGGCTGGCCAACTTCGATGACGCCAACCTGCGCCGTTCCGCTCGCGCCGCGGTCGCGGCCTCGGCCAGGGTCGAGCGGGCGCTGGAGATCCTGGGGGATGCCGTCCCGCCCCACCTGCTCGCCGCCGGAGAGCTGAGGCTCGCCCACCGCGAGGCCAGCCTTGAGGAACTCGGCCGGTTGCACGAGCCCGCCTTGACCAAAGACGCAGTCGCGGGCCGGATCCGTCGCCTCCTCGCGACGGCTGACAAGGCCGCGGCCGAACAGGGCGTGCCGGGCACCGAGGCGAGCCTGCCGCTGGAAGAACTCTAATCGACCCCGGGCAGACACCGGGGACCCGGATTGGTTAGGCTGGACCCGTCCAACATGCGCCGATCGCTGAAGGTCTAGCTTCGGCGCGCTGAGATCTTTGAAGGAGATCGCTATATGACCGTCAAGGTTGGCATCAACGGCTTCGGCCGCATCGGCCGTAACTTCTTCCGCGCACTGATCGCTTCGGGCGCTGACCTCGATGTGGTGGCCGTCAACGACCTCACTGACAACAAGACCCTTGCCCATCTGCTGAAGTACGATTCGATCCTCGGACGCTTCCCCGGAGAGGTGTCCTACGACGAGGACGCCATCCACGTGGATGGCAAGGAGATCAAGGCCTTCGCCGAGAAAGATCCCGCCAACCTCCCCTGGGGCGAGTTGGGCGTTGACATCGTCATCGAGTCGACCGGTTTCTTCACGGACGCGACCAAGGCCAAGGCTCACATCGACGCGGGTGCCAAGAAGGTGCTCATCTCCGCCCCGGCGAAGAACGAGGACATCACCATCGTCATGGGGGTCAACGACTCGCTCTACGACCCGGCCGCACACCATGTGCTGTCCAACGCCTCGTGCACGACGAACTGCCTGGCCCCGATGGCCAAGGCGCTCAACGATGGTCTCGGCATCGTCAAGGGCCTCATGACCACCATCCACGCTTACACCCAGGACCAGAACCTGCAGGACGGCCCGCACAAGGATCTGCGCCGTTCCCGCGCCGCCGCCCTCAACATGGTCCCGACCACCACGGGTGCCGCCAAGGCCGTCGCGCTGGTGCTGCCGGAGCTGAAGGGCAAGCTGGACGGGTACGCGATGCGCGTGCCGACCCCGACCGGTTCGGCCACCGACCTCACCTTCGAGGCCGCCCGCGAGACCACCGTCGAGGAAGTCAACGCGATCCTCAAGGCCGCCGCTGAGGGCCCGATGAAGGGCAAGCTGGTCTACACCGAGGATGACATCGTCTCCAAGGACATCGAGACCGATCCCGCCTCCTGCATCGTGGACGCCAAGCTGACCAAGGTCATCGGCAACTGCGTCAAGGTCGTGGGCTGGTACGACAACGAATGGGGCTACTCCAACCGCCTGGTCGACCTGACCGTGCTGGTGGGAAGCAAGCTCTGAGACTGACTCACAACCGGGCCCGGGGGCGTTCAGCCCCCGGGCCTCGAACTCTCCCGACCTAGAAAGAAGAAGGCTTCGTGAAATCTCTCGCTGATCTCGGCGACCTGCGCGGCAAGCGCGTCGTCATTCGTTGCGACTTCAATGTGCCCCTTGACGGAGATGTCATCACCGATGACGGCCGGATCAAGGCAGCCCTGCCCACCCTGACCTATCTGCGGGAGCAGGGAGCCAAGGTTGTCGTCCTCGCCCACCTTGGCCGTCCGAAGGGCCAGGTCAACCCGAAGTATTCGCTGGCCCCCGCCGCTAAACGGCTCGGTGAGCTGATCGGCGCCGAGGTCAAACTGGCCGCCGACGTGGTCGGTGAATCCGCAGCGCAGACCGTCGCCTCGCTGGCCGACGGAGAGATCTGCCTGCTTGAGAACGTGCGCTATGAGCCCGGAGAGGAATCCAAGGACGAGGCCGAACGTAGCGACTTGGCCGCCAGGTACGCGGCCCTCGGCGAGGTATTCGTCTCGGACGGCTTCGGTGTGGTGCACCGCAAGCAGGCCAGCGTCTACGACGTGGCCAAGCTGCTTCCCGGTGCGGCCGGTTACCTGGTCGAGAAGGAGGTCACGGTCCTGCGGAAGCTGACCGAAGACCCGGAGCGGCCCTATGTCGTGGTGCTCGGCGGAGCCAAGGTCGCCGACAAGCTGGCGGTCATCGACAACCTGCTCAAGGTCGCCGACACCCTGGTCATTGGCGGTGGGATGGCCTACACCTTCCTCGCTGCCAAGGGCCTCAACGTTGGCACCTCGCTGCTCGACGAGAGCAACATCGAGACCTGCAAGAACTACCTGGCCCAGGCCGAGGCCGCCGGGAAGAAGATCCTGCTGCCCATCGATGTCCGCATCGCCGAATCCTTCGACTTCGACGCCCGCACCGTGGGCGAGATCGAGATCGTCGACGTCAACGCGATCCCGGCGACCAAGATGGGTCTCGACATCGGGCCGAAGACCGAGGTGCTGTTCGCCGAGGCGATCAAGGCCGCCAAGACCGTGTTCTGGAATGGCCCCATGGGGGTGTTCGAGATCAAGGAGCTCAGCGGTGGCACGGCCGCGGTGGCGAAGGCGCTCACCGAGGTCGATGGCCTTTCGGTGGTCGGTGGCGGTGACTCGGCCGCCGCGGTTCGCGTCCTCGGGCACGCCGACGACGAGTTTGGGCATATTTCGACCGGTGGCGGTGCCTCCCTGGAGTTCCTGGAAGGCAAGGAACTGCCTGGAATCGCAGTGTTGGAAGGAGAGAACTGATGAGCCGTAAGCCGCTGCTCGCGGGTAACTGGAAGATGAACCTCAACCACGTCGAGGCGACTGGGCTCGTCCAGAAGCTCGCCTGGACGCTGGCCGATAAGGACTACGACACCAAGAAGGCCGAGTGTGCGGTGCTGGTGCCGTTCACCGACATCCGCACGGTCAGCACCCTGATCGAGGGGGACCGCCTGCCGATCGCCTATGGCGCCCAGGACGTGTCCCAGCACGACGCTGGCGCCTACACCGGGGAGGTGTCGGCCCAGATGCTGGCGAAACTCGCCTGCGCCTATGTGGTGGTCGGTCACTCCGAACGGCGTGAATACCACGGGGAGAGCGACGAGGTCGTCAACGCCAAGGCCAAGAAGGTGCTGGAAGCCGGGATGACCCCGATCGTCTGTGTCGGTGAGGGGCTCGACATCCGCAAGGCGGGCCAGCAGGTCGACTACACCCTCGCCCAGGTGCGCGGGGCGCTGGCCGGGCTCCCGGCGGAGCAGGTGGCGGGTCTGGTCATCGCCTATGAGCCGGTCTGGGCGATCGGTACCGGTGAGGTCGCGACCCCGGCCGATGCCCAGGAGGTCTGTGGCGCGATCCGTGGCGAGGTCACGTCGCTGTACGACCAGGCGACCGCCGACGCGGTCCGCATCCAGTATGGCGGCTCGGTCAAGGCCAGCAACATCCGTGACATCATGGCCGAACCGGATGTCGATGGGGCCCTGGTCGGCGGTGCGAGCCTCAACCCCGAGGAGTTCGCGGCCATCGTGTGCTTCTACGCCTGATCGGTACCGGAAACGCCCGGGTTCTCCCGGGCGTTTCCTGTACCCGGATATGGATTTCCACGCGCTGTGGGTTAGGCTGTCCCTCGTGATTTTCACCCCGCTGATGACCTGGCCGATCATGACGCTGTCGATCCTTCTGGTGATCACCAGCATCGTGCTGGCGCTCTTCGTGTTGCTGCACAAGGGACGAGGAGGCGGGTTGTCAGACCTATTCGGTGGTGGCATGTCCACCTCGATGGGTGGTACCTCGACTGCTGAGCGCATGCTGGACAGGCTGACCGTGATCGTCGGCCTGGTCTGGTTGCTGTGCATCATCGGGTTGCTCGTGCTGTACCGCATCACCGTCTAAGCAACTTTCGTCCAACGAGGGAGATTCATTATCGTGGCTGGTGGTAGCGCCATTCGTGGTAGCCGTGTTGGTGCGGGACCGATGGGGGAGGCAGAACGCGGTGACGCGGCGCCGCGCAACTATGTGTCCTACTATTGCGCCAACGCGCACGTGACCCGCCCGGCCTTCGCAGCCGACGCGGTGGTGCCAGAGGTGTGGGACTGCCCGCGCTGCGGATTGCCCGCCAACCTGGACGCCGAGAACCCGCCGCCGCCGCCAAAGATCCAGCCCTACAAGACCCACCTGGCCTATGTGAAGGAGCGCCGCACCGCCGATCAGGCAGCCGCTATCCTGGCGGAGGCGCTGGGCGGGCTTCGGGAGAGGCGAGCCGCGGGCGAAGTGATCTACTGATCCCAGAGACGAATAAGTGGCCGGGTCGGCGCCTGCCGACCCGGCCACTGTCGTTCACAGCTCGCAGCGGTGATGGGGAAGGTTGGCCGCTGACTCCTCGTCCAGCCACCACAAGGTGGAATGGCGGCCGCGCAGGTGGCTGACGGGAAGTTCCGGGTCACCGGCCACGCCGCGGGTGACCGCGTCCGCCTTCTCGGACCCGACCGCGATGATCCAGATGTCCCTGCTGCGGTTGAGCGTCGGCAGGGTCAGCGAGATACGTTCGGATGGAGGCTTGGGGGCGTCGGTGACACCGATCACGGTCCCGGAGGCCTCGAAACTCGGATGGTTTGGGAATATCGAGGCGACGTGGCCATCCGGCCCCACCCCGAGTAGGCAGATGTCGAACTCGATGTCACCGAGATCCTGGGCGTAGGCGTAGGCGGCCTCGGTGGGGTCAGCCTTGCCGTCGACCGCGGGCATGAGGTGGGTGTTGGCGGAACTGATCGGCATGGATTTCGCCAGGATGGCCAGCGCCTGCTGGGAATTACGGTCAGGGTGGATCAGCGGCACGAAACGCTCGTCTCCCCACCACAGCTGCAACCGGGAAGTGTCAAGCCCGGAACCTGGCACGAGCGAGCCGAAGATCGTGTACAGCTCGTTGGCGATCCTCCCGCCGGTCAGGCACAGGTGCACCGTCTCCCGGTCCGCCTGCCGGGCGATGAGTTCATCGAGCAGGTGCTCGGCACAGGCCTGGGCCACCGCTTGGGGGTTGGCGAAGCGGAGCAGCCTCCGATGCATCAGCGTTCCTCCAGCAACTCGGCGATAACGGCCTCGAAGACCTCGTCGGGGTCCATCCGCTGCAATTCCTCGGTGAGGAGCTGGGTCATGGAGCGACGCTTGAGCGCGACCGAGCGCCTCACCTGGCTGGGAACCACATAGCTCGCCATGAACCCATCTTCTCGAATCACCGCGATGTCTCCGGAATCGGTATGCAGCCGGACCGCGGTGATCCCGGGCCCGGGGGTATCGACCGCCGCGACCTCCACACCGAGCCTAGTCTTCAGCCAGGTACGCATGAGGGTCGCGGGGGCATTGTCTGGGGCCGCCTCGACCGTGGCTCCAGTCACGCTGCACGGGTGCTGGTCGAGGGACGCCGCGATCAGCCCCCGCCAGGGGGTGAGACGGGTCCAGGTGAGGTCGGTGTCGCCGGGGGAGAGGTTGGCCGCCCGCACCAGCAGCGCCGCCTGTGGGTCGGCGCTGCCAGCGGCGTCGGTGATGCGGCGGGTGGCGAGGGCGCCCACGGAGTCGGCGGCCAGATTCGTCGGTGCGTTGTGCGGCCACCACACCACAGTCGGGGAATCCGGCAGCAGCAGGGGCAAGACGACAGAGTCGGCGTGCGCCCTCAGCTCGCCGTATACCCGCAACACGATGATGTCTCCGGGGACCGATTCCCCAGAGTGCAGTTCGGCGTCCAGGCGTGGCGCATCGGCCTCGGTGTAGCTGAGCACGATGATGCGGGAGGGATGGGCGCGCCCGGCATCCATCGCCGCCTCTAGCACCTCGTCGTAGTGTTCCTCCTCGGCCACGACGACCAGGGTGTGCACCATGCCGTTGGCAGGGCCAAGATTGCGTCGCGCCTTGAGCAGGGAGGTAGCGATCTGCCTCGCGGTGGTGTCGGTCAGGGTGATGATCACGGACGCCTCCAGGTATATCCGTCGCGGGCGAGCATGTCGATCCCGGAACCTGGTCCCCAGGTTCCAGAGGCATACTGCTCAATGGGGCCGGGTGCGCTCGCCCAGTGTTCGAGCACCGGGTCGAGGATCCGCCAAGATAGTTCGACTTCCTCACGCTGGGGAAACAGCGGGGGATCGCCGAGCAGCACATCGAGGATCAGCCTTTCATAGGCCTCCGGGCTCTCCTCGGTGAATGACCCGCCGTAGGCGAAGTCCATGCTGACATCTCGCAGTTCCATCTGGGTGCCGGGGACCTTAGCCCCCAGACGCAGCGACACTCCCTCGTCCGGCTGGATGCGGGCCACGATGGCATTGGCCCCCAGGTCAGCGGTGGCGACCTTGTCGAAGGGCAGATGGGGTGCGGGCTTGAGAACCAGCGCGACTTCGGTGACCCGGCGCGGCATCCGCTTGGCCGCGCGCAGATAGAACGGGACGCCAGCCCACCGCCGGTTGTCGATGTCAACCCGGATCGCGGCATAGGTCTCGGTTGACGAGTCGGGATTGATGCCTTCCTCCTGCAGGTAGCCGATGACGGGTTGCCCGCCCTGCCACCCGGCGGCGTACTGGCCCCGTGCGGTGTGACGGTCATAGTCGGAGGGAACCCGGGCAGCGGCCAGCACCTTCTGCTTCTCGATCCGCAACTGGGCGGCATCGAAACTGGTCGGCTCCTCCATGGCGGTCAGCGCCATCAGCTGCAGCAGATGGTTTTGGATGACGTCGCGGGCGACGCCGATCCCATCGAAATACCCCGCCCGTCCACCGATGCCGATGTCCTCGGCCATGGTGATCTGGACGTGGCTGACGTAGTGGTTGTTCCAGATCGGTTCGAACAACTGGTTGGCGAAACGGAAGGCCAGCATGTTCTGGACCGTCTCCTTGCCCAGATAGTGGTCGATCCTGAACACCGAATGGGGCGGGAAGAGGCTGCCGACGACTCGCTCCAGGGCCTGGGCCGAGGCTAGGTCGTGACCGAATGGCTTCTCGATCACCACGCGGCTCCACCGGTCGGGACGCTGTTCGGCCATGCCGTGTTTGCGCAGCTGGGACATGACCGGCTCGAAGAACTTCGGCGGGATAGACAGATAGAAGGCGTGGTTTCCGCCCGTGCCCCGAGAGGCATCAAGGTCGGCCAGGGTCTGTTTGAGCGTCGCGAAAGCGGCATCGTCGGAAAAATCGCCCGGGACGAAACGGATGCCCTCAAGAAGCTGGCGCCAGACCTCCTCCCGGAAGGGGGTGCGCGCGTGCTCCTTGATGGAGTCGTGCACTTGGCTAGCGAAGTCCTGGTCAGCCCAATCCCGCCGGGCGAAGCCGACCAGCCCGAAGCCGGGCGGTAGCAGGCCACGGTTGGCGAGATCGTAAATGGCCGGCATCAGCTTCTTGCGTGATAGATCGCCGGTGACGCCGAACAACACCAGCACACACGGCCCGGCGATCCGGGGCAGGCGGCGATCCTGGGGGTCGCGCAGCGGGTTGGGTAGCTCGTCTGGGCTCATGCAGAATCCTTCATGCTCGATCCGGGTGCTCAACCATCGTAGCCAACCGATCCGGGCCCCGGCGCCCACACGGCACCGAGTGAACACAAGATCTCCTTGTCAGAATGGGAATCTTCCCCTGATCGCCGTGAGCGAAACCGGCCCCGGAGGGTGCTGTGAGGGTCTCCGGTGCTCGCTCGCGCGCCCCGAACCGAGGGTGACGGGATCCGTGCGGGCATGGGGGCCTGGCTCGCTGGCGTGTCCGTCGCGTCACAATTCGGGTATCGTCGTGCCGACATCATCCGAGCTGGAGGATCCGTGGCCGTTGACATCGTGGCGAAGCCGACGACTGCTATGACCGATGTGGTCTGGGCCTACGTGGCACTGACTAAACCGCGCATCATCGAGTTGCTGCTCATCACGACGGTGCCCGCGATGTTCCTGGCCGCCCAGGGCCTGCCGGATGGGTGGCTGGTGGCCTGGACCATGGTAGGGGGCTACCTCGCCGCCGGCAGCGCGAATAGTTTCAACTGCATCTGGGACGCCGACATCGACGAACTGATGCGCCGTACCCGCAAGCGTCCAATGGCTCGCCATGAGGTTGGTCGCGCACAGGCGACCGTCTTCGGGTTGACTCTTGGGGTCGCAGCGACCCTGGTGCTGGGTTTTGGAGTGAACTGGCTGTCGGCGATCCTGGCCCTCGTCGCGAACGCCTTCTACGTCTTCGTCTACACCATGTGGCTCAAACGCCGTACCTGGCAGAACATCGTCTGGGGAGGTATCGCGGGTTGTTTCCCTCCTCTCATCGGCTGGACCGCGGTGACCGGTGAGGTGGCGCTGGCCCCCTTCGTGCTGTTCGCGATCGTCTTCTTCTGGACTCCCCCGCACACCTGGGCGCTCGCGATACGCTACCGGGACGACTACGCCACCGCCGGTGTTCCGATGCTGCCGGTAGTGAAATCGGCCCCCCAGGTCGCCGCGCAGATCCTGGCCTACACGATCGCGACGGTGGCTGTGTCGCTGCTGGTGTGGCCGAGCGCCTCCACCGGCTGGCTGTATCCGCTGGTCGCCGCCGTGTCGGGTGCGGTCTTCGTCTGGGAATCGGCGGCCCTCTGGCGTCGTGCCCGCGCCGGTCTCCAGGGTGCCGAGCTGCGCCCGATGAGGCTTTTCCATTGGTCCAACAGCTACCTGGCGGTGCTCTTCCTGGCTATGGCGGTCGATCCGCTGCTCTTTTAGGCAAGACCGGACCGATGGTCTTGGACTGAAGGCCCGCGGCTGTGGGGCATCCGGCAGCGAGCCGCCGGATGCGGCTTAGGCTGGGCGCCCGGCGCGGTTGCTGAAGAGCGACACCGCGGAGAGCCAGGTCACCAGCGTCGTGCCGATCATGTGCAAGATCACGATGCCGATGGGAAGCCCGAGGAAATACTGGAGATAACCGATGGCGCCCTGCGCGACCAGGCAGCCGAGCAACCAGGCCAGGCAGCGGGCCGGCTGGCGGGCCCCAGACCTGGCGAAGATCACCCAGGCCGCGACGGCGAGCCCGACCAGGAGCCATACCGACAGCGCATGCAGCCGGGCCACGAACTCGATATCGAAGCCGGTGCGGTGGGCATTCTCGTCCCCCGAATGAGGACCGGAACCGGTGACCAGGGTGCCGAGATAGATCGCCAGCATCGAGACCCAGAACACGGCGTGGGTGAGGAGGCGCGAGACTGCCGAGACCGGAATCGGCTGCCATCCGCGAGCCCGCAGCACGGTCCAGGTGCAGGCCACGATCAAGGCTATGGAACCGATCAGGTGTAAGCCTACGATGTAGGGGTTGAGCTGCATCCTCACGGTGATGCCGCCCAAGATGCCCTGGCCCGCGATGCCTGCCAGGATCACCCAGCACACGACCCGCAGCCTGGTGTCGGAACTCGCGCGGTAGGCCGCCACCAGGGCACCGATCGCCGCGGCGAGCAGCACGAAGGTCAGCGTCCGGTTGCCGAACTCGATGACCCCATGAACGCCCATCTCCTCGTGGGGGACATAGGAATCCTCGGTGCAGCGAGGCCAGGTGGGGCAGCCCAGGCCGGAGCCGGTGAGCCGCACCACCGCGCCGGTGACGATGATGCCCATATTGCACAGCAAAGACACCGTAAGCCAGGCCCTCAGGGCACGCCCGGTGCCGGTCAAGCGGGTCAGGAGGTCCACGTGAATACCTTTCTGGCAAGCAAGCCTGCCGCAACCGTCCAGATGGCCAGGACAACCAGGCCGAAGGTCCCCGCGCCGCGAAGGACCTCACCGAGGGCCATGGTCGGCAACCAGGCCAGGATCGCCTGGACCGCGGGGGGATATGCCCAGGCGGGGGCCAGGATGCCACCGGCCAGGCCGAGGAGGTAGATCAGGTTCGCCAGCCCGAGGGTGGTCTCGGCGCGCAGGCTACCGCCCAGGGCGAGACCGAGCGCGGCGAAGGTGAGCCCGGCCAGCCCCAGGGCGCCCAGCCCCGGCCAGGAGAACACCGTGGGACGCCAGCCCAGCGCCAGCGCGAGGACGGACAAGATCACCAGCTGGCCCGCGCAGATCAGGATCGTCGCGGCGGCCTTTCCGGCCAGCACCCCGGATTTGCCGAGGCTGGTTGCGTTCAGCCTTTCCAGGACGCCATAGCGCCGCTCGAAAGCGGTCACGATCGCCAGCGAGGTGAAACACGTCGACCAGACAGCCAGCCCAAATACCGATGGCACCGCGGCGTCCAAGCTCCAGCCGAACCGCTCTCCGAAGAAGCGCCCCCCGATCAGCAGGCTGATCGGGATGACCAGGGCGAGCAATACCTGTTCGCCGTTGCGGACAATGAGGCGGGCCTCGGTGATGGCGTGGGCGTAGATCTGGCGCACCAGCGGGGCCGGACGGGGTGCGGGGGAGAAATCCATCACGGCATCACCCGGGCCGTGGTGTTGGCGATGAAGACCTCTTCCAGGCTGGCCTCGGCGGTCAGCTCGGCCACGCTGCCCTCGATCGCCACCCTCCCGGAGTCAACGATGTAGACCCGGTCGGCCAGGGCGGCGGCCTCCTCCATGGAATGCGTAGTCAGCACGATCGCCACGCCACCGGCGCGCAGTTCGGATATCACACCCCAGGTGTGCCTGCGGACGTGGGGGTCCATTCCGGCGGTCGGCTCGTCCAAAAAGACCAGCTCTGGGCGTCCGACCAGCGCGGCGGCGAGATTGACCGACTGCTGCTGACCTCCGGACAGATGCCGGTAGGTGGTGCGCGCAAAGGGACCGATGCCGAAGAGGGACACCAGATCGTCGACCGGATATGGATTGGCCGACAGCGAAGCGAAGTAGCGTAGCAACCCGATCGCGGTGATATTGGACCAAGCTCCGCCCGATTGGGGCATCAACCCGATCCGGGACGCCGCGCGGCGGTCGCCGGGGCGGTGCCCGAGGACGCTGATCTGGCCGGAATCGGGGCGGTACAGCCCGGTGCAGCAGCGGATCATGGTGGTCTTTCCTGCCCCGTTAGGGCCGAGGACCGCGGTGATGGCGCCCGAATCGGCGCTGAGGCTGAGCCCGTTCAACGCCATGGTCGCGCCGAACCTTTTGCAGACATCGGTGAGTATGAGTTCGGGCACCAGCTCAGTCTAGGACACCTCCGCTGCGATATCTGCCAGCCTGGACCCGGAAGCGCTGGGGCGGTCGCCGCGACCCGCGCGGCGACCGCCCCAGCTGTCGTGAGGTGTTACTTCATTTCCAGAGGCGCCGCGTCGGCCAGCTCTCCGCCGCCCTGCAACTCGCTCATCTTCGTTCCGATCCGCATCGAGTAGAAGGAACGGAACACGAAATAGCAGGCGACCAGGAAGAACAGCGCGGCGAGCACATGCACGAGGGTGCCTTGCCCGCCCGCGGTGATCGACACGGCCAGTTCGACGGCCAGCAGGCCGAACAGCGTGGTGAACTTGATGACCGGGTTCATGGCCACGCTGGAGGTGTCCTTGAAGGGATCGCCCACGGTATCGCCGACGATGGAGGCATCGTGCAGCGCGGTGCCCTTGGCCTGCAGGTCGACCTCGACCAGCTTCTTCGCGTTATCCCAGGCACCGCCCGCGTTGGCCATGAAGATGGCCTGATACAGGCCAAACAGGGCGATGGAGATGAGATAGCCGATGAAGAAGTACGGCTCGACGAATGCGAACGCCAGGGTGGAGAAGAAGATGCCGAGGAACATGTTGAACATGCCCTTCTGGGCATAGACAGTGCAGATCTCGACGACCTTCTTCGAATCCGCCACCGAGGCCTTGGTGACCCCATCGAGGCGGATGTTGTCCTTGATGAACTCCACCGCGCGATAGGAACCGGTGGTGACCGCCTGGATCGTTGCCCCGGAGAACCAGTAGATCACGGCGCCGCCAGTGATGAGCCCCAGGAGGAAGGGCGGGTGCAGCAGCGACAGGTTCGCGATCGCCGAGGCGTCCTGTAGCCCATGGGTGAGAGCCATGATGATCGAGAAGATCATGGTGGTGGCGCCGACCACCGCCGTGCCGATGAGCACCGGTTTGGCGGTCGCCTTGAAGGTATTGCCCGCGCCGTCGTTCTCTTCGAGGAAACGCTTGGCCTCGGTGAACTTCGGACGGAAGCCATAGTCGCGTTCCAGCTCGTCCTCGATGCCGGGCAATTCCTCGATCGTGGACAGCTCGAAGACGCTCTGGGCGTTGTCGGTGACCGGGCCGTAGGAGTCCACCGCGATGGTCACCGGGCCCATGCCAAGGAAACCGAAAGCCACGAGCCCGAAGGCGAACACCGCGGGGGCGACCATGGTGAGCGATTCGGCCAGGCCGAGGGTCGAGATCAGGTAGGACCCGCCCATCAGGCCGACGATGGCCACGCCCAGCCAGTAGGCGGAGAAATTGCCCGCGACCAGACCGGACAGGATGTCGAGGGAGGGCCCGCCCTTGCTGGAAGAGATGACGACTTCCTCGGTGTGCTTCGCCTTCACCGAGGTGAAGACCTTGACCAGCTCCGGGATCAGCGCACCGGCGATGGTGCCGCACGAGATGATCGTCGCGAGCTTCCACCACATGGAGGAGTCGCCGACCGGGTTCGCCCCGCCGATCATGAGGTAGCTGGCGATATAGGTGAGGACGATGGATACGACAGAGGTCAGCCAGACCAGGCTGGTCAGCGGTGCCTCGAAGTGCATGGACTCGGCCTTGCCGTAGCGAGACTTCGCGATCGCCTGGTTGAGGGCGAAGGAGGCCCACGATGCGATGACCATGATGACGCGGATGAAGAAGATCCACACCAGCAACTGCACCTGGATCGTCGGGTTGCTCACGGCCAGCAGGATGAAGGTGATGAGCGCGACGCCGGTGACGCCGTAGGTCTCGAAACCGTCGGCGGAGGGGCCGAC
>JAUMYR010000248.1 GCA_030528545.1 Propionibacteriaceae bacterium
CGGTCGGCCACTCCTCAACGATGAAATTGCGGTGTGCCGATTCTGCGGTGAGCACCAGGTCGGCTTCGCTCAGGATCCCCGAATCCAGCCTGCGGCTGCGCAACGGGGCCTGTGGGCCGTGGGCGAGTAGGCAGGCCGCCATGTCAGCATCCAGCGGGTGGTCGGTGAAGCCGTGGGTCCCAGCGCTGCTGACGGTGATCGGGCTGTCGCTGGGCAACAGCTGGAGTGCCCGGCCCTCGGCGTAAAGCGAACGGCAGATATTCGCGGTGCACACGAACAACAGGTGGAAGGGTTCGGTCATGTCGTCTCCCTGAGATAACCGGATGCGATCATGCGATCGATGAACTCGGTAGTCTGCGCGCGGACGAGGTCGGCGGGGTCGTCCGGAAACGCCTCCACCATAGCCGCGACCGGGTCGGCCCCCGAGATCGCGGCCCGCCAGATGGCGCTGGCGGTGCCGCGCAGTACCTGTGGGTCGCCATCGGGAAGGACCATGAGATAGACGCTGTCTGTCTCCTCATCCACGACATAGCCAAGGCGTGGGGGCGCTTCGTAGGTCACGGTCTCCTCCCTCGCGCGCGCCCGGCGAGTTCCCGGACGCCGAGCCACAGCCGGTGTGCGAACTCCCGGACCACTTCGGTGCGGGTCGGGCGGCGGTGCAACTGCATGGCGAGGGCGTCGGTGTTGACCCTCATCGCGCGCCCCAGCAACCGGAGCGTGGCCGCGGCATCCGGGGCGGCCTTCAGCCGGGCCCGCCACTCGCCGATCCGGCTGCGTTCACCGGCCGAGAAGTACCGCCACAGGTCGTACTCGGGATGGTCGGCATAATCGTCTAGGTCACCGATGGCCGCCGCTAGCCCGATCTCAGCGGAGAGGGTGTGGGCCAGGGCCGACACCTCCGCTTTCTCCTCGGCGGAGGCGTGGTCCCACGCCAGCGCGACATCGGTGGTGTGGACGCCCCGGCCGCGCGCCGCGTGCAGCAGCAGTATCAGCCGTTGGGCGGTGGGGGATGGGGCAGCGCACGGGTAACCGGCGATCCGGATCGGCTGGCGCCCCTGCCACAACTCCTCGAAGGCATCCCTGGCAGGTATCCCGAAGCCGGGGAAGCGGCGGTGCACGTCGACCCAGCCCAGTTTCTCGTGCCACAGGCTGGCGGCGTGCTCGAAGGCCGATCCGGTCTCGAAGTGTGTGACCAGTTCGAACCGGTGCCTCCGCAACGCCGCGATCAGCCGCCCGGCGCCCTCAGGATCGGCCAGCAGGTCGGCGTCCGAACTGCCGCGGGGCCTCACCTTCCCGCCGGGGCGGCTCAGCAGGGACGGGTCGAGGGCGGGTCCCTTGATGTGTAGCACCCGCACGCCGCTGTCCTCAGCGCTCGCCTGTGCGGCCGCGTGAGCCAACTGGACTCGCGGCCAAGCCGGCATTGCTGACTCCTCCACCGCCCCAGCCTACTGACCGACCGGGCGAAGGTCGCGGGGAAGGCTCAGCCTCCGGTCAGGACGCCGGAGTCGACCAGGTCGCCGACGAGCTCCCGTACCGTGGTCAGCGTGTCTGCCCCCGGTGGGACGCCAAACTCTTCCTCGCAGCGCTCGGCCAGATCCTCCAAAGCCATCGAGGTGGCGCAGGCCGCGGCGATCAGCGCCGCGACCGGACCCAGCCGCAGCAGCTCCCCCCGGAGTATGACCAGGGCGCCCTCGTCGGTGACCAGGAGATCGACGACATCGGGATGCAGTCTCAACATCCGAACTCTTTCCAGACGTGCTCGGCTAGGTCTCTGGCCTCCCCGTAGCTGTAGCGGAGGATGCCGCCCACCTCGTCGTAGATCCCGGCGAGCCGGTGCAGCGGCAGGGGCAGCCGGTCCAAGGATGAGGTCTCGGGGGCCAGCGCGAGGATCGCCTCAGTCAGGCTGAGCCGTTCGACGCGCACCGGTCCGCCGTCTCGGCGCAACAGCGCGAGGCGCCGCAGCCGGGGGTGGGGGTGGGCGGGCAGCAGACCCAACTCGTCTGGTCCGTGCTCCTGTTTGCGGTGAGCCCCGATGCGCACCGACAGGGGCTTGGGATAGGCCGCGATCGAGCCGTCGGTGCGCAGCCCCACCGTCTCGTCGGTGAGGTATCCCATACGAGTGGCGAGCAGCCGCGTGAGGGTGGTCTTTCCGGTCCCTCCCGGAGCCACGTAGGCGATCGCCTCCCCGGTCCCCGGGTGGCATACCGCGCCCGCATGCAGCATCAGCAGCCTGCCGACCTGAGCCTGGATGAGTGTGAGGGTGACCTGCCTGGTCAGCTCGCTGTGCAGCTCGGCCGCCAGGTGGTCCCGGTCGGTGTCCCAGCCGATCACCTGCTCCTCGCCGTCCGTGCCCTCAGGCACGAGGCACCTCGCCCACAGCGAACCCAGGGCTGCGGCGAATGCCCCTGCGCGCTCCCCGCCGAGCCGAATCCGGGCGGCGGTGTCCAGGGCGTGGATGTGCATCATGACAGGCCGGCTCTCCGGCGGTGGAGCCGCCGGGCCGCAGGGGCGAGGAATCCGGTCAGTCATTGAGGTGGAGTCTACTGGCCGGGCCGATCTGGTCCGTCCCTTGGATACACTCGCGCCAGATCGGTGGGGAGGTATCCGTTGTGACCTTGCTGGATTTTGCGCGCATGACGCGGGCGAACCTGTTGTGGTTGCTGTTGTTCGT
>JAUMYR010000249.1 GCA_030528545.1 Propionibacteriaceae bacterium
TGCCAGCCAGCGCGGTGGTCAACCTCGCCCCCTACACCGCACTGGTCTACACCCGCGCGTCCTGAGATGACGCGGTACGGCTAGGCCCCAACCCCGGGGTCCGGTCTCCTCGCCCCGCGTCGCCCCGTCACCGCGGCTCCGGTGCCTACCAGCAACATCTCCTCGCCGCCGCGGTCGCGGCGGCTACCACCCGGGCCGTGCCGTGAGGGAGGGTGGTCGCCGGTTTCGTTGAGGGCGGTGGCGGCGGGCTCCGGGGCGTGCCGGAGGGGCGGCGGCCCCGGTGACGGTGTGTCGGGGCGGTGAGCGCCCGGGTCGTTCCATGACGGCCTCCACCGCGGAGAACTGCCCGCCGTGACCGTGAATGCTCGGGCGAAATGCCTGGCGGCGAGTCGTGGCGGGCGCCTGCACGCCCGCGCGCCCAGGACCGGGAGGCCGCGGAACCGGGATCCGATGCGGTCGATGTCACGAAATGTTTGCGCGCAGCCACCCTAGTTGCTAGGTTAGTTGGTGCACCAACTAACCAGGAGGGCTGATGTTCGACGATGGCACGCCGATCTTCGCTCAGCTTGCCGAGCAGTTGGGCAGTGACATCCTCAGCGGAGCCTACCCAGAGGGGACGCAGGTCCCGTCGATCAACGAACTCGCGGTCTTCTATCGGATCAACCCGGCGACGGCGAACCGGGCCGTGGCTGGGCTGGTGGCCCAGGGCGTCTTGGAAAAGAGGCGTGGCATCGGCATGTTCGTCGCCGCCGGGTCGAGGGAGCGGATCGCTGCCGAACGGCGAGCCGGCCTGGTTGAGAGGTATATCCGACCGCTGCTGGATCAGGCGAGGGTCCTCGGTCTCGACATGACCCAATTGGTTCAGCTTATCGAGAGGGAGGCACGGTCATGACCGCTGCTATCGAGGTGAGCCACCTCACGAAACGTTTCGGCAAACTTGCCGCCTTGGACGATGTCAGTCTGAGCATTGAGCAGGGGGTCATCACCGGCCTGCTGGGCCGCAACGGGGCAGGCAAAACCGTGCTGATGTCCCTTCTCACCGCCCAGGAATGGCCGACCTCGGGCACGATCAGCGTGTTTGGGAGGGATCCGGCGCACAGCCCCGACGTGTTGGGCAAGATCTCCTTCATCCGGGACAACCAGCGCTACCCGTCCGGGCTCAAAGTAGGGCGGCTCTTCCGGGTCGCTGCCTTCTTCCACGAGGGCTGGGACCAGCAGCTGGCCGACCGGTGCGTGCAGACCTTCTCCCTTTCGCTCGACAGCGATGCCCGCAAGCTCAGCAGGGGACAGCTCTCTGCCCTGGGGGCCACCATCGGGCTGGCGTCCCGGGCGCCCATCACCTTCTTCGACGAGCCCTATCTCGGGATGGACGCCACCGCGCGTGTGCTTTTCTACGACCTTCTGCTGTCTGACTACGCCGAACATCCCCGCACTGTGCTTCTCAGTACCCACCTGATCGACGAGATGGAACCCCTGCTGGAGCGGGTCATCGTGCTGGATCACGGCCGGGTCCGCAGGGACGCCGGGGCCGACGAACTGCGCCAGTTGGCCGTCCGTGTGTCGGGTGCCTGGAGCGACCTTCAAACCCTCCTCCCGATGGCTCTCTCGACGACCCAGATGGGCCGGCTGGGGAGCGTCCTCGTCGAGGACACCCCCGATGTCGCGAGCCTGGCCCGCCGGAATGGGCTGAATATCGAGCCCGTCTCATTGCAAGAACTCGTGGCGGCCTACGGGATGGCCGATCACCTGATCGAGGAAGGAGCCCTGTCATGAAAGACGCCCTCAAAGTCACCCGGATGCAACTCGGCGACTGGGGGCAGACCCTCATCGTTCCGATAGCGATCCTGGTGGGGACCACGGCTTTCCTGTGGGTCTTTTTCGGGTTGCTGGCGGCTTACGTGCCAGGAGAGCAAGGCGCTATGGGGCGGAGGCCGGTCGATATGGGATCGGTCTATCAGACCGTCTTGTTCCTGTCCTTCAGCATCTCGGTCTGGGTATTCTCGTCCTATTACCCGATCACTCGTGCCTTGGGTGGGTCGCGTCGCGGCTATTTCATCGGGACCTCTCTGTACTATGCGGGCCTGGCCGCGATCATCACGGCCATCGTGAGCGTGCTCTATCTCTTGGAACTGGCCAGTGGGCACTGGTTCGTCGGCCAGCGGATCCTCGATGCGCCGCTCCTCGGCGATGGGGGCTTGAGGACCCTGTGGCTCATCACCTTCCCGGCCTCCTTCTTCGCCATGACGCTGGCGGCTCTCTTCGCCGCCTCGTGGATGAGGTTCGCGGCGTTGGGCCCCTGGGTCACGGGCGCGGCCGTGGTGGTCGTGGTGGCTAGCCTCGTCCTCCTCGGAAGTGCCAACCGGGACCTTCTGCTGACCTGGCTGAGCCCGGTGACGGTCGCCATCAGTTTCCTGACCCTCTCGGCGGCCTTCCTGGGCGGGGCGAGCCTCCTCCTGAGGAGGGCCAGCATCCGCGGCTGAGCCCGGCCCGCTCCCGGGCGCGCCGCTTCCCGGCGCCTCAGTGAGCGGCGAGCAATTCGGCCAGCGTCATCGAATCCCGCTGGGCGAGGGACGACAACTGGGTCCGGCAACTGAAGCCATCGGCGAGGACGATAGCCTCCGGATGGGCCTCAATCGCCGGGCCCAGGTCGTGTTCGAAGACCTTGACGC
>JAUMYR010000250.1 GCA_030528545.1 Propionibacteriaceae bacterium
TGGCGCCCCGGCGGACCGACTCCACGGCGCTGCCGAGCAGGGAACGGTCGTCCCCACCGCCATCGAGCAATACGACCAGGTCCAGCGGGCCCACCCAGCTCGGCAGCCCCTCGGCTGGCCAGGCGACGAAGGGTACCGGGCAGACCGGTTCCAGCACCGCGCGGATCAGCCTGGCTTCGGCGCCCAGAGCGATCACCCCGCGCGGCCGCCCGAACTCCGGGGAACCGATCCGTTCGGCGAGCATGGCGCTGCGGATCCGGACCCCGGCCCCAGCGAGCCAGCGCAAGCCCTCGTCGTCCACCAGGCCGGGGGCATCGAGCAGGGAGTCGTCGAAGCCTCTCATGCCGGTTGCCGGGCCTGGTCGATCAGCAGGATCGGGATCCCGTCGCGGACCGGATAGGCCAGGCCGCACGAGGGATTGGTGCAGACCAGCTCGCTGGCCTCGTAATCGACGGCGAACTTTGTCCGGCAGGCGGGGCAGGCCGCGATTGCCAGGAAGGCGGGCGAAAGATCTGCGATTCCACTCATCGGGTCTCCTCTATCAGCGTCAGCGCCTCATCGCGGAGGGCCGACATGGTCGGTTCATCGAGCGCCTCAACGTTGAGCCGCAACAGCGGTTCGGTGTTGCTGGGGCGAACATTCAGCCACCAGCGTAGTTGCCCATCGTCCATGCGGCGCGCCATGAGCCCGTCCTCGAAGGTGATCTCGGCCCGGCCGGAAAAGCGGGCGGCCAGCGCGGCGATCACCGCGTCCGGGTCAGCGACCGCGGAATTGATCTCGCCCGAGCGCACATAGGAGTCATAGTTGGCGACCAGCTCGGAGAGGCTGGCCTGAGAGGACGCCAGCATCGCCAGCACATGCAATGCGGCCAGCATGCCGGTGTCTGCCCCCCAGAACTCCCGGAAATAGTAGTGGGCGGAGTGTTCCCCGCCGAAGACCGCGTCGTGGGCCGCCATGGCTGCCTTGACATAGGTGTGACCGACCTTGGAGGTCACCAGGCGCCCTCCGCGCTCGCGCACGACCCGGGCCACCCCGGCCGAGGTGATGGTGTTGATGACGATGGCCGAGCCGGGGTGCTTGTTCAACTCGGCCGAGGCGATGAGCGCGGTGATGAGAGAAGGATCGACGACATCGCCGTTCTGGTCGATGATGAAACAGCGGTCGGCATCCCCATCGAAGACCAGCGCGAGATCGGCCCCGTGCTCCACCACGGCCCGCTGGGCGTCCACCAGGTTCGCCGGATCCAGCGGATTCGCCGGATGGTTGGGGAAGGACCCGTCCAGTTCCAGGTAGAGCCCGATCAGTTCCACGTTCAGCCCGGCGAAGACACCTCCCACCGTGTGCCCGGCCATGCCGTTACCGGCATCGACCACCACCCGGAGCCGCCGCCCCGGGTGGATGGGGACGAGCTGACGCAGGTAGCGGGCATACTCGTCCAGCAGGTCGCGGGTGGCGTAGCCGCCGCGCACCGGGGAGGCGACGGATTCGGCCCGTGCCTCCTCGCTGAGCCGCCGGGTGAAGTCTTCCGGGACCGGGGCCGCCCCGGCCAGGCAGAACTTGACGCCGTTGTAGCTGGCCGGGTTGTGGCTGGCGGTGAACTGCACGCCCGGGAGTTCCAGCCAGCCCGAGGCGAACCAGAGCTGGTCCGTGCTGGACAGGCCGATGTCGATGACCGAGGCGCCAGCGGCCATCGCCCCGTCGGCGAAGGCGGCGGCGAGTTCCGCGCCGAGGTGGCGCATGTCGCGTCCGATGAGGAAGGTGCCCCCGCTCAGGCCGAGCAGGCGCACGTAGGCGCCGCCGAGCGCCCGGGCTCCTGCGAGATCCCACTCGATGTCGTCACCCGATACCAGGCCACGGATGTCGTTCGCCTTGAAGACCTGCGGTTTCAGCACCATGGCAGTCTAGTGGCCCCCGGCCCGGTCCGCCGTGCCCGAGGCGTCGCCCGGCGAGACCGGGCGGGTTCGCTGCGCGGTGGCGCCCAGCAGCGCCCGCACGACGTCGCGCCGGTGCTGGCGCATCTCGCCGGCCGCGATGCCGATGCGTTGACCGACGGTGTAACGGCGGCCGCCCCGCCGGTAGGGCAGGTCGGGGGCGCGGTCCTCGATCAGGCGCTGTGCCGCCCTGAGTCTGCCGCGAAGCCTGCGGGGCGACACGGCGGCCAGCTCTTCGACGCCGCGGGCATTGACCTGGGCGAGGCTGCCGCCCGGTGTGCTCGGGCGGCCACCGTCAGCGCACCCCGCGACGATCGCGGCGAAGCTCTCGTGCCACCACACCAGGTGCCGCAGCACGTCCGCGGCGCTCCACTCAGGGTAGACCCGCGTCCGGGCCTGGTCATCGGTGAGGAACGAGAACACCACGTCCGTCTCGGCGACCTCCCAACCGAGTAGGCCGAGTTCGGGGTGCTGGTGGCGGGCCTGGGCGCTCATCGGCCAAGCCTACCTGGCGGTCCTCAGCCCCCGATCGGGGGAACGAGGCGCAGGTGACGGACGCTGACGGCGGCGGGTTGATCCGGTTCGGCCAGCCCGACCTCGCGCACGGCGGCGGCGAGCGCGATCAGGTCGTCATCGGGCATGGCCTCGTGGGAGGCCTCAAGCGTCAGCGGCAGCCGGATGATCTCCCAGCCCTGCGGAGCGGTCGTGCGCTGCGCGTGCAGCG
>JAUMYR010000030.1:0-9937 GCA_030528545.1 Propionibacteriaceae bacterium
CGCGAAGAAGGCATGCCTGGTGCGCCACTCCCCCTCGACCAGAGCCCGCCTGATGAAGATCTCGCGCGCCTGGACCCGATCACGGCTGCCGTAATCGACGATCCGCCCCGCGACGATGGGGACGCCATACAGGCTGACCCGCTCGTAGGCCTGGACCCGGCCGGAACGCGGCGACCAGTGGGGCTCCGACAGGGTCGAAACCAGCACATGAGCGGCGACGGATTCCACCTGCCCGGCGCTCACCGCCCCAACGGTTCGTGCCCACAGCCTGCTCGTCTCGACCAGCTCGAAGGCGACCACCAGCGGGGGTGTGGTCTTGGCCAAGGCGGAACCGGGCTGGATCGCGAACCGGCTGCCGCGAGCGCCCAGATATTCCCGCAGCGGACGGCGCCGGCCCCGCTGACGCGGCCGTTCGGTGATCTCGGCCAGCCCAATGTGGGACAGCAGACCAGAGGTCACAGCGGTCAGCACCTCGCTGACCGGAGCCGGGCGATCATTGCGGTGGAAACCCAGCTCCCGGCAGATCTCCTTGAGCTGGGTGTGCAGGTCTTCCCACTCCCGTATTCTCAAGAAATTGAGGAACTCCTCGCGGCACATCCGGCGAAAGGCGTTACCCGAAAGCCTCTTTCGGTTGGCACGCAGATAGGACCACAGCCTCAACAGCGCTCCGAAGTCTCCCGAATCGTCCGCTCTGGGCCCGGCCGCATCGCGGCTACCGGTGTGGACAGTATGCCGTGGGGGCTCACCGGAGTTCGCCTTGGGAGGTGGCGGCTCGGAGGAGAAGAATCTCCGATGGGCCTGGTCAGCGGCCTCCACCCGGTCGGCGGGACGCTCCCGCACGTCGGGGATGGCCAGGCCAGACACGATCACCAGCACCTCACGCAGGCAGCCGCGGTCCGCCGCCTCGATCACCATGCGGCCGAGCCGCGGATCCAGAGGCAACTGGGCCAGCATCTGACCGGTCCGGGTTAGCCGGATCGGACCCCGGCGCCGCCCTCCGGTCAGTGCGCCCAGTTCCTCTAGCAGCCGGATGCCATCGGCGATCTGCGCGCCGGGCGGGGCCTCGACGAAGGGGAAGGAGGCGATGTCGCCGAGCCCGGCCTGCGCCATCTGCAGGATGACCATCGCGAGGTTGGTGCGCAGGATCTCCGGTTCGGTGTATTCGGGCCGGGCCGCGAAATCCTCTTCAGAATAGAGCCGGATCGCGATCCCCGGCCCCAGCCGGCCACAGCGTCCCGCCCGCTGGTTCGCCGAGGCCTGCGAGATCGCCTCGATTGGCAGCCGCTGCACCTTGGTCCGGGCAGAGTAACGCGAGATGCGGGCCGTCCCGGTATCGACGACGAACCGGATGCCTGGAACCGTGATCGAGGTTTCTGCGACGTTGGTGGCCAAGACGACCCGGCGGGTGGAATGGGCCTCGAATACCCGTTGCTGTTCGGCGGCCGACAGCCGGGCGTACAGCGGGACGATCTCGGCCCCGAGGCCGAGCCCCTCCAGCGCTTCGGCGGCGTCGCGGATCTCTCGCTCCCCGGACAGGAAGACCAGCACATCCCCGTCCCCGGGGCCGGTGAGGAGTTCGGCCACAGCATCGGCTATGCCATCGGTTTGGTCCCGCTCGCCCAGCGGCGCATAGCGCACCTCGACCGGGTAGCTCCGCCCCGATACCTCCAGGATGGGTGCACCGTCGAAGTGTTCCGAGAAGCGTGCGGTGTCGATGGTCGCCGAGGTGACGATCAGTTTGAGCTGTGGGCGGATCGCGAGCAGACGCTTCAGGTAGCCCAGAAGGAAGTCGATATTGAGACTGCGTTCGTGTGCCTCGTCGATGATGATGGTGTCATAGCGGCGCAGTTCCCGGTCCTGGGCCAGCTCTGCGAGCAAGACACCGTCGGTCATCACCTTGACCCGCGTCCGGCGTCCCGCCTTGCGGGTGAACCTGACCTGATAACCGACCATGCCACCGAGTTCGACACCTAGTTCGCTGGCCAGCCGGGCCGCGACGGACCGGGCCGCGATCCGGCGCGGCTGGGTGTGTGCGATAGCGCGGCGGCCGGCCTGGAGACAGATCTTCGGCAACTGGGTGGTCTTGCCTGAACCGGTCTCACCGGCAATGATCACGACCTGATGAGCCTTGATGAGCTCGGCGATCTCCCCGGCGTGGGCTGCGACCGGCAGTGCCGGGTCGTAGCTGATCCTCGGTTCGCTCACCGGGTGAGCAGGAGCGGGCACTTGGCGTGCGCCATGAGCCCGCGGGTGAGACCGCCGAGGGTGAACCCGGGCAACCCGGAACCGTGGACTCCAAGAACCAGCAGATCGAGCGTCGCACTGCGGTTCACCAGATCATTGATCGGGGTGCCTGCTGCCACATCGATGCTGACCTCGACCTCGGGGTAGCGCTCCCGCAACTCGGCGGTCATGGCCTCGATTCCGCCCCTCACGTAGACGACCTGTTGCTCCAGCTCGCTCGGGCTCAGCTTGGGCCCGAACAGGCCCATCGGCGGCTGCACGATATGGATGAGGCTGAGCCTGGCACCACGCAGCTTCGCCTGCTGGAAGCCCCGCTCGATCGTGGCCAGGGAGGAGGCGCTGGACTCCAGCCCTACGCCGACGACGCCGTGCGATCCGGTGGGGTCGGGATTGGACGCGGCCGAGACGACCACGACCGGGCAACTGGCGGCACCCACGACCGCGACACTGGTAGAGCCGACGAACATGCGTTCCAGTCCAGAGGCCGAGCGCCGCCCCACCACCACGAGATCGGCGAACTCGCTCAGCCTGGTCAACACCGCGGCCGAGTTGCCGAGTAACACATCGGTGCGGATGCGCTCCTGCGGCAAGCCCTCCGACATCGCGAACGCTTTCGCCGACTCGGTCGCTGCCTGGCCCGCACGCTGCAACACCGCCGGGTCGTAGACCACCCCCCAGGAACCGGCGAGAACCGCGTCGTCCACAGCGTTGACCAGCAGCAACTCGCCGCCGACCCGAAGTGCGGAACGGACGCCGAAGGTCACCGCACGCAGCGCGTCATCTGAACCGTCAACGCCGACGACGACGAGGGGGGCATTCTTCTGTTCGGTCATGAGAGGCTCCTTAACGATCATTGGCCGACACCGCACGGCCTGAGAGTTGCCGTAGCGAGATGGCGATGACGAGATGACGTGGCCCCGGCGCCCACGGATAGGGCACGAGGCTCGGCTTGTCCTCGCTGAAAAGACGCGAGTTGCCTTGGCCCAGGACGCTCCAGCCGTTGAGCGCCTCGACATCGTAGAAATCCACCTGGAAGGCGACGCTGCGGCCTTCTGCCAGCTGGGCGAGCGCGGTGTGTGGAGCCGTGCGGAAGAGGATCTGGCCATCGGCCCACACATAGTTGACAGGAAGGACCAGCAGTCCCGCTGCACCAGCGTCCCAGGCGACTCGCCCCACCGAGGATCCGCGGAGCAGTTGCTGGCACTCATCTGCGTCCAGCGAACTGAAATGCCCGTGGTTGGCCATCGTCATCCTTCCTGTATGTCTTGAGCCTAGTCGGCTCAGTCGCTCGCTGTGTCAAAAGTAGTGCGTCCCCGCAACCGGGCAGCAAGTTCATCGTCGATTCCGTCGGCGATCTGGGAGATCGTCTTGAGGCCCTGGTGCAGGTGGGCGGCGGCGAAAGGCTGGGCGGGAACCGACATTTGGACGAACACCCGGTCCTTGTGCAGCGCGAACCGTCCGAACCTGGATTCCACGTTCAGGTCGTTCAGCACTTCGGCCGCACGGGAACGCCCAGCCACATCATGTACTAGCGCCGAAAACAGCACCACTTCGCGAGCATCAGGGGTCGAACGGATGAACACCACCGTGGACCCGACCCTGATCGCTACATCCCCCTCGGAGTCACGGAAAGGGTAATGCCCGTAGAGGGCGACCAGTTCGGCATCGATTAGTTCGTCGAGGTGGGCCTGATCCCGGGGAAACACCGCGATCGTGTCAGCCGGGGTATGGGCACCCGGCTGAGCGTCGGGCCGTGGGGGGTGGAGAACCTCCGCCAGCTGATCGGGAACGAGGAAGACCGGATGCTCTACCCCATAGACGTTGCGCAACACCAGGACGCAGGCCTCGGCAAGTGGCTTGGTGTGGTCGGACTCGGCCGCCCGCCAGAAGTCCCGCGCCGCCTGCGCCTCCTCCTCCGCCGGGGGTGCCCAGCCCAGCTTTTCCAAGGCCTCACGCTGCCCCTCCGACAGTCCAGCCCGCTGCGCCTCGGAGGCGCTGCCGAGAGCTTCGGCCAGCACCCGAGGCCCCGGCAATCCGGTGAAGCGGATCGCGGGGACGGGATCAAGGCCACTGGACAGAATCGAGATCGTCAGGTCCGACTCGTCGTCCATCATTGACAGCACCTCATCGAGACGCCCGATGAATCCCTCCCACGCCTGCTGAGTGCTACGGTCAAGGTCAAAGACTGGTCCCTCCGGCATAGTCACCTCCTAATCCACCAACCTAACAAACCCGCTGGCCCGGCAGCACACGCACCCTTTTGGCGCAATAGGCTAGGCTCACCTACGAAAGTAGTTGTTCTCGGCATCCCGCGACCGAGCCATAGCCTTTTGACGACTCGAGCCCGAGGAAAGCAGTGGACCCGACCCAGTGGAACGCGCCGTTTGCCATCGTGGCGGCCGCGCTTTTCGTCATCGTGTTCGCCAGGGCGAACCTCACCTACTGGCTCGGCCGGGGCATCATCGCCGGGACTCTGCACACCCGGTTCGCGTCCTTCCTGTCGCGGCGCGGTTACCTGCGCGCCGAACGAATCGTCAACACCTGGGGTGCGCCAGCGGTCACCGTCAGTTTCCTCACCGTGGGATTCCAGACCCTGGTGAATCTCGCCGCCGGGGTGACCCGGATGCCCCAGCGCCGCTATCTGCCCGCGGTCACGCTGGGCTGCATCGCCTGGGCGCTGATCTATGCCACCGTCGGCTTCGTGGGCGCTCAGGCATTCGCGGCGCTGTGGTCGCGCAGCCCCGAGCTGGCCATCGGTATCGCAGCGGCCGCCCTGGCTGGGCTCGTCTGGTTCATCGCGGCGAGGGTACAGTCCCGGCGGCGACGTCGCACCGGTCTCCAGGTTTCAGCCGAGAACCGCTAGGACGCCGCAGCTTTCGGCCCCATTCACCACCCAGCGCCCAGCCAGCCACCCGGAGTTCTCAGGCGGCTCGGTTTCCGGCCTGCGCAGGACGCGCGGCTGCCCCGCCGCCCCGCCGCTTCCCCTGACCCAGGCGGTCTTGGGCCCTAGCGATCGTTCCGCCTCGCAGTCAGTCTCGACGATCACCCGAACGAGCTCGCTGATGAACACGGGGTCGGCTGTCCCGTCGTAGACCCAGCGCGTGCCGAGCGAAGTATGCTGCATGGTCCCGACCAGCGCGGATTCGCCGCCCTGCAGCGGCTCACCGCGATAGGTCAGCGGCACGTGATAGGTCTGCCCCGAACAGGTCACGATCTGGCCTTCCAGCCCAACCTCTCCCCCCGGGTCGACGAAGCGGTAGGCGCCGGCGATCTCCGCATCGCTGGCGTCCCCAGAAAACCAGGCCTGGCTAGGCAACCAGGATCGCAGCAGCTCGGCCTTGGTAGGGGTGATGCTAGCGCCTGGAATGATGTGGGCGATCCTGACCATGTCAGCCCTCAAACTTCCGTGCCGCGCCCTTGTCCGCGCTCTGGGCGAGGGCGCCATAGATCCGCAGGGCCGTGGAGACGGCGCGCTCCCGGTTCGCCGGACGCCAGCCCAGCCGCTCCCGGGCCGCGCGACGCTCATGCAGGGTCTCTTCGGCCACGTTCAGGGTGATCGAACGATCGGGGATCGAGATCGTGATGGAGTCGCCGTCCTCTACCAGCCCGATCGGCCCACCCGAAGCCGCCTCAGGCGACACATGCCCGATGGATAACCCGGAGGACCCACCGGAGAACCGGCCATCGGTGACGAGCGCGCAGACCGGCCCGAGCCCGACCCCTTTGAGGTAGGCCGTCGGGTAGAGCATCTCCTGCATGCCTGGCCCTCCCTTGGGTCCTTCATAGCGGACGATCACGACATCGCCGGGTTCGATCCGGCCACCCAGGATCGCCTCGACCGCCTCCTCCTGAGACTCGCACACCTTCGCGGTGCCGGTGAAACGCCACTGTTCCTCGGGAACACCGGCGGTCTTGACGATGCAGCCGCCTGGGGCGAGGTTGCCTCGCAGCACCGCCAGCCCGCCGTCGGCGGTATAGGGTGTCGCGACTGAGCGGATACACCCCTCGGCGGCGTCGAGGTCGAGGCTCGACCAGCGATTGGTCGAGCTGAAGGCCTCGGTGGTGCGCACCCCGCCCGGGGCGGCGTGGAACAGCTCGAAGGCCTCTTCGCGGGCGCTGCCGCCACGGATATCCCAGGCCGACAACCACTCCTGGAGGGAACCGGAGTGGACGGCGTGGACCTCCCGGTCGAGCAGTCCCCCCCGGTCCAGTTCGCCGAGGATCGCGGGTATTCCCCCGGCCCGGTGCACGTCCTCCATGAAATAACGCTGAGAGTTGGGGGCCACCTTGCACACACAAGGGGTGGCGCGGCTGATCCTGTCGATATCGTCCTGGTCGAAGTCGACGCCCGCTTCCTGGGCCGCTGCCAGCAGGTGCAATACCGTGTTGGTGGAACCACCCATGGCGACGTCCAGCCTCATGGCGTTCTGGAAGGCCTCCCTGGTAACGATCGAGCGGGGCAGCACCGAGGCGTCCTCCCCGTCGTACCAGCGCCGGCACAGGTCCACCACCAGCCGCCCCGCTTCAAGGAAGAGCCCCTTGCGCGCGGCGGCGGTGGCGAGCGTAGAGCCGTTGCCCGGTAGCGCCAGGCCGACGGCCTCCAGGAGGCAGTTCATGGAGTTCGCGGTGAACATACCCGAACAGGAGCCACAGGTCGGGCAGGCGTTCTGTTCGATGCGTTCCAGTTCATCGTCGGCCACATCCGGGTCCACCGCGGCGGTCATGGCGTTCACGAGGTCCAGGGAGGTGAACGCCGCTCCCTCCCTGATGACCGCCCGGCCCGCCTCCATCGGACCGCCCGAGACGAACACCGTTGGGATATTCAGCCGCAAAGCCGCGAGGAACATTCCTGGGGTGATCTTGTCGCAATTGCTGATGCACACCAGTGCGTCCGCACAGTGCGCGTTGACCATATATTCCACCGAGTCCGCGATCAGTTCGCGGCTGGGCAGCGAATACAGCATGCCACCGTGTCCCATCGCGATGCCGTCATCGACAGCGATGGTGTTGAACTCTCGCCCGATGCCTCCGGCCTCGGCGATCGCGCCGGAGACTAGGGCGCCGAGATCGCGAAGGTGGACATGGCCGGGAACGAACTGGGTGAACGAGTTCGCCACCGCCACGATCGGTTTGCCAAAGTCGGCGTCGGTTACCCCCGTGGCGCGCCACAGGGCACGCGCGCCTGCCATATTGCGACCATGGGTCGAGGTACGAGAACGAAGTGGGGGCACGAAGACTCCTCCATCAGATAGTGGCCTGAGCACAGGTTAGCCGAGGTCGAACCGGACGCCCGGCCATTGGCACGGTCGTGAACGCCCCCGGCGGGCAGCGGGCCTCACCGGAACCCGCGGGGCGGGTGAGAAGGGATCTGCCGAGGACGGTTCTCGCGTAGCGCCAGACCATCCGCTCGCGGGCCTGGGTCAGCCCTCGCCGCGTTCGGGTGGCCCGCTCAGGTGGGAATCGTCTATCGCGGTTACCGGAACCGCCCACGGTGTGGACCGTCCGGCAGGGCACCGTGGCCAGAGCTACGCCGGATGATCCTTTAGCATGAGGGCCATGCTGATGAGCACTGTCACCGATGTCGCCCTAGTCTTCGAGGGCGGCGGGATGCGCGCCAGCTATTCCTCTGGGGTCCTGGCCGCCCTGCTTGAGGCTGGGGTCTTCTGCGATTGGGTCGGCGGGATCTCTGCTGGTTCCTCCTGCACCGCGAACTACCTAGCCAGGGACGCTGCCCGGGCCCGCAAATCATTCGTCAATCTCGTCACCGAACCCAACTTCGGTGACTGGCGGACCTTCTTGCAGGGCAAGGGCATGTTCAACGCCGAGTGGATCTACGAACACACCTCCGGACCAGACCAGCCCCTCCCCTACGATTTCGGCAAGTTCCTGGCCAACCCGGCCCGGTTCCGGATCGGCAGTATTCGCTGCAGCGACGCGAAGATGTTCTACTGGGGACGCCAGGACGTGCCCGATCACGAGGCGCTGATGAAGCGGGTGCGCGCCTCCTCGACCATGCCCTTACTGATGCCCTGGACCACCATCGACGGTGAGGACTACTGCGATGGGGCGCTGGGTCCCTCAGGCGGGATCGCGCTGGATGCTGCCCGCGCGGATGGGTACGAAAAGTTCCTCGTGGTCCTGACTAGGGAGCGCGGCTATCGCAAACCGGCGGCACGGCTGGCCAGCGTGCACCGCGCCCTGCTGCGTAAGTACCCCGCGGTCGCCGAGGCCCTCCTCGAGCGTCCCGCGAATTACAACCGCACCCTCGACGAACTGCTCGAGCTGGAAGCCTCGGGCGCGGCCTATGTGATCGCGCCGCCGTGGATGCCGATCGGCAATTCGGAGCGCGACATGGACAAGCTGGCGGCCATGTACGACGTCGGCTATGGCCAGGCCCGCCGGGAGATCGCGCGGATTCTAGACTTCGTTGGGCTCCCTGATCCGGCTTAGCGGCCCTCGCCACTTGCCCCAGCGAGGTTCGATCTCCCGCGGGCCGCTTCCGCTCTTCTGCCGCCGCGCACCTGTCGCCTTCTGGCGATATGCCTGTCCACCCGGCAGCGGCGAAGGAACCTCCATCAGGCGCTCTGCCGCCCTGCCCTTTCGCAACGGCCGAGGATCGCACCGCCTGGCACCCCTAGTGAGACGGCCATCCCGGCGGTGGGAGTCCGCCCCGGCCTGGGTGTCCCGGAGTCATCGCCACCATCAGGTATGCCGACATTTAGTCGGCATATTCGCCTCCTGGGCATAGGCTCAAACCATGAGTTCCAGCTTCTTGGTGCCGAAGAATTACCTCATGCTCACGGCCGGACTGGTCTGGACGGGCGCGGGCTTCCTCGTAGCCAGCACCGGATTTCCCCTCTTGGCCGCCGAGGCCCGCCAGATGTGGTGGCTCTACCCCCTGAGTCTGGCGGTCTTCCTTACCTTCTACCTGCTGATCTTCAACCCCCCTGGTGAGGCGCCACACGGCACGGGTCCGGGACTTCCCCGAGACCCGCCGCCCGCTGTGTCAGTTCTTCGATAGGAATTCCTATCTCGTGATGGCGGTCATGATGAGCGCGGGGATGTCCCTGCGGGCCTACCGCCTATTGCCCGACTGGGCGATCGGCTTCTTCTACACCGGTCTGGGAATAGCCCTTTGCGCCTGCGGGATCCGGTTTGTGAGCGTCTTCGCACACAAACGCGTCCTCCGCCCGGACGCCGCGCTGCCCTGACCAGCAGGTCCTAGCGGTGCCCGCCACTGGGAGCGCTCCGCGTCCGGGCCCGATCCGGTGGGGGCTCAGTCCTTCTTGCGGCAGCAACCGCCCTCGGCGAGGGCCTGCGCCGCGCCCGCGACGACCCCGGTGACCGTCAGAACCGCTGGCCATGCGCCAATCTTCTTCGCCAGGGGGTGAGAGGCACCGAAGGCCGTGGCGTAGAGGGCGCTCAATCCGAGGGCTGCCAGCGGTCCTCGCTTGGCCAGCCAGGACCTGGCCGCCCACGCTCCCGCGGCGACGAGCACGGCGCCGCCCAGGGGACGCACCCCCGTCTCTCGCGCGGTGAGCCAGCCACCGATCAGGCCAACACTCACCACGGCGGCGGTATTCACGTCGTGGGCTTTCTTGATCTCACAATGTCCCATGCCACCAACTTAGCGCCGCGAGGGCTGGACCGCACTCCGAACCAAACAGACGTCCGTCCCCGATACCTGAGATAT
>JAUMYR010000030.1:10037-13526 GCA_030528545.1 Propionibacteriaceae bacterium
TCAGCTGCATCCGCTGGTGGAACCGCAGCCCTCGCAGACATAGCAGGAACCCGAGGGACGCATCTTGGTGCCGCAGGTGAAGCACAGCGGCGCGTCCACCGCGTGCCCGGTCATGGACTCCATCAGCTCGGCGGTGGTGTGCGCGTCGAGCAGCGACGGCTGCCGCGGTCCGGGGCCATCCACCTCGACGGCATCCCCGGGGTCGTTCTTCAGCGACTCCGACTCGGGCAACTGGGCCTCGTCCTCTTCTGAGATATAGGAGCCGGTCTCGACATAGCGGGCACGTTCGGCCGCGGTGTAGATGCCAAGTTCCGAGCGGGTGTCGAAGTCGAGATAGTCCAAGGCCAGGCGGCGGAACACGTAGTCGACGATGGACTGGGCGATGCGCAAATCGGGATCGTCGGTCATGCCGGCGGGCTCGAACTTGAGGTTGGTGAACTTCTGGACATAGGTCTCCAGCGGCACCCCGTACTGCAAGGCGATGGACAAGGCGATCGAGAAGGCGTCCATGACGCCCGCCAGCGTGGAGCCCTGTTTGCCGAGCTTCATGAAGACCTCGCCGAGACGACCGTCCTCGTAGTCCCCGGTGGTGAGATAGCCCTCGGCCCCCGCCACCGTGAAACTAGTGGTCTTGCCGTAGCGAGACTTCGGCAACCGGCGACGCTTCGGCCGGTATTCCACCCGCACCTCGGGAACCGGGACGGCCTCAGTAGCCGTCTCCGTCTTGGCCTTGGCGTCCGAGAGCGGTTGTCCGACCTTGCAGTTATCCCGGTACACGGCCAGGGCCTTGAGGCCGAGCTTCCAGCCCTGCAGGTAGACATCCTCGATATCGGAGACCGTCGCCGATTCGGGCAAGTTCACGGTCTTGCTGATCGCTCCCGACAGGAAGGGCTGCACCGCCGCCATCATGCGCACGTGCCCCATGGGCGCGATGGAGCGCACCCCCATCGCGGTATCGAAGACCGCATAGTGCTCCGGCTTGAGGCCCGGGGCACCCACCACGTTGCCGTGCTCGGCGATGTATGCGACGATCCGCTCCGCGGCCTCAGCGGAGTAGCCGAGGTTGCCAAGCGCGCGCGGGATCGTCTGGTTGACGATCTGCATCGACCCGCCGCCGACGAGCTTCTTGAACTTCACCAGCGAGAAATCGGGCTCGATACCGGTGGTGTCGCAGTCCATCATGAAACCGATCGTGCCGGTCGGTGCCAGCACCGAAGCCTGGGCGTTGCGGAACCCGTTCGCCGCGCCGAGCTCGATGACCGCCGCCCATTCCCGGACCGCGGCCTTGTGGATCGCCGCGTCGTTGCCGTTGGTGGCCCGCAGGTGGTCGTTGGCGGCCTGGTGCTTGCGCATCACCCGCTGGTGGGCCTGGGAGTTGAGGGCATACCCGTCGTAAGGCCCGACCACCGCGGCCATCTCGGCGCTGCGCCGGTAAGCGGTGCCGGTCATGAGGGATGTGATCGCGGCGGCCAGCGAGCGTCCGGCGTCGGAATCGTAACCCTTACCGAGAGCCATCAGCAGAGCCCCGAGGTTGGCATAGCCGATGCCCAGCTGGCGGAAGGCCCTGGTGTTGTTGCCGATCGCCTCGGTCGGGAAGTCCGCGAAGCAGATCGAGATGTCCATCGCCGTGATGATGAGTTCGACGGCCTTCACGAACTGATCGACCTTGAACGTGTCGTCCCCGGACAGGAACTTCAACAGGTTGAGGCTGGCCAGGTTGCACGAAGTGTTGTCGAGGCTCATGTACTCCGAGCACGGGTTCGAGGCCGTGATCCGCCCGCTCTCGGGGGTGGTATGCCAGTCGTTGATGGTGTCGTCGTACTGGATGCCGGGGTCGGCACATTCCCATGCCGCCTGAGCGATCTTGGTGAACAGCCCCTGGGCGTCCACCTCGTCCACGACCGAACCGTCGAGGCGCGCACGCAGCGCGAAGGATCCCGCGTTCTCGACCGCGGTCATGAACTCATCGGAGACCCGGACGGAGTTATTCGCGTTCTGGTATTGGACGCTAACGATGTCCTTGCCGCCGAGATCCATGTCGAAGCCAGCGTCGCGCAGAGCCCGGATCTTATCTTCCTCCCTGGCCTTGGTCTCGATGAACTCCTCGATATCGGGATGGTCGACATCGAGCACCACCATCTTGGCGGCCCGCCTCGTCGCCCCACCCGATTTGATGGTGCCAGCCGAGGCATCCGCGCCACGCATGAACGAGACCGGGCCCGAGGCCGTCCCGCCCGAGCTCAGCAGCTCGCGCGAGGACCGGATCCGCGACAGGTTGAGACCGGCACCGGAGCCGCCCTTGAAGATGAATCCCTCTTCCTTGTACCAGTTGAGAATGGATTCCATCGAGTCGTCGACGCTCAGGATGAAACAGGCGCTCACCTGCTGGGGGCTGTGGGTGCCGACGTTGAACCAGACCGGGGAGTTGAAGCTGAAGTACTGGTGCAGCAGCATCCAGGTCAGCTCGTGTTCGAACACCTCGGCGTCCGCCTCGGTCGCGAAATAGCCGAACTCTCGCCCCGCCTTCGCGTAAGCCTTCACCACCCGGTCGATGAGGGTCTTGAGGCTCGCTTCCCGGACCGGCGTACCGAGGGCACCACGGAAGTACTTGGTCGTGACGATGGTGGAGGCGTTGAGCGACCAGAAATCGGGAAACTCGACTCCTCGCTGCTCGAAGACCGCTTCCCCGGTCTTCCAGTTGGTCTGCACGACATCGCGAAGTTCCCAGTTCACCTCGTCGTAGGGGTGAACACCGGCAGTGGTGAACACCCGCTCGATAGTGAGGCCTTTGGTCTTGCGCGCACTGCTTCGGGCAGGCTTCGCTTTCTCGGTCATGGATGTGTCCTTTTTGTCAACTAGGAGGGGTCACTGAGGCGTGGAAGCGGAGGCGAGACGCTCGATCTCGTCCCGGAAGTCATCTAGGGAGTCGAAGTGCCGATACACCGAGGCGAAGCGCAGATAGGCCACCGGATCGAGTTCTGCTAGCGGACCGAGAATCGCCACACCGATGCTCTCGGTCGGGATCTCTGGGACACCGCTGGCACGGAGTTCTTCCTCCACGCTCTGTCCGAGCCGAGCGAGCTGGTCCTCGGTCACCGGCCTGCCCTTGCATGCCTTGCGGACTCCCCTGACGACCTTCTCCCTGGAGAATGGTTCGACCACTCCGGAGCGCTTCACCACCACGAACCTGGTCTGCTCGACCGTGGTGAACTTGCGCTCGCACTGCGGGCACTGCCTGCGCCTGCGCACGGCCCCTCCGTCCTCCGAGACCCGCGAGTCGATGACGCGCGAGTCGCAGTGACGGCAGAAGGGGCAATACATTGGCGAGCCTTTCACGCACGGTTATCCGACGGTTCCGCAGCTACGAGCCTGTGCACAAACTGTGGAGAAAAACCACAACCTGTGGAATAAATACACAGATGTAACTACTAGATGTGGGAACTCTAGGCCTCAGAGACCACAAGGTCAACCTTCGGCGTGTCGGCTTGC
>JAUMYR010000030.1:13626-25267 GCA_030528545.1 Propionibacteriaceae bacterium
CGGACCGCTCCGCCCCCGGGGGCGAACCTCCACAGACCTGACCACCAGGGCTGAGGGCCAAGCTAGGCCACACTCCCACGGGTGGAGCGTTCAGCCAAGCCCACCCCACGCCCCAACGAGAGGCTCATTGCTGAACTCAAGGAAGGACGAGACCACGACAAACAGGCCGAACAGGAAGATCGCACCGATGACGGCGCGCCCGAGCCAGGCCCAAGGATTGCCACCCCGCGTTCCCGGGAGCTTACAGGAGGTCACCGCCCGCCCCGCGCCCCATCCGGCCGGCACTGCCCCCGCTGGGCGGCAGAGCACCGGGCGGGAGGAGGGAGCACGAAAAAGCGGAGCGGCACCCATCCCTGGCACGGCTCTCGAGGTGCCCAGCCGGGCCCCATTGGCGGCGAACCCACGGCGTCCAGCACCCCGCCGTCCGGACAGCTCTCGCGCCATCACACCCTGTGCGCCCATCACGCCTCCCTTTCTTGCCGAACATGCGTTCGACTATCACGATAGAACAGATCGCCGACAATTTCCAACACCCGTACGACAATCGTGCCGGATTTGCCACGAGACCATCCAAACAGGCGGCACCGACAAAAATTTCACCCCCGCTCGGCGACACGCATCGAACGCCTGTACCCAAGTGTTCGATTTAGGTTAGGCTGGAGCCATGAACGAGCCCGCCACCCCACCGATCAGACGCGGACGAGGACGCCCGAGCCGGGAGGCGCTGGCCGACGAGTTCACCGCCCATGCCCGCCTGGAAGACGACGCGGCCCTCGCGGAGCTGTCCCTGCGCCAGCGGCACGTGTTGCAGGTCATCCTCGACCACGTCGAACAGCACGGTTACCCGCCGAGCATCCGCCAGATCGGAGAGCTCGCAGGCCTGGCCAGCCCCTCATCGGTTCAGTACCAGCTGAGGGCTCTGGAAAAGAAGGGCTTCATCAGGCGTGACCCCCATCTGCCCCGGGCGATGGAGGTGCGCAGGCCAGAACACGAGCCCGCCGACATCGCATCCGAGCTGAGCTTCGATCCGCAGGCTCGTTCGGTGTCGGTACCAGTCATCGGGCGGATCGCGGCAGGCGGCCCGATCCTGGCCGAGCAGCACGTCGAGGACGTCTTCGCGCTGCCGAAACAACTCGTCGGGGAAGGCACCCACTTCATGCTGGAGGTCCGTGGCGACTCCATGGTCGACGCCGCGATCTGCGACGGCGACTGGGTGGTCGTCCGCCAGCAGAAGGACGCGGTGAACGGCGACATCGTCGCGGCCCTGCTTGACGACGAGGCGACGGTGAAGACCTTCCGCAAAACCGCCAGCCAGGTTTGGCTACTGCCCCACAACCCGAACTACGACCCCATCGACGGCAATCAGGCCACCATCATGGGCAAGGTGGTCGCGGTCATGCGCCGGGTCTGATGAGAATCCGGGTCCGGGTCAAGCCCGGCTCCAGCCGTAACCGGGTCGGGGGCCGCTATCCAGGCCAGCACGGTGACGAGCTCATTGTCTCCGTCACTGCCCGTGCGGTGGACGGGCAGGCCAACGCTGCCGTAGTGGAACGCCTGGCGGCCGCACTGGGGTGTCCCCGTCGAGAGATCGAGATCGTCTCGGGCGCTACCGGACGAAGCAAGGTCATCGAGATACCAGACGCCTGCGCCGGTCTGGCATCGGCGCTGCTGGGCCAGAGCTGATCCGCCCTATCCGCCCGGCGCCTCAGGGATCAGGCCGAGCCGTTCTCTCTGCCCGCCGCGAGACGCCGCAAGGAACCGATCGCCACCTCGGCATCGTAGGTGGTCCAGAAGTCGGGCATGGAGGCTCTCAGGAAGCTGCCGTAGCGTGCGGTAGCGAGCCTCGGGTCCAGTACCGCGACGACGCCGCGATCGTCGCCGCGGCGGATCAGGCGTCCCGCCCCTTGGGCCAGCAGCAGCGCGGCGTGGGTCGCCGCCACCGTCATGAAGCCGTTACCGCCGGCCTTGGCCACCGCCCGCTGCCGGGCCTGCATGAGCGGATCGTCGGGTCTGGGGAAGGGGATCTTATCGATGATGACCAGCTGGCAGGTATCCCCCGGCACGTCGACGCCCTGCCACAGCGAGACCGTGCCGAACAGACTGGTCTCCGGTTCCTCGATGAAGCGCCTCGTCAGTTCGCTGAGCTGGGCGTCCCCCTGGCACAGGACCGTGAAGGCGGGCAGTTCCCGGCGCACATAGGAAGCGGCCGTCTCGGCGGCCCGGCGAGAGGCGAAAAGTCCGAGGGTGCGGCCTCCGGAGGCCCAGACCAGTTCCGCCACCTGAGCGAGTGTCTCTGGCCCGATCCCGTCACGGCCAGGCTGGGGCAAGTCCCTGGCGATGTAGAGGATGCCTTGTCTGCGGTAGTCGAAGGGGGAGCCGACATCAATCCCCCGCCAGCCCGGTTGTTCGTCGCCGGTTCTCAGCCCGACCGAGCGGGCGACGGGCCCGAAGCTGCCGCCGAGGGCGAGCGTCGCCGAGGTCATCACGACGGTGCGTTCGGCGAACACCTTCTCCCGCATCACGGATGCGACGCTGAGGGGCGCGACCACCACCTGTTTACCCAGGTGCTCGGACTCACTGACCCACACCACGTCCGAATCGCGAAGCTCTGCCATCCGCTCGGCGAAGTCGAAAATCTCCTTCGCCGCGGCTCCCGCCTGCATCCGCTCCGGGTCGCCGTCCCCGGCCAGGCCAGACACCGCCTGGCGGGCCGCGTCCCGGACCAGTTCCAAAACCCCGATCACGGCCTGGCTGGGTTCGGTCAGCTGCCCGGCCTCGGTGTCGGACAGGCATCCGCGCAGCAGATCCGCGCTATCCATGAAATCAAGTGCCACATCATCGCTCAGGTAGGGGGCCGCGCGCCGCGCCACTCGCTCGATCATCGCCGGGCTGAGCTCGTTGGTGGCCGCGCTCGTCACCCGAGACACCAGCTCATGGGCCTCGTCGATGACCACGACCTCGTGGTCGGGCAGCGTGTTTCCCCCGTGCATCGCGTCTATCGCCAGGAGCGCATGGTTGGTGACGATCAGCTTCGCCGAGCGCGCCCGGTCCCTGGAGGACTCGACGAAACACTCCTTGCCGTAGGGGCATTTCTGGACGCCCAGACACTCCCGGGCCGGAACCGATACCTGAGCCCAGCCGCGGGCACCGTGAGTGGGGGCCTCGTCCCGATCGGCGAGGCCACCCCGTGCGAGCTGATCCTCTGCCCATTCCCGCAGGGCCAGCACCTCGGCGCCCAGAGCCGACTCCGGAGAGGAGCTCCGAGCGGTCTGCAGCAGCTCCTCGGCCCCAAGCAGGGAATCCTGTTCGGAGCCGCCACCCTCCCTGACCTTCAGCAGACAGGCATAGTTGCTGCGCCCCTTGAGCACCGCGAAGGCCGGTGGAGAGTCCACCACCTCCAAAGCGGCGGGAATGTCCTTGTCCGCCAGCTGATGCTGGAGGGCCAGCGTCGCCGTCGCGATGACCACCCGCTCCCCGGTCTCGGCGATGTGGGCCAAAGCGGGGGCGAGATAGCCGAGGGATTTGCCGGTGCCGGTCCCCGCCTGAACCAGGAGATGCTCCCCACCAGATATCGCCTCCGCGACGGTCGAGACCATCTCACGCTGGCCATGCCGGGGCTGGCCGCCCAGCCGCCGCACCGCCTCGTCGAGGATCGTGAGGGCTGAGGCTTCGGTAGGCACCCGCCTACCCTACCTAACCGGAGTAGGCCCTCAGTTCGGCCGCCAGGCCAGCGTCGACCAACGCCACCACACGGGTGCCATCCCCGGTATGTTCGGTGCTGAGCAGGCGCCCAGCCCGGTGGATGCGGTCCAGCAGGTCTCCCCTCTCATAGGGCAATAGGACGCTGATCTCCTCCTCGGGTTGGGGCAATCGCGCCTCGATAGCCGCTAGCAGGGCTCCTATCCCCTCCCCCGTCCGCGCCGATACCTCGACCAGACCCTGGAACTGGCTGCGCAAGGCCGTGAGGGAATCCGGTCCGGCGGCATCGATCTTGTTGATGACCAGCAGTTCGGGCACCTCGACGGCACCGATCTCGGCCAGCACCGTCCGTACCGCCGAGATCTGTCCGGCCGGGTCGGGATCGGAACCGTCCACGACGTGGACCAGCAGATCGGCCAGCGCCGATTCCTCAAGAGTCGAGCGGAAAGCCTCGACCAGGTCGTGGGGTAGGTGGCGCACGAAACCGACGGTGTCGGTGAGGGTGTACTCGCGTCCATCCCGGGTGGTGGTCCGCCTGGTCGTTGGGTCCAGCGTCGCGAACAGGGCGTCCTCCACGAGCACCCCCGCCCCGGTGAGCCGGTTCAGCAGGGAGGATTTGCCCGCGTTGGTGTAGCCCACGATCGCCACCGACGGCACCCGGTTGCGTTGCCGCTGCGCGCGTTTGCCCGCCCGGGTGGCGTCCATCTCCCGCAATTTGCGTCGCAACTGAGCGATGCGGGTGTTGATCCTGCGCCGGTCGGTCTCGATCTTGGTCTCACCCGGGCCGCGCCCGCCGATGCCGACGCCGCCAGCCGCGCGTCCACCGGTCTGACGCGACAGGTTCCCGCCCCAGCCCCGAAGCCGCTGCTTGAGGTATTGCAACTGGGCAAGTTCAACCTGCGCCTTGCCCTCGGCCGATTTGGCGTGCTGGGCGAAGATGTCCAAGATCAGCGCGGTCCGGTCAACCACTTTGACCTTCACCTGGTCCTCCAGGTTACGCAGCTGGGCCGGTTGCAACTCGCCGTCACAGATCACGGTGTCGGCACCGGTCTCGGCCACCACCTCTGCGAGCTCGGACACCTTGCCACGCCCGATATAGGTCGCCGGGTCAGGCTGGGAGCGCCGCTGCACCAGACCGGCCAGCACCTCAGAACCCGCGGTCTCGGCCAGCAGTTTGAGTTCGACCATCGCGTTGTCGGCGTCCTCGGCGGTCCCGCCGGTCCAGACACTCACCAGGACGACCCGCTCCAGCCGCAACTGGCGATACTCGACCTCGGTGATGTCGGTCAGTTCAGTGGAAAGCCCCACGACCCGCCGCAGCGAATGCCGCTCGGCCAGATCTAGCTGATCCCCATCGACATCAATAAGGAGTTCTGTCTCGTTCGTCATCGCTGTCCATTGTGACAGTGCCGGTTCCGCTCAGCCAGCGAATTACCCGGACTCAATCCGCGTCCGGGAGCAAGACATCGCCGGTTCCCACGAGCACCGCCGGTCCGGTCAGGAAAGCCCCCTCGCCGGTCAGCTCCACCCGCAACCGCCCACCGGGTACGTCGATATCGTAGGTTGCGTGGTCTCCCCCGCTCGTCGCAGCCGCGGCGGCGACCACCCCGGTGCCGCACGACATGGTCTCCCCGACGCCCCGCTCGTAGACCCGCATCCGCAGGTGGTTCTCGCCCACGGGGGTCACGAACTCAACATTGACCCCGCTGGGGAAGGCTCCAGATGGCGTCCACCGCGGCGCCTCCAGCAGGTGCAAGGAATCCAGTTCCCTGGCCGAACCCAGGGTAACCACCGCGTGAGGGTTGCCGACATCGACGGCGACCGCGGGCCACGACCGGCCATCGGCGCTGATCGTCACGTCACCGCCGGGGAGCATGGCCCGGCCCATCCATGTGCGGATCTGTCCATCGGCCTGCGGCCAGGCGATGCGCAGCCCCGCCCGGGTCCCGATGTGGATCTCGTCGCCGCTGACCAGGTCCATGTCCAGCAGGTATCGGACGAAGGCCCGCAGCCCATTGCCACACATCTCAGCGATGCTGCCGTCAGCGTTACGGTAGTCCATGAACCAGATATCGGGATCACCGTCCCACTCCGGGATGTGCTGTGCCTTGACCGCGCGCAGCAGGCCATCACCGCCGACGCCAGCCCGACGGTCGGTGAGCGCGCGCACATCGGCTTCGGTGAGCGGGAGCATCGCGTGGCGATCCTGTAGCACCACGAAATCGTTCAGGGTCGCGTGCGTCTTCGAGAAGGTCCACTTGCGCATGTGCTCACCGTCTCATGTCGCTTGGTCAGTCTCAACCCCCCGGAGCACGACCTGGCTGATCGTGTCCACATTGCCCTGGTCCTGTGCGTCCAGCCACTGGATGCGGTGATCCCTGCGGAACCATCCCAGCTGCTTGCGGGCGAATCTTCTGGTCTCCGCGATGGTCTGATCGCGAGCCTCCTCCTCGGAGATCTCGCCGTCGAGGAAGGCCAGCACCTGGCGGTAGCCGAGGGCCCGGGACGCGGTCGGCCCCTCGCGCAAGCCCCGCCCGGCCAGGTATCGGACCTCGTCGACGAGGCCAGCCTCCCACATCTGATAGACCCGGATCGCGATCAGCTCGTCCATCCGGGCTCTTTCCAGCCTCAGACCGAACTGCGTGACCCCGGGCAGCAGGTAACGCCACGATGGCAGGATCGGGGTGAACTTACCGGTCAGCTCGATCACTTCCAGTGCCCGCACGATGCGCCGTCCGTTGCCCGGCAGGATCGCCTGCGCGACCTGGGGGGCCCGCCTGGACAACTCCGCGTGCAGCCCAGCCGCCCCGATCCGTTCCAGCTCGGCCTCCCATTTCGCCCGGATCACCGGGTCCGTGCCGGGAAAATCGAACTCGTCGACGATGGCTCGCAGGTAGAGGGCTGAGCCGCCGACGACGATCGGGACATGCCCGCGCTGGCGCACCTCCGCTATCGCAGCGCGCGCCAGCCTCTGGAAATCGGCGACCGAGGCGCGCTGGCCGATGTCCAGGATGTCGATGAGATGATGCCTGATGCCGCCACGCTCCTCAAGGGTGGGTTTGGCCGTCCCGATGTCCATACCGCGGTAGACCAGCATCGAATCGGCATTGACGATCTCAGCCCCTCGCTGGTGCCGGGCGAGGGTGCGCGCGACGGCGATCGCCAGGCTGGATTTCCCACTCGCGGTGGGGCCGCTGATGACGATGGTTGGCACATGCACCCCGCCATTGTGCCAAACTGGACGTCTGAATCCGCCTAGCGATGGAGGGAACGAAGTTATGGGTATTTTCGACAAAGTCAGCGATCTGGCGGCCCAGAACGCCGACAAGGTGGAGGCCGCGATCGAACAGGTCGGCGATTTCGTTGACGACAAGACCGGGGGCAAGTTCGCCGGTCAGGTCGACCAGGCTCAGCAATTCGCCAAGGAGCAGGTTGACAAACTGGCCAACAAGACCGAGTGAGTTCACCGGGAGGAAGGGGAAGCGCCGGGCGGTTGCCCGGCGCTTTTCATGTCCGCCGCCTCGGTATGCCCAGCCCGACCACCGGAGGAGTTCGGCTCTCATCGTTGGCCGCGGCCCAGGCGTCGCCGCCTCGGGTTCGGCGCACCTGCCCTAGTTCGCCGTCGGCGTTGAGGTGGTGCGGTGCGGCGTGGGTGATCTGTACCGAAGCGATATCTCCTGGGCGGGGACGCTGGGAGGCCTCCTCCGGCACCCGCACATGTACCAGCCGGTTATCGCGGGCGCGCCCGCTCATACGGCTGGTCGCAGCGTCTTTGCGGCCCTCGCCCAGAGCGAACATGACCTCGACCTCCCGCCCGACGAAGGACCGGTTCTCTGCCCAGGCGATCTCGTTGACGACCTCGACCAGACGCTCATAACGGTCCTGCACGACCTCTGCTGGCACCTGATTGGCCATGGTCGCCGCGGGGGTTCCGGGACGGATGGAGTACTGAAAGGTGAAGGCCGCCGAGAACCTGGCCTGCCGCACCACGTCCATGGTGGCCTGGAAATCCTCTTCGGTCTCGCCGGGGAAACCAACGATGATGTCGGTCGTGATCGCGGCCTCCGGCATCCGTGAGCGCACCCGTTCCAGGATGCCGAGGAAACGCTGGCTGCGATAGGAGCGGCGCATAGCCTTGAGCACCGCGTCCGAACCCGATTGCAGCGGCATGTGCAGCTGGGGCATGACGTTAGGGGTCTCGGCCATGGCGGCGATCACATCGTCGGTGAAGTCCTTGGGATGCGGGGATGTGAACCGGACCCTTTCGAGACCGTCGATGTCCCCGCAGGCGCGCAAGAGCTTGGCGAAGGCCTGGCGATCGCCGAACTCCACCCCATAGGCGTTGACGTTCTGGCCGAGAAGCGTGACCTCCTGGACCCCGCTAGCGACCAAAGTCTCGATCTCGGCGAGGATCTCCCCCGGGCGCCGGTCGGTCTCCTTACCGCGCAGGGACGGGACGATACAGAAGGTGCAGGTGTTATTGCACCCGACGCTGATCGACACCCAGGCCGAATAGGGAGACTCGCGCCGGGTCGGCAGGTTCGAGGGGAAGGTCTCTAGGGCCTCCTTGATCTCGACTTGGGCCTGCTGCTCCACCCGCGCCCGCTCCAGCAGCACCGGCAGCGCCCCCAGGTTATTGGTGCCGAAGACCACATCCACCCAGGGAGCCCTCCGCAGGATCGCCGCGCGGTCCTTCTGCGCCATACAGCCACCCACGGCGATCTGCATCCCGGGGTGAGTGGCCTTGATCTTCGCCATGTGCCCGAGGTTGCCGTAGAGCCGGTTGTCGGCGTTCTCGCGCACCGCGCAGGTGTTGAACACCACGACGTCGGCTCCCCCGCCCATCCCGGAGTCCGCGGCGGGGATGGCACGCACCAGCCCGGCGTCCTCAAGGACCCCGGAGATGCGTTCGGAATCGTGCACGTTCATCTGGCAGCCATAGGTGATGACGTGATAGGTGCGCGGTAGGCTCGTCATAGCGGGCATCACTGTAGTCGGCCCGGCCACCGAACGAGGAATCGCCACTGTGAACCTGCCTGCGACCAGCCCCAATGGAGCCCAGTACGAAATCGTCCACGGCGCCCACCGCGCGATCGTGACCGAGGTGGGGGCGACCCTGCGCAGCTACCAAGTCAACGATCACGACATCGTGGCCTCCTTCGGGGAACAGGACCCGCCCACCGGCTGTCAGGGCCAGCACCTGCTGCCCTGGCCGAACCGGATCCGCGACGGACGCTATCGCTGGGCTGGGACCGATCACCAGCTCCCGATCACCGAACCCGAGCGGCACAACGCGATCCATGGCCTCCTCAACTGGGTGCCCTGGCAGCTGGCCGAGCTCTACCCTTCCCACCTGCGGATGCGAACCGTGCTGCGTCCCCAGCCGGGCTGGCCCGGAACCCTCACCTGCGATGTCTGGTACACCGTCAACCCGGACGGGCTGAGCGTCGAGGTCTGTGTGACCAACAGCGGCTCCGAGGAGGTCCCATTCGGTTACGCCGCCCATCCCTATCTGAGCCTCGGGTGCCCCATCGACGGCGCCCGGTTGAGCCTGCCCTTCACCAGCTATCTCGAAGTGGACGAGCGCCTGCTGCCGCTGGCCGTGCGGTCCGGCCAGCCACACCGGGCCGACGAACTGATCGGTGAGACGAGATACGACACCGCCTACGCCTCGCCGTCGCGAGACGAATCCGGCCGCTGGCAGGTCACGATCAGATCCGCCGGGCGATGGGTCGGGCTGTGGGCCGACGAAGCTTTCGGGTGGGTGCAGCTCTACACCCCAGACGACCGGCTGAGCCTCGCGGTGGAACCCATGACGTGTGCGGCGGACGCCTTCAACCCCGGCCCGACCCACGATGGGCTCATCGTGCTCGCTCCGGGCGAGGACTTCCGGGGACAGTGGGGAATCTGTTCGGGCTGACCCGACCTTCCCAGCAGCTCCTTGTGGTCAGTGCGCCATCTCCGTGGCGCGAGACTCCCGGACCACCGTGATCTTGATCTGGCCAGGATAGCTAAGCTCCCGCTCGACATCGGCCGCGATCTCCCGGGCGAGGGCGTGGGCCGCTAGGTCGTCCACTACCTCGGGCACCACCATGACCCGGACCTCCCGGCCAGCCTGCATGGCGTACACCCGTTCGACCCCTTCGCGCGAGGTGGCGATCTGTTCCAGCCGTTGCATGCGTTCGACGTAGGTCTCCAGGGCCTCTCTGCGGGCTCCCGGCCGCGACCCCGAGATCGCATCCGCGGCCTGGGTCAAAACCGCCTCCACCGTCTGGGGGGCAACTTCGTTGTGATGGGCCTCGATCGCGTGCACCACCTCGGGGTGCTCTCCATATTTGCGGGCGAGGTCCGCACCGATGATCGCGTGTGAGCCCTCCACCTCGTGGGTCAGCGCCTTGCCGATGTCATGCAGGAAGGCCGAACGCTTACACAGGGCCACGTCGAGGCCCAGCTCGGCGGCCATCACACCAGCCAGATGGGCACATTCGACGAGGTGTTTGAGCACGTTCTGGCCGTAGGAAGTGCGGTAGGTGAGGGAGCCGACGATCGGCACCAGGTCCGGATGTAGGTCGGAGATCCCGACCTCGGCCAAGGCGTCCTCCCCGGCCCGGCGGACCCGTTCCGCGATGCGGGTCGTATTCCGTTCGAAAAGTTCTTCGATCCGCGCCGGGTGAATCCGCCCATCGGCGATCAGGTCGATCAGCGTCAGCCGGGCAGTCTCCCGCCGCACCGGATCGAAGCTACTGAGCAGGACGGTCTCTGGGGTGTCGTCGATCATCACGTTGACCCCCGTGACCTGCTCGAAGGCCCGGATGTTGCGGCCCTCACGCCCGATGATCCGGCCCTTCATCTCGTCGCTTGGCAACTCCACCATGGAGACCACCGACTCCGAGGTCTGCTCGCTGGCTAGGCGCTGGATCGCGTCCACGATGATGCGCCGGGCCCGGGTGTCGGCCTCGCGCCGGGCCTTGGCCTCGATCTCGCGGCTCAGGGCGGCGGCATGCAACCGGGCCGCGTGTTCGGCCGCTCCCAGCACCTCCGCCCGCGCGTCCTCCTGGGTTAGGCAGGCCAGCCGTTCCCTCTCGGCGTCCAGCTCGGCGCGCTGGATCGCCAGGTCCTCCCGCAGCGCGGCGATCTCGGTCTGAGTCTCATCCAGCTGGCGCAACCGCGCCGCGAGCCGTTCCGATTCCTCCGTCACCCGGGCCTCGCGTTCGGCCAGCCGGGCCTCCCGGCGCTCGTGTTCGGCGCGCAGGCCCCGCAATTCGGCGCGCTGGTCTCGCAGTGCGCTGGCCAGTTCGTCGCGACGCCGCATGGCGTCGGCTAGCACCTCCTCGCCCCTCTCCTTGGCCCGTTCGAGCTCGAGCACCGCCTCCGACCTCAACGAATCCACGGCGGCCTGGGCCTGGGCCGTGAGAGTCTCCAGGTTGTCCTGATGGCGTCTTTCCAGTTCCGTGTCCCGGCGGGCCCTCGCCCGCAGGGTCCACCACGTAGCCAGCGCGGCCGCCGCCGCCAAGATCACGACGAACACGCCGATGCCGATCAGCAACCAGTCCATGTGTGCGCCTCCTCGCTCCCTGCCCCCGCAGCACACCGGGCGCCGCCGCGAGGGCAGGCGCGCGACACTGGGCCTCATGGGGCCTACACCACATGTCGTGGGCGCTCAAGCGCCCGCATATCCGTTCGCGCCACAGGGCCGAAGCCCAGCGTGGTTAGGTGAGTGCGTTCCTTTCCTCTGAGCGTAGGCCCGGCCCGCACCGAAGACAAGACCCTCAGGCGGCGCGGCGAGGATTCATCGCTGCTCGCCGAGTACCGATGCGATGACCCCACTCGAAAAACCTCGCCGGGCCAGGGCACCGGCCACACGCCGGGCCCGCACCTGGGGCTCGAGGCCTGCCATGGACGCCGCTTTCTTCTCCGCCAGCGCGCGGGCGGCGGCCAGCTC
>JAUMYR010000251.1 GCA_030528545.1 Propionibacteriaceae bacterium
CGTCATCTTTCAGGGTCGATACCAGCTTCACATCGAACCCTTGAGCAGCCATGTCAATACTCCCCAAACGCCACTCTCCCCGCTTGTTCACGGTAGCGGTGCGGACCCTCGATCCGAGTTGCAAACGGATCGTGGCTCCGGGGGTCCCCCGACCGGCCAAGGAAACCGGACCCGCCGGATAGTACTTTCCCGGGGTATGGGACGTCAGCTGTGGCGCGGTGTGTTTCACGGGTTCGGGCGCCGGCTGGCCGGTATTCCCTGATCCTCCGCCGGAGGACCCCTGATAGCTGCCTTGGATGAGCTTCACCTGATAGGTGTAGTCCAATACTTCGGACCCCTTCCGAATATTGCTGACTTTCACGGTATAAACGGCCGCTCCCGGACCGGTTACCGCCGGAGGAGGATCCATCTCCCACACCAGGGTGTCATTCGCATAGCCCGACACAGGTTCCAAGACCGTCAGCGGAAGGCTATGGCCCGACTCGTCGGTGACCGAGACTTTAGCTTTGGTGAAGTTATAGGTCCAGGCCGCACCGGCCGATAGAGACCAGCGCCGGGAGTGCGGCCTCGGTACCATCTCCGAGGGGAAATAGCCCTCGGCCGGCCAGGCCACCCAGGGACGGCTGGGATTTCCTTGCTCAGTGCCGATCACATAAACCGCGTTCGTCTTGTTGGTCGAGGCAACTCCCATCACCGTCGTCTCAGGTTTGAGGAGCCACCGGCGATGCCCAACCGGTGCGTTGTTATGCCAACCATCCTCCATATACGCCAGAATCGCATTGGCACCCGGGGCACCGAACGCGAGATTGGATTTTCCCGCCGCCTCTCGGGCATCGGCGGTGTAGCACTTCATCGAGGGATCGGGGGCGTGAGTCAAGGTCTGGTTGGCGAGCATCACCAGTGACGCCTGCCTGGCCTTGTTCCCGAGCTCGGGATCGAAGGTGACTGGTTTCAGCCCGGCCATCGCGCGAACGATGTTGATCGCCTCGCCCGAAGCCGCATCGTAGCCAGGGGCCGTGGAACCCGGGTCGCAGCCCTCCACATTGCCTGACCAGGCATGGGGCAAGTGGGTCAGGTCCTGTAACCGACGGTATGCGGCGCGCACCGATTCGGCGTTGGAGGGGTCGACTGTTGGGTTGGCGTGCGCTGGTCCTCCAGCGTTGAATCCAGCCACCATCACCACCGTTGTGAGCGCTGCAATCCAGCGAGCGATACGCACACGAACCCCTTTCATCACAACTCTGAAAGCCAGCATCAGCAGCGATGCTGACCCCTGTCCCGCGCTCTCGCTGGGACATTAGATCAATAACCGCAAGGCCCTTGAGGTCATTTCAATGGGATTGAAGCCCGATCCGCGATATCTGTCAAGCTTTCGATCAGGAAAGTATCGAAGAGCACGACGAAGCACAGCCAGCGCAGAAATGTCAGAGCGATAACAGGCCGTCCGGTCAAGACCTCCCCGACCCTGAAGTACACCTTCACAGTTTCGGGCTCGGCCTTGCGCCATACCTCGAGCGACGGTTAGGTAGAGGCGTGAATCCTCATTCTCGCAAGCTCTGGCAACTTCTCACACGGATCGGCATCGGGGCCCTGGTGTCGCTGTCCTTCTTTGCCGTGTCTCAGCCCGTGAAAGCTTATGCCGTACCCGCGAATGAGTTCATCAGCTGGATAGCCCCAATGGCACAAAAGGGAGAGCGAGAACACGGCGTTCCAACCTCTGTGACCATAGCCCAGGCGATCCTTGAGTCCGGCTGGGGGGAGTCTAAACTGACGAAGGAGGCCAACAGCTTCTTCGGCATCAAGTGCTTCAAACGGGTCAGCCCCTACCAAGACGGCTGCTACAACATCGCGACCAAGGAATATGACTCCCAAGGGCACTCTTACGGCACCTCGGCATGGTTCCGGAAATACCGTAGCGCCGAGCGTTCCGTGCTGGATCATGGGCATTTCTTGCGCAACAACAGCCGCTACGCCAACGCCTTCAAGTACACCAATAATCCCGACCGCTTCGCTTTCGAGATCCATAAGGCCGGGTATGCGACAGACCCTGGTTACACCAGCCTTCTGATCTCACTGATGCGTCAGTACAACCTATACCGCTACGACACCACTCCCCCCTCCGGGGCGACACTACGACCCGATGTACTGCAGGTGCCCAACCGGGTAACGAGATATGGAAATACCGAGAGGTGGACCGTCTCCTTCTATGGATCGCCATCGCCGAGGATCACCTGGCAGCAGTCCCGCGACGGCGGTTCCTCCTGGACCGATATCACCTCGGGAGTCGTCAACTACGGTTTCCGCTCGATCTACACCCGCACCATCGGCGCCGACGATGGTGTACTGCTCCGGCTCGTGGTGAAGAACTCCGCGGGGACGGCCGTAAGCGCACCCGGCAGGCTGACGGTCAGCGGGGTGCCAGCAAAGCCCGCCGAGACCCCGGCCCCCAAGCCCGCTCCCAGCCCAAAACCAAGCCAGCCATCGGCTAAGGGCTTCTCGGTGACCTCCCATGAGCCGGGCCGCTACCACGCCGCGGGCAGCGTCTCTTTCGCCGGGAGGGGAATGCCCGGGGCAAGCGTCGGTATCAAGGTCAACAGCGTCGTCCGCTCGACCAGGGTCGCCGCCGATGGCACCTGGC
>JAUMYR010000252.1 GCA_030528545.1 Propionibacteriaceae bacterium
GGCCGCGACGGGCTCGGCTTGGGTCGGGGCGGGGGCGCGCGTGACGTCTCCGGTGACCGTGATGCCTGCGGCCTGCAGATGCTCGGCGAAGGTCTGGGCGGCCGCCAGGGCCGGGTCCGCCACAAACTCCCACTCGCCGGGGGCCACCCGGCCGGTGTCGATGGCGAGCGGCTGAACCTTGCCGACGAAGTTCAGGGACGGCCCGGACCAGTCGGGGTGGGTCCAGTCCGATTCGGGGAACAGGGTGTCGTCCAGGGCCACGGTGACGCTGGTGACACCGTCGGCGCGAAGCTTGGCGGCGCTGGCCCGAGCCAGGTCGCCGAGCCCGGCGTAGCCAGAGGCCTCCTTGCCGTTGCCCTGGTCGGCGGCCAGGTGCACGTCTCCCCCACCGACCAGGGTGAGGGTGCCGTCTGCGTAAACGGTCTTGGTTTCCAGGCGGTGGGCGGCCCCGAGGTTGTGGAGGGCGGCCACGCCCGTGAGGATCTTCAGGGAGGAGGCCGGGGTCAGGGGGGTGGAGCGTTCCACCGCCCCGAGCACCTCCCCGCTGATCCCGTCGGTCACCAGGACCGACACCTTGACGGGGTCGGAGAAGCGGCCGGCCAGCTCGGTGACGGCGGTGGAGACCTGCCCCGCGTCGACGCCGGGGGCGCTGTCCGCTCCCGCGATGGGAGCCAGCTGCCGCGCGGCGGGCGGTCGGGGGGTGGGCGGGGGGACGGCCTTCGGCATGGGGGTGGCGTATGTCAGGGGGCCGGGCACAACGTCGGCGGCGTCCAACGCCAGGTATCCGGGCACACCCACCACCCAGGCCACACTTAGACCGGCCGCAATCCACGCAGAACGATTCAACTTCCCGCTCCTTCGCTCGTCCGTGCAAGGATATGACAGATGCTCGATTCGGCTGCGCCGCGCGGCCACGAAAGGAGGACCGGTGCTCGAGTTCGATGTGACAATCGAGATCCCCAAGGGCAACCGCAACAAGTACGAGGTTGACCACGAGACTGGTCGCATCCGTCTTGACCGCATGCTGTTTACCTCTACCCGCTACCCGGACGACTACGGGTTTATCGACAACACGTTGGGCGAGGACGGCGACCCGCTCGACGCGCTCGTGCTGCTGGAGGAACCCACGTTCCCCGGCTGTCTGATTCGGTGCCGCGCGCTCGGCATGTTCCGGATGCGCGACGAGGCCGGCGGGGACGACAAGGTGCTGTGCGTGCCGGCCTCCGATCAGCGGGCGTCGTGGCGCACCGACATCGAGGACGTCTCGGAGTTCCACCGGCTGGAGATCCAGCACTTCTTCGAGGTCTACAAGGACCTGGAGCCCGGCAAATCCGTGGAGGGCGCGCACTGGGCGGGCCGCGAGGAGACCGAGGCGGAGATCCTGCGCTCCTACGAGCGTTTCCGCGAGGCGGGCGGGCACTGAGTTGCCGCTGCGCGCAAATGGTGGGGCGTCGGGTAGCCGACGCCCCACCCGCTTATCCGGACCCAGCACCTGCCGGGGACCGCGCCCGGCGGGAGGGCCGCGTCGTCGTGCCGGGAGGCGCCAATGCCCGCCACGGCAAGGGTCTTTGCGCGCGCACATTTTCTGTCTCAAGATGACAAACGGGGCTGCCAGTGCTTAGGGTCAAGGCTTCTGGCTTCCGCCCGACCACGCTTTTACTTCGCAGAAAGGTGTCCACATGCCAGCGCAATCCGCTTCCTCCGGCCAGTCTCTGGTTGCGTCCCTGGCGCGTTTCCTCACCCGCTTCGATCGGCTGTCGATGTTCCTGCTGCGCCTCGGTGTCGCCGTGGTGCTGCTCTGGATCGGGGGTCTGAAGTGGTTTAAGTACGAGGCCGACGGCATCGTGCCCTTCATGGCCAATTCGCCTTTCTTCAAGTGGCTGCTGGGCGACCCCGCCAACTACAAGGCCCACATGAACCCCGAGGGCGTGTTGAACGAGGCCAACCGCTCCTGGCACACCGCCAACGGCACCTACTCGGCGTCCATCGGCATCGGGGTCATCATCTGCCTGCTGGGGTTGCTCATCCTCTCTCACTACCTCAGCCCCACCCTGGGCATGCTCGGGGCGCTGGCCCTCATCGGTTTCTCGGTGGTGACCCTGTCATTCCTGGTGACAACCCCCGAAGTGTGGGTCTCGGCTCCCAAGGAGGGGCTGGCCGACGCTGACCTGGGCTTCCCCTACCTCAGCGGACGCGGCCGCCTGGTGGTCAAGGACTGCATCCAGATGGGCGCAGGTTTCGTGCTGCTGGTTGACTCCGCGCGTACCTACCTGCGGCGCAAGCAGCTTGCCGCCTGAGAATTCTCGGCGCACGCAAGGGGGGTGAGGCACAGTGCCTCACCCCCCTTGTTGTCCCCGCTACGGGCGGCCGCCGTAGGGCATGATGCCGCCGGAGTAGTACAGCGGCACCTCCGACACCGAGGAGCCCGGCACGGGCGCGTGCACGATCATGCCGCCCCCGGCGTAGATCGCCACGTGGTAGATGTCGCCCGGCGCGCCGGACGTCGACCAGAACACGAGGTCGCCCGGTTGCAGCTCTTCCAGCGGGACGCGGGCGGTCTCCCGGTACTGGGCGCGCGAGGAATGCGACAGCCACCGGCCCTGCGAACCCCACGCTGCCTGCACCAGGCCGGA
>JAUMYR010000253.1 GCA_030528545.1 Propionibacteriaceae bacterium
GCCCCGCTGGAGAGGCGGTTCATGGCGCCCAGCCGCCGGTGGGTCACCGAACGGGCTTCGGGGGACGTCCTTGAGCTTGGAGTCGGGACCGGCGCCAACCTCAGTTACTACGGCACCGAGGTGCGTCTGACCGGTCTGGATTGGAGCATCGGCATGCTCAACCTCGCCCGTGACAAGGCGGGACGCCTGAACCGCCCCGTCACCCTGCACCAGGCGGACGCGACGGTGCTGCCCTTCGAGGACGCCAGCTTCGACGCCGTCGTGGCGACTTTCCTGTTGTGCTCGGTGCCGGATCTCACCGCCTCCCTCTCAGAGGGGCTGCGGGTTCTGCGTCCCGGCGGGAGGCTGCTTCTGGCTGACCATGTGGGGTCGTCATTCCCGCCGCTGCGGGCCCTGCAGCACCTCCTCGAATGGGTGACCGGTCCCCGCAACGGCGAGTACTGGACCCGGCGCCCGCTGGTGCGGCTGCGGGATCTGGACGCCGACATCGTCGAGACCCGGCGCACGACCTTCGGGGTTCTCGAATGCGTGCACGCCCAGAAACCCTGAACCGCCGCCCGGTTTAGGGCCTGACGACGGGGCCGCCAGCATCCTTCCAGGCGGAGAAACCGCCCTCGATGTGGGCGACCGGCAGGCCCATCTCTTGCAGGGTCTTCGCGGCCAACGCCGAACGCCAGGCGCTGCCGCAGTACAGCAGCAGCGTCCGCCCATCGTCGAGTTCGGGCTTGTAGTAGGGGCTTTCCGGGTCGACCCAGAACTCCAGCATGCCGCGCGGCGCGGGATAGGAACCGGGGATCATGCCCAGCCGCTCTAGTTCCCGCGGGTCGCGGATATCAACGAAGAGCACAGTCTCGTCGTCCAGCAATTCGCGGGCCTCATCGAGGGGGACCGTGCGGATCTGTGCCATAGCCTCGTCCACCAGGGCTTTCGAGCTGCGGACGAGGGGGCTGCCAGGTGTGCGTGTCATGCGACCTCCTTGCCATGGCCAGCCTACGCCGCGGCCGCCGGTCGCGACGAGGCTGCTCCCAAACCACCCCTCTTCGGGACTCCGCCAGATCCGTCCGGCCTCCCGGGAGCGGCCGGTATCGGCATCGCGCCGGTTCTCTGGGAGCCCCGGGCACCCAGAGAACCCCGCACGTCTGGGCCGGGCAGACCGCTGCGGGCTCAGTTCCCAGCACAAACCGAGACCTCGTGCCACTAGCGTGCTTTCCATGGTCGAGTTCGTTTTGTTCTGCCTGCCGACCGTGGTGTACCTGATCGTGCGCTCGCGTGGGCCGGAGCGCTCCCTCCCAACGGCGATGCAGCGGGCCGGGGTCTCGTGGGGGACACCATCTGCCTACGGCTGGGCGCTGGTCCTGCTGCTTCCGCTGCTGGCGACGGCGTGGCTCGCGATCCGGGTGGTGCCGCAGGAGGTGCTTGCCCAGCCCGGCGTCTCGATCGCCCAGTTCGCCTCGGCGGGGGCCATCGCGGGTGCGGCGCTGCGGGCGGTGGGCGAGGAGGTCTTCTTCCGGGGGCTGCTCGGCGGGACGCTGGTGAGGCGGCTTGGTTTTGCCTGGGGCAACCTGATCCAGGCCGCGCTGTTCCTTATTCCCCATCTTCCGCTGCTGCTCGTCGATATCCGGCTCTGGACAATCCTTCCGGTGCAGTTCGCGACCGGGTGGCTCCTGGGCTGGCTGCGGCACAAGACCGGAAGCTTCGTCCCAGGTGCGGTGATTCACGTGGTCGCGAACCTGGCGGCCGGGCTGCTGGCCGCCTAGAAAGCGTGTCGGCTAGGGCCGGGACCGATCTGGCATCGGGCGTCTGGGCGTCCCCGGCTGGCGGCCGCCTCCCTTCGGCGGTCCGGAGGTGTCGTATGGAGCCACTATGCTCGGCGGGTACCGACCGATGGGGGTAGATGACGGTGTTGTTCGACTGGACCAAGGTTCCGCTGGAGCTGGGGCTAGTGACCCTCGCGTTCACGCTGTGCAGCATCATCGGACTGGAGCGGCAATTCCAGCACAAGGCGGCCGGTGTCCGCACGCACGCGCTGGTGGGGCTCGGCAGCTGCGTTTTCACGCTGATCTCGGTGCATGGCTTCGTCGGCTTGGCCGAGTACCAGGTCACCCGGGACCCGTCGCGGATCTCGGCACAGATCGTGTCCGGCATCGGTTTTCTCGGGGCCGGGGTCATCTTCGTCAACCGGGATGTGGTGCGCGGCCTGACCACTGCCGCGTCCATCTGGCTGGCGGCGGCGATCGGCATGTCGTGCGGTTCTGGGCTGATCCCGCTGGCGGTCTTCGCGACCATGCTGCACTTCGTCGCGGTGTTCATCGTCGCCCCGCTGGGTCGGCTGCTGCCTGCTTCGGGGGACCGCAGCACCCTGCTGGTCACCTACGAAGATGGACGCGGAGCGCTGCGTGACATCCTCACCCACGCCAGTTCGCTGGGCTGCGAGACCACCCTGGTCAACACCAGGCAGCACGTGATCGGCGGACGCCAACTGGTCCGCGCCCAGATGAGATTCCGCGCCGGACCGGCGTTACCCGTTGTCATGACGCAGTTGAGCGAGGTTCCTGGGGTGGTCAGCATCGACCGGTTCAACCGGGACGACGACGAGCTCTGAG
>JAUMYR010000254.1 GCA_030528545.1 Propionibacteriaceae bacterium
AGCAGGCCGAGCAGGTCAGCCGCTTCGGCGACGGTCGTGGTGCCCAGCCATGGTTGTCCCGCGAGGTTGCCCATGGCGAAGACCCACCGCGATGCCGCGTCTCCGCGATGGGGCTGGCGCAACAGCAGGAACCGGCCTCCCCTCTCGAGGCACCAGGCCTCCAAGGCCGCCCCGACCCCGGGGTTGAGGAGCCGGGGCTGGGTCGGTGCCTTGGTGCCCCATGGCCCGGGTTGTTCCAGACCGAGCCAGAAGGACGCGCGGGCCGCTGTCCCCCAGGCTGGCAGTCCAGGGTCAGCCCAGTCGGCGGAGCAGGTCGTCACCGGTCCAGGTTATGCGGCCTGACTGGGTCCCGAAAGCCCGCGGCCGCTGGGTGGACTGAACCTTGATAGCCTTGGACCGACCTGACCGCGACCGAGGAGCAGCCATGCGCGTAGGCGTCGACTTCGGAACCACCCGCACCATCGCGGCCATCGCCGACCGTGGTAACTATCCGGTGGCCAGTTTCACCGACGCCGACGGCGACACCCACGATTACCTTCCCTCAGCGGTGGCCTGGGACGGCACACAGCTGCACTACGGGTTCGAGGCGCTGTCGGCTGGGGCCAACGGAGCGGCCATCCTGAGGTCCTTCAAGCGGGCGCTGTCCGACCCGATGGTGGGTCCGGGGACCATGGTCGAGATCGGGGACCATCGGGTGCTGCTGCGGGACCTGCTCGCGGGCTATCTCGGCTCGGTGCGCGAGGCACTGGTCTCGGCTTCGAACCTGGGACTGGACGCGGACGAGGCGCTCACCGCCGTGGTCGCGGTGCCCGCGCACGCCCGTTCGGCCCAGCGGTTCTTGACCATTGAGGCGTTCCGGGCCGCCGGTTTCGACGTCATCGGGGTGCTCAACGAGCCCTCCGCCGCGGGTTTTGAGTACACCCACCGGCAGGCCCGCACCGTGACCTCCAAGCGCACCCGCGTCCTGGTCTATGACCTCGGAGGCGGCACCTTCGATGCCTCCCTGGTCAGCGTATGCGACACCCGCCACGAGATCATCGACTCGGTCGGGGTGGGGCAGCTCGGTGGGGACGATTTCGACGCGGTGCTCGCGACCCTGGCCGCCCAGGCCACCGGGACCGCGGTGACCGAGGCCTTGCTGGAGGACGCCCGGGTCGCCAAGGAACAGCTGATGCCCCAGTCCAAGCGCGTGGTATTGGAGGTGGGCGGCAAACCGGTCATCGTCCCGGTCAGCGCTTTCTACGAGGCGGCGACACCGCTGGTCAATAGCTCCTTGGATGTGATGGAGCGGCTGGTCACCGGCCTTTCCGGGGACGAGCTGGCCGATGTGGCCGGGATCTACCTGGTCGGCGGCGGCAGCTGCCTGCCGCTGGTGCCCCGGGTATTGCGGGAGCGATTCGGACGCCGGGTGCACCGCTCCCCGCACCCTGGGGCGTCCACAGCGATCGGCCTGGCGATCGCGGCCGATGACGCCGGGTTCGCGCTGACTGACAAGCTGTCGCGCGGGTTCGGGGTGTTTCGGGAACTGAGCGCGGGTGAGAAGCTGAGCTTTGATCCGATCTTCTCCCGGACCCAGCCGGTGACCCCGGGCGTCCCGGTGGAGGTGAAGCGGCGCTACCGTGCCGCACACAACATCGGCTGGTTCCGGTTCGTCGAGTACAGCGACCTCGGCCCGGACGGGGAGCCCACCGGCAACCTGGCTCCCTTCGCGGACGTGCTGTTCGCCTTCGACCCGACGCTTCGCGGCCGGGACCTGAGCGGTATGGAGGTCGTCCGGCGTCCCGACGGACCCCTGATCGAGGAGACCTACACCATCGATCGCGACGGGGTCGTGTCACTGACCATCACCGACCTCGACAACGGCCACACCTTCCATCAGGCTCTGTAATCTCACGGCCCACGAGCCTCGGCTCATCACGCTCACCGCGGCGGATGTCTGCCCCGCAGGCGTCCGCGTCCTCGACTGGAATCGGTATGGCGGCGGCTTTTCGCCAACATGTCAGAACCGCGCCCGACCGGGTAGTCTTGATCTGACAGATCAGGGGCGCGGCGAAGCGCCTCGGAGGGGACGGACCTATGCACCTCACGCGCCTCTTACCCATGATCGTGTCATTCAGCCTGAATCATCGCCCCGGCGGCTAGATGCCCAGCCGCCACCAGCCCCGCCACGCGAGACCGGCCGCACAGGGCCATCAGTCGCACCCGCCTCGATCACGCTCCCGCACTGAATGGGACCACTCATGAACTCCACCCCCGTGACCGGCCACGATTCTTCCGCCCACGCGCCCACCGACGACCAGGTGGTGCTTGTGGACGAGTCGGCCAATCCGATCGGGCGGGCACCACGATTGGAAATCCACACCGCCGAGACCCCCCTGCATCTAGCCTTCTCAACCTATCTCTTCAACCGGCACGGACAGGTGCTGATCACCCGCCGCGCCCTGAGTAAGGGCACCTGGCCGGGTGTCTGGACGAACTCCTGCTGCGGCCACCCCAGGCCGGGGGAATCCCTGGACGACGCGATGCGCCGCCGCATCCGCGAGGAGCTCGGCGCCGAAGTCACGACCCTGAGCACCGTCCTGCCCGAGTTCCGCTACCGTG
>JAUMYR010000001.1:0-3070 GCA_030528545.1 Propionibacteriaceae bacterium
CATCAAACCAGGACCACCCAAAGGCACCCCAAAACCACCCACAACGTAAACAAAGCCCCGGGACACCCGTTAACGATGTCCCGGGACTTCACATTGGTAGCGGGGACAGGATTTGAACCTGTGACCTCTGGGTTATGAGCCCAGCGAGCTACCGAACTGCTCCACCCCGCGTCGGTGCTCACGCAACACTACACGGCTTTCGGGGAAACACCAAATCCGGTGATGCCCCGACCCGGTACCTGGCCGGATGCCCCAGCGGGTCAGATGTGGTAGGCATAGTGCCATGCCTGCGCTCGCCCTGACCTACCCGATGAGCGAACAGCGTCTCAACAACGGGTTACGTGTGATCGTCGCGCCCGATCCCGGTTCCCCCGGCATGGCCGTGAATCTCTGGTACCAGGTCGGTTCCGCCGACGAACCGATCGGACGCACCGGATTCGCCCACCTCTTCGAGCACCTGATGTTCCAGGGCTCGGCCAATGTCGCATCGGGTGAGCACTTCGCCCTGCTGGAATCCGTTGGGGCCATCGCGAACGCCACCACCTCCTTCGAACGCACCAACTACTACGAGACCATCCCACCGGGTGCCCTTGAGCTCGCCCTCTGGTTAGAGGCAGACCGGATGCGTTCGCTGTCGGTAACCCAGGCCAACCTGGACGCCCAGCGCGAGGTCGTCAAGGAAGAGAAACGCCAGACCTACGACAACCAGCCCTACGGCGATCTCCTCGAATTGCTGCTCGGCCAGCATTTCGCTAGCGGGTCGTCCTACCGCCACCCCACGATCGGTTCCATGGCCGATCTGGACGCCGCGGCCCTCGCCGATGTCACCCAGTTCTTCGCCACCTGGTACCGGCCCAACAATGCGGTCCTCACCCTGGCCGGGCCACTCGGGCCCGAGGAGGGGTTCCGCCTCGCCGAACACTACTTCGGCGACATCCCGCCCCACCCGCTCCCCGAGCGCCGCCGCTATGCCGACTGGCTCCCGGCCAACCGGCTGGAGGCCACCGGGGAGGTCCCCCACGACGTGCTCTACCTGTCCTGGCAGGGGCCAAGCATCCCCGACGCGGACGCCGAAGCCGCCGACGCGCTGCTCGCGCTGCTCAGCGACGGCCTAGCCTCTAGGCTGCATCGCCGCATCATCAAACAGGGCGACCTGGCCGACAGCGTCGGCTCCTCCAGCCTGACCTTCTCCGACACTGGCTCCATCCTCACCATCAGCGCCCGGGTGGACGCCGACCAGTCCCTGGAGGCCGTGGAGGAGGCCATCCTCTCCGAGATCGCCGGGCTGTTCCAGCGTCCCCCAGACGAAGCCGAACTCGACCGCACCCGAGCCCAGCTGGAACGCCACTACCTCAGTTTCCTGGCCGAGATCGACTCTCGCGCGGACCTGATCTCGGCCACCGCTACCCAGCTGGGCGACCCGAAGTGGCTCCTCGGCTACCTGGACCGGCTGGCTCAACTCACCCCCGAGCGGATACTCACGGTCGCTGAGAAGTGGCTCTCCCCCGGCCGTGCCAGTGTCATGTACTACCGGAGGGCCCAATCATGAGACCCAGCGTCACCTATTCTTCCAACTGGCGGTTCCCCCTTCCCGAGATCCACCTCCTGGATAGCGGGATCCGGGTCCTTGCTTTCCACCTGCCAGGACAACACGTCGTCGCCGCCGAATTGGTGCTTGACTGCGGGGTCCATGCCGAACCGGGGAACCTGGAAGGAATCGCGACGATCACCGCCAGAAGCTGCGATGAGGGAACCCTGGCTCACCCCGGAACCGGCATCGCCGAGGCCCTGGAGTCCCACGGTGCGCTCGTGCACGCCCACCAGAGCCACTACACCGCCCAATTGCGGCTGGAGGTTCCCAGCACCCGGCTGCTGACCAGCCTGGAACTATTCGCCGAGATCGTGCGTACCCCGCAACTCACCGACTTCGATGTGGCTCACCAGATCGACATGGCCATCGCCGACCACGCGGCCCGGCTCGCCTCCCCCAGGGGAGCCGCAGGGCTGGCTTTCCGGCGCGCGATGTATGCGCCAGAGGACCGGCGCACCCGGCCCGAGGCGGGCACCCCGGCGACTCTCGCCGCGATCACCGGTGAGGCCGTGCGTTCCTTTCACCGGGACCACTGGGGCCCGGCCGGAGCGGTGCTCATCCTGGCTGGCGACTTGCCTGCCGGTGCTGTCGATTCCATCGCCTCGGTATTTGACGGCTGGAGCACCCAGCGACAGCTCGCCGATTCCCCCGCGAGGTTCGCCGCCCGGCCCCGCGTCCTGGTCGTCGACCGGCCGCAATCGGTACAGGCCGATGTCATCATCGGATGCCCGGCCGTCGGACGCCAGGAACCTCGGCTCGCCCCGGCGATCCTGGCTGGCCAGGCCATGGCCGGAGCCTTCTCCAGCCGGCTGAACCTGGCCCTGAGGGAGGAACGCGGATATTGCTACGGCATCAACGGCGGATTCGCCCCAGGACGCCACGGCGGGGTCTTCACGGCCTCGGGAAGTTTCCGCATTGAGGTGGCCAGCGAAGCGATCGGCATCGCCCGCGACATCTTGGGCCTCAGCGAGGCGTTCACCGCCGCCGAGATCGAGGCCGCCCGCATCCACCACCTGGGCATCAGCCCGCTGGTGAACTCGACCGCCTCCGACATCGCCGACCAGGCGGCCCGCCTAGCGGACGGCCGGGTCGAAGTCGGCTACCTGCACCAGCTGGATGAGCGCATCCGCGCCGTGACCCCGGACGCCGCGACCAGCGTGTTCCGGGAACTGGTGCGGCCGGACAAGCTCCACATCGCGCTCACCGGGCCAGCCGATGTGCTGTGCCCACAGCTGGCCGGGCTCGGGCTTGACCCCGAGGTGGTCGATCTCGGTTCGGCCCCCTCCTGATGGCCGCAGCTTCCCGCACACACCGCTGAATGAGGTCCACCCTCAGACATCCGGAAGCCGCGATGGCCCGCTCTGAATCACAGCGAAAGGCGGCGGGACCCCCGGGAATCCCGCCGCCTCGCGCGCCATCTGGCCCAGGCCATCTGCTCCTAGCCGAGTGCCTTCATCGCCTCAACGACCTTCGCCTTAG
>JAUMYR010000001.1:3170-17079 GCA_030528545.1 Propionibacteriaceae bacterium
CAGGCCATCTGCTCCTAGCCGAGTGCCTTCATCGCCTCAACGACCTTCGCCTTAGCCGCATTCTGCTTCGCCTGGTAACCGGCCAGGTCACCAGCCTTCAGCGCGGCGTCGGCCTCGTTGAACAAGGTCTCGGCCTCCGCCAGCAGCTGTTTGGCCGCGGCCCCGCCGCCCGGAGGAGATGCCGGGGGCGCTGACGGAGAGGACGGAGCCGGCGAAGCTGTGGGATCTGGAGCCGGTGTCTGCCCTGGGGTCGTACCGGGGGGCTGATCCGGGATCGGATTCTCTCCGGTCGTCGCACCGGAATCGCCCTGGAACACCTGGTCGAGGGCCTCCTGCAGCGTCGTGCCGATACCGACGTGCTCACCGAAGCGCACCGCGACGAAGCGCAGCGCCGGGTAGGCCCCCGTCACATTCTCGATCTGGGTATAGATCGGCTGCACATACAGCAGGCCACCGCCCACCGGCAGCGTCAGCAGGTTGCCATGGATCGCCTTGGTGTTGCCCTGTTTAGTGAAGGGCAACAATTTCTCCGCTACCCGGGAATCGGTCTGCAGCGCGTTGAAGGTCTGTGCTGGGCCCGCGATCTGCTGGCTGTCAGACAGTTTCAGCACCCTCAGCCGGCCGTATTCGGGGCTGGAGGCGTCCGAATTGACCGCGAGATAGACCGACAGATTCTGGCGTTTGAGCGGGACGAACACCGCGGTCTGAGAGAACACCGGTTCGGCATCGCCAGGCCACCTGATGGTCAGATAGTACGGCGGTTCCTTCTGGTCGCTTTCCCTCTGCTCACCGTCCCTCTGGTCCCCCTCCTTCTGAGCAGCCGCCTTCGGATCGGCCGGTGTCTCCCACACGTCGGAACGCTCAAACCAGGTATAGGCGTTGGTGGTGTGGTACCGGCCCAGCACCTCGCGCTGCACCTTGAACAGATCCTGGGGGAAACGCAGGTGCTTCAGCAGGTCAGCCGAGATCTCCGACTTCGGGATCACGGTGCCCGGGAAGGCCTTCTGCCAGGTCTGAAGAATCGGGTCCTTCTCGTCCCAGGCATACAGTTTGACCGTTCCGTCGTAAGCATCCACCGTGGCCTTGACCGCGTTGCGCACATAGTTCACCCGCATCGGCAGCATCTCGCGTGAAGGCTTCACCGCATCAGAGGTCACCTGCTGCCAGTCAACGAGCGTCGAGTTCGGGTAATGAGCCGAGGTGGTGTATCCGTCCACGACCCACTGGACGCGCCCATCGACCACAGTCGGGTAGACATCGGAATCGAGAGTGAGCCACGGCGCGACCTTCGCGACCCGCTCGGCCGGGGTGCGGTCATAGAGAATCCGGGACTCGGAGTTCACCCGGTCAGTCAGCATGAGGTTGATATCGGCGAACTTGATGGAAAACAGCGCCCGGTTCACGAACCCGCCAACCGGAATACCGGCCTTACCCGCATAGGTTGACTTAGTCTCGGCCCGGCCGGTGCCACCGCCTGGGGTATCAAGCTCCACCGGTTCGGCCCCCTCCGGCGCCCCGACCACCACATAGTGCCTGGCCCGCTCGCCGAAATAAATCCGCGACTCGTGTTCGCCGAGTTCCCCGACAGTCGGGATACCACCAGAAACGAACTGCGGCTCCCCGTTGACCTCACGTTTGTTGCCATAGGCCGCCACCAGTCCGTGACCATGGGTATAGACCGTGTGGATGTTGTTCCAGTTCACCTCGGAGATGCCATCAATGTTCAGCTCGCGCACAGCCACCACGGTGTCGGTGCTAACCCCGTTGACCATGTAACGGTCAACGTCGAGACGCTTGGGGAAGGCGTAGTACCCGCGCACCTGCTGCAACTGCTCGAAGGTCTGCGGGATGATCGCCGGGTCCATCAGCCGGATCGCCGGCAGCGCCTCCGCGTCGGCCTTGAGCTGGCCAGCCGAGACCGTCGCGACAGCCTGATAGTCCTCAATCTCCAAATGATCGATCCCGAACGCCGCGCGCGTGGCGGTCAGGTTGTTGGCGATATAGGGGTTCTCCTTATCCGGCTCGTTCGGGACCACGTCGAAAGTCTGAATCCACCACGGATAGACCCCGCCGAGGATCAACCCAGCGACCACTGCCAGGACCGTGGAGGCCACCGGAATCGACCACCTCCGCAACCACGCGTTGACGAAGAACACCAGAGCGCACACGAAGACGATCGAAGCCATAATCAGCATCGCGGGCATCCGGGCATTGGCATCGGTGAAATGCACGCCGGTGAATTGCGTCCCGGGGGTCAGGGATACCGCATACCGGTCCAGCAGGACATTGGCCCCGTAGACGACGGCCGCCAGGCCGAGCAGGACCGACACGTGTGCCTGGGCCGCCGGGTGTTTGGTGCGATTGGCTCCCCTCTGGAATAGACCGCTGGACAGCGCCCCCGTCACGAAATGCATGAAACCGGACGCGGCCGCCGAGGCCACCAGCCCGATCAGGAGGAAGGCGGCGAGCACCCGGTACCAGGGGTAACTGAAGATGAAGAATGACAGGTCCAGACCGAAATAGGCGTCCTTCGACCCGAACGGAGTCGAATTGGCCCACGCCAGGAAAACCTCGGCGTTCGCCGCCCCGGCCAGCCCGGCCAGCACGCCCAGCACCAGCGCGGGAGAACCGATCAGGCTCCAGCGCCGGTAGTCGAGCAGATCCCGGAAACGCGCGACCAGCAGCGAGACCTCGCCGGTAGAGCGCACCTTGGGCCGCAACCGGTAGGCCAGCAGCATGTTCCCGACCAGCAACCCGGCCATCATCAGCCCAAAGCCGAGGAACAGCCCGACTCGGGTCGCCAACAGGGTCGTGAATACCACACCGGCCTGAAGATCCTCAAACCACAACCAGTCGGTCCACACATTCGCGAACACGAACAGGACGCCCACCAGCGCGCCGAAGACCAGCAGCGCCGTCAGCAGCGCTGGCGGACGCTTTCTGGTGGCCGAAAGCAACTCGTCGGACATCACTTCATCCCTTCACCTAGTGTGTTCAGCAGGGCCACCGAAAGCCCTGGAACCAGATCGTCGGCCCCGAGGAGTTCGTCAGGCTCGGTGACCAGCCGGGCCAGGCCATGGGTCAGGCCGCCCCGCAGAGCACCGACCACTACCCGCACGTCCTGGCGGAGTGGATGACGCGCCACGAAATCGGCGGCTTGGGCCGGGTCTTGGGGGATCTGGTGCTCGCAGTCCACGGGGAGGAAACTGCGTTCCACCGCGACCGCACACCCGGCGACCTCATCTGGCCAGCTGATCCGCTCCAGGGCGAAGAGCAGATCCTCCCCACCGTGGAAATCGTCCTGTTCGATAGCGCTCAGCGTGTCCGGCATCGCAGCGTTCAGCCTTGACGCCAGCGACGGCTCGGCCTCGATCAGGCGGGCCGTGGAGACCAGGGCGAACAGCCGGACCGGCTGATCCCAGCCCTCTGCGGTCACATAGCGCTCGACGTCGGCGAGCGCCGCGATCAGCGCGTCCTTGGACACTGGCATCGGGTTCAACAGTGCGGTACCTCCGTGGTGGGCTGCGGTTCGGTCAGTAGCTGCAGCGCCGCGATGGCGTCCTTGAGCGTGGCCACCTTGACCAGTGGGAACCCGACCTCGACACCTTCGAGGTCGGCACAATTCTCGGCCGGAATCAGGAAGGCCGACACCCCTGCCCTCTGGGCGGCATAGACCTTCTCCCGGACGCCACCGACCCTACCGATTCCCCCATCGGGGTCAATGGTGCCGATAGCGGCGACCGTGCGGTCTCCGACCAGGTCATTCTCGGTGATGAGGTCGAAAATCCCCAGGGCTAGAGCCAACCCTCCCGAGGGGCCAGCCACGGCCCCATCGGAGCTATAGGTCACGGTGGGCGCGTACTGGTATCCAGTGGCATAGGACGCACCGCTGGTGGACAGCTTCCGGTTGGTGTTGGACGCCGCGGTCACGATCTGCACCGTCAGGAGGCGCTTGTTGCGGATGAAATCGAAGACCACCTCGCCGCCGACCGGTGCGGACTGCACGATCTCGCGGACCTGAGCCGGGGTGTTCACCGCGGTGCCGTTGACCCGGGTGATGAGGTCCCCCTCGGCTAGCGCGTTGTAAGCCGGGCCCGCGACCGAGACCGAAGCCACCATCGGGACTTCGGTGACCGGGTGTCCGGCGGCCCGCAACGCCGCGACCGTGGCGGAGCGCTGCGCGAGCTCAAGCTGACGGGTGGCATCGGTCTGCAGCTGTTCGCTGGTCTTACCCGCCCGGTACACCCACTCCCGGGGCAGCACTTCACTGTCGGCGGAGAACTCGGCGATGAGCGCCTCCGGCAAGGTGATCTGGCTGTCGGCCTGGGGCTGGGCGACCGTCGCCATCAGCAACCCGCCCTTGGCCGGATAGGTCTGGACGCCCTCAATGCGGATCATCGGCTGCCCGGCCGCGGAACCGAGCACGTTGTAGGTTCCGCCGGGACTCAGCGTCACATAGGGAACCGGGGACACCGCCAGCAGCGCCGCGAGCACCACAAATACCACCGCCGAGGTGATAGCCACTGTGTTCCGCGTCACGGATCAACCCTAGCAAGCTTGACCGATGCGGTTGAATGGACACATGGCCGACCCCTCGTCCCCCAACCCGCCCGAAGGCGAGTTCTTCGAACAGATTCGACGCCTCCTGTCCCAGCTTGGGCTCGATGCCTCCGCGGCTGATCTGTCTGGGATCTTCGCCAACCCGCCCGCGGGCTTCACCGCGATGCCCATGTTCGGTGGGGCCGAGGCCGATCCCGACGCGGCCTGGCGGACGACCATCACCGCAGCGGCACACCAGCTGCCATCCTTCGGCGCCGACCCTAAACCGACACCGGAACAGGCCCTCGGCATCGCCGATGCCGGACGGCTCGCCGAATCCTGGCTCGATGCGCACACTCAGTTCCCTGGGATCGGCATTGAGGCTCAGGCCTGGACCCGGAGGGCCTGGATCGAGGCGACCGGTGCTAGATGGCGCCGCCTCGCCGAACCGATCATCCAGGGATCAGCCGATGCCCTCGGTGCCGGATTCGCTCCGGACGAACCGGAACTGGCCGGTCTGCAACAGATGTTCGCCCCGATGCTACGCATGTCGGCCAGCATGATGTACCGGGATCAGTTCCGCCGCACCCTGGCGCAGCTGGCCTCGGCGATCCTCACCGGCACGGAGCCCGGTTTCCAGTTGCTCCCCCGGCCCCAGATCGTCTTGTTGCCCGCGAGTATCTCGGCTTTCGTCGACGGTCTGGAACTGCCCGAGTCCGAGGTCGTGCTCTACCTGGCCTTGCGCGAGTCCGCCCGTCAGCGGCTCTTCAACAGCGTCGGCTGGCTCGCCGCTCAGCTGGACGCCCTGCTCGACCATTTCGCCCGCGAGATCCGCATCGATCTGGAGTTCATCGGGACCCAGTTCAACCTCGACCGCCCAGAGGAACTGACCCTGGAGAGGATCAGCGAGGTCGGCGAGCAGGTCAGCGGGTCCTTCTTCAAGCCAGCCAGCACACCCGTCCAACTGGAGATCCTGGGGCGGCTGGAAACCCTGCTGGCCCTCGTCGAGGGCTGGGTGGACCACGTGAGTGGAACCGCGGCGAACCAGTGGCTGACACATGCCCCCTCCCTGATCGAACTGGTCCGGCGCCGCCGCGGTGCCGGTGGGCCAGAGCAGGGGGTCTGGCAGACCCTCGTCGGCCTCGAATTGCGTCCACGGCGCATCCGGGACGCTGAGAACTTGTGGGCCGCGCTGACCCAGGACCGCGGCCCACAGGCCCGCGACGCGGTCTGGGACCATCCCGACCTCGCCCCGGGAGCCTCCGACCTCGACGACCCGTTGCGCTTCGTTACCGGAGAACGCTCACCCGAGGCGACCGATCTAGACGCCGAGCTGGAGCGCCTGCTGCGCGACGAAACATGATTTGACGAGCCGACGACACCCAGATAGGTTGCTCGCACGAGACTCTCGGGCTGGTTGGTCGTTCGCAGGGGAAGGCAAACGATCGCCCTAACGGGGGTCTCGTCTCATATGCACACCTGTCCGTCAGGTACAGTGTTCAATCCGTCGAGGCGTGAGCCCCGGCACAACAACCAGGCTGAGGAGGAAACATGGCCAATGACGAGACCTACAGTGGCCCGTTCTACTGCGTGAAGTGCAAGGAGAGCCGCGAGGCCACCGGTAACGTCGTCGTCAATGACAAGGGCACCCGGATGGCCAAGGCGAAGTGCCCGGTCTGTGGCACCAATCTGAACCGCATCCTCGGGCGCGCCTGAGAGCGTGACCTAGACGGGGGCCCGGCCAGATGGCTGGGCCCCCGTTCTGTGTCCTAGGACGGTCATCACCCAGTCCTGCGGCCCGGGCAGTGTTGTCCGTTGCCGCCCAGGTGTTGTCCGTTGCCGGTAACGGCTGCGCCAGTCCCGGACAAGAGGCATGCTCTGGTCATGACTAGCTGTCCGCGTCTGGACGCCGAGATCGTCGAGACCGCCCAAGGCACCCGGCTCATCGCCGCCGACGGTGCCTCCTTCCAGCTGCCAGACTCAGATGACCAGGTGCTGGCGGCCCTCCGGCGCCTGCGCCGGGGCGAGTTTGACGACACCCTGCCGCTGCATCAGCGCTGCGCCGCCGAACCGCTGCTGTCCTGGCTGCGCACCAAAGGCCTGCTGAGCGAATCAGCCTCCGATCCCCTCAGCGGCTGGCGAGTCCGGCTATACGGGCTCACCACCGTCGGGGTGCGGCTCGCCCGGGGCCTGCTGCGGCTCGGAGTGAGTGAGCTCACCATCGTGCGGGCCAGAACTCCCCGGCCCGGCGCCAGCGACCCGCTGGCCATGATCCTCGGCCCCAGGGGAGGCGAGCTCGGCATGCGGATACGTGTCGACCCCTACTGGACTCTCAGCGACCCCCGCATCGACCTCGCTGTCCTTGCAGGTCCCGGGATCGAACCGGACCGGGTGGTGCTCAGCGAGCTCGGCCGGGCGGGGATCCCATCGCTGGTGGTCTCGGCCCACCTGGGTGCCGCCCGGGTAGGTCCCCTGAGCGCCCCGGGCCTGCGAGGCTGCTGGCGATGCCGCGACCTGCACATCTGCGAATCCGACCGGGACTGGCCCCACATCGTCGCCGAACTGAGCTCCCGGGAACCCGAACCCCGGGCGGGTGTCGCGGCCTGGGCCACCAGTCTGGCCCTGATGCAACTCACCTGCTACCGGCGCAGCGGCACCTGCGACATCATGGGCCGCTGCCTGTGCTGGGAGGAGGCCAACCCCGGATTGCGGACCATCACCTGCCTCCCCCACGAAGCCTGCCCCTGCACCGCATGACCGGCAGGTCCAGCGCCGAAAGCCCTGGGCGATCTGGCCTTTCGGCGGTCACGCCGCGCGTCCGGGTGCGAGGACCAGCGGTTCTGGATTCTTGCGGGGGCGTCCCCGACGCCGCTTCTGAGCGATGACAGCGCCATCGTGAAACAATTCACCACCCCACACCCCGTGAGGTTCCTGGCGTTCCAGCGCACCGGCCAGGCACTCGCGGCGCAGCGGGCAGCCACGGCAAGTATCTTTGGCAAGCTCAATCTCGACCGGCTGATCGGAAAAGAACAGTTCGGGGTCGACTTCTTGGCAGGGCAGCGACACCTCTACCTCGGGCGCGGCCATCGCGGTCATCATCACTATCTCCAGGGCTTCTAATTCGGTCTATCTGGGAGACCGCGCCCGGAGCGGATGGGCTAGCGGTCTCGGAAGGCGCCAGCGGCGCCATTGGTGCGGAACTCCTCAAAGTCGCTGCGGGGGTAACCGCCGACTGGGATTGGGACGTCCCGCAAAGCCGAAGTGAGACTGTTCATCGTGGCTACCCTCCTCTCGGTGCTCCGCACGCCCGGATGGCGTGACACTTTCCGATACGTTACGCGCCCCGGTGTGGGCGCGCAACTGATTTTTAAGAACTCTCTTTCCCGGTGTGACGTGCGACGATCTCAAGCACCGCCGCGCCGTAGCGATCCGCCTTCACCGTACCGATGCCCGAGATGGACAGCAGCGCGGCACGATCCGGCGGGGCCGCCTCGGCGATCGCGGTCAGGGTGGCGTCGGTAAACACCACGAAGGCGGGCGCCGACTGGGCCTGCGCCTGCTGCTTTCGCCAGGCCTTCAGCTCTTCGAAGAGCCCCTCGTCATAGCTGGACTCGCAGTCGGTGTGCCGTCCAAGCTTGCGTTCGGCGGGGGTAGAGATCCCGGTCCCGCACACCCGGCACACCCTCCCCTGTAAGGTTCCGCTCCGGCGCTTCACCGGCGGCTCGCTGATCGCCTCCTCGGCGAAGGGTTTCAGGAAGCGGGATCGTCCGCGTCCAGCCTGGGCGGAGAAACTGATCCGCAGGTTCCGCCTGGCCCGGGTGATCGCGACATACAGTAGGCGCCTCTCTTCGGCGATGGCCGACGGTGAATCGGCTAGGACGAAGGGCACCATCCCCTCCCGTACCCCGATCAGCGCGACCGAGTCCCACTCCAGCCCCTTGGACGCGTGCATGGTCGCCAGCGTGACCGCCTCACCCACGGGGGGCTGCTGCCAGGCGGCACGCTGAGCTAATTCCTCGGCGACCTCCCACATCTCCAGCTCGGGATTGTCCGCGGCCAGCGTCTTCACCAGGTCGAGCAGGGAATTGAGCGACTCCCAGCGTTCCCGCTGACGCCCCTGCCCGCTCGGGGCGTCCGGGGTCCACCCGCCCTGCTCCAGTACCGTCCGGACTCCCTCCAGGGCGGGTTGTGCCGGGTCTAAGGCCGCGGACTGACGGATCAGGGTCAGTGCTTGGCGGATCTCGGCGCGCTCATAGAAACGTTCTGTGCCGCGCACCTGGTAGGGCACCCCGGCGTCGGCCAGGGCCGCTTCCAGGGCGGGCGCCTGAGCATTGATCCGGTACAACACCGCGAGTTCTCGCCACGGCACCCCGGCCGCGTGCTGAGAGATCAGCCAGGACGCCAAAGCCGCGGTCTCCTCGGAGTCCCCGGGGTAACGGTGAATCTCGGGAACCGGACCCGCGGGACGGCTCGGGCGTAACCTCACCCCCCTTGAGTAGACCATCAGCTCGTTGGCCATGGCCAGGATCTGTGGGCTGGACCGGTAATTCGTGCTGAGTTCCAGTTGCACCGCTCCGGGCCAGTCCCGCCGGAAACGCAGCAGGTATTCCGGACGGGCCCCCGCGAAGCTGTGAATCGCCTGGGCGGGATCTCCGACGACACACAAGTCGCCTCTCCCGTGGACCCACAGGGTGAGCAGCCGGTGCTGGATCGCGGAGATGTCTTGGTACTCGTCCACGACGAAGTGCCGGTAGGCGGCCCTGACTTGACCGGCGATGTCGTCGTGCTCGGCCAGCATCGCGGCGGTGCACAGCAGGATGTCATCGAAATCGATGACCCCCTCGCTCGTCTTGATCCGTTCGTAACTGGCCATGATCCGGGCCACCTGGTCAACGGCTACCCCGCTCACGCTGCGTCCATCCCGTTCGGCGAGTTCGGCATAGTCCGCCGGGTCCACATTCCCCGATTTCGCCCAGCCGATCTCCCCGGCGAGATCCCGCAACAGCGGAGTCGTGGTCCGCCCAAGGATCCCGCCCGCGGCCCTCGCGACCAGCGAGATGACGCTGGGGGCCACCGGCGGGAGTTCGCTGCCGTAGGCCTTCGGCCAGAAATACTGAGCCTGACGCAACGCGGCCGAGTGGATCGTCCTCGCCTGGACCCCGGTAGCCCCGAGCCGGGCCAGCCGGGCTTTCATCTCCCCCGCGGCCCTGGTCGTGAAGGTCACCGCGAGCGTCGCGGTGGGGGCATAGCGTCCGATCTGCACGGCATAGGCGATACGGTGGGTGATCGCGCGGGTCTTCCCGGTGCCCGCCCCCGCCAGCACCACCACCGGACGCTCCAGCGCGAGAGCGACCTCGCGCTGCTGATCGTCGAGCGCGGCCAAGACATCGTGTGTGCTCATCGAGGGCTATTGTGCCAAGTCCGGCCAGCCGGAGACCTTCAACGAGGCCGCCCGGTGGCACAACGAGCACCCCGGTTGCGCGGACCGGAGGGCACAAGTGTCGGCCCGGTCCCCTAGGCTGCCTCCAGAACGAATCCAGACCATGACCGGAAAGGAGGCTCGGCAGGGATGGGAGCCACCGTGTACTCAGCGCCCACATGGAACACCCTGGTTGGCGCGCTGGCCGAACGCTGGCGCCGCGATCCCCTGCCTCCCTTCCAGTTCGAGACCGTCATCGTGTCGGCTCCCGGCGTAGCACGGATCCTCAGCCAGGAGCTGGCAGGGGCCATTGGAGCCGGTATCTGCGCCGGGGCGAAGTTTCAGACCATGAGCGAGTTTCGCCTTGAACTAGACCCGCCCGAGGGGGCCGATCCCTGGCGGCGCCGCGCGCTCAGCCTCGCGATCGTGGACGCGCTGCCAACGCTGCTTGAGCGGCCCGCGTTCGCGCTGCTCTCCCACCACCTCGGTGAGCGCAACGACCCCACCCGGCCCGGGCGCTGGTTCGGCTTTGCCCGCCGTTTCGCGTCGACGCTGGCCTCCTATGCCACGGAACAGCCCGGAATGTTGCGGGCCTGGTCGGCAGGCCAGGCCGTGGACTCCCGCGGCGAGGCGCTGGGCGAAGCCGAGTGGCAGTACCTGCTCTGGCGCGCCCTCGCCGAGCGGGCGCCGACCCCGGACCCGGTCAGCCGCCACGACCGGCTGCTGTCCCGGCTTGAGCGGATGACCCTGCCCGACCGCTTGCAGGTGTTCGCCCCGCAACCGCTCCCAGTGCTGGACGCCGAGCTATTGCGGGCCCTGGCCACCGGGCCCGGACTGGATTGCTACGTGGTGGGCGATCAGCGGCTGCCCTGGCTGGATGAGGCCGAGCCGGTCCGGGTGCCCGGGCACGCCCAGCCTCCGGCCATGAGCGTGCATTCCTGCCACGGCCCTCACCGGCAGGTGGAGGTGTTGCGGGAGGTGCTCTGTGGAATCTTCGACGCCGATCCGAGTCTGGAACCTCGCGATGTGGTGGTCTACTGCGCCGACCTGGCCCGCTATGCGCCCCTCATCAAGGCCGCCTTCGCGCCCCTAGCCCTGGAAGGGGCGCACCCGGGACGCCAGTTGCGCGCCGGTGTGGCCGAAGCGGCGCTGCAGCGCAACAACGATGTCGCGCTGACGCTGTCGACGTTGCTGGCCCTGCCCGATTCCCGGGCCCGTCTCAATGACCTGCTGGCCTTGTGCTCCCTGCCGCCGGTGGCGCGGCGATTCGGGTTCAGCGCCGAGGCGATCGCCCGCTTCGGTGAGCTCCTGGCCTCGGCGGGTGTGCGCTGGGGCATCGACGCCGCGCACCGGGCCAGGTTCGGGCTGGGGGTGACCCAAAACACCTGGCTTAGCGGTCTGGATCGGCTCCTCGCGGGCCTGGTCCTGCCCGAGGATGAGGCCACGTGGATCGGCACCCTCACCCCGAGCGAGACCGTGGGCTCCTCGGACGCCGACCAGCTCGGTCAGCTCGCCGAGATGATCTCTCGCGTGCGCTGGTTCACCCATGTCACGGCGACTCCGCTGACCATGAGCCAGTGGACTCAGGTCTTGCGCGAGGCTCTCGACAGGTTCGTCGCCACCGAACCCGACTCGGCCTGGGCGCTACACCACGTACTGGGCCAGCTCGCGTCCCTGGAAGACCAGACCGAGGGGTCCGAGGTGACGATCAGCCGGGCGGAGATGAGTTCCCTCCTGCCTCACCTGGTGCCAGAACGCGCGGGCCGTCCGAACTACGGCAACGGATCTTTGCTGGTGACCTCTCTGGGCGATCTCGCCGATGTGGGATTCCGGGTGGTGTGCCTGCTGGGGCTGGAAGAGGCCGCTGGGGCAGCGGTGCTGGGCGACCGGCTGGAACCGGTCACCGATCTCAGCGCTGAGGCCCTCCGGCGGCACCGCTTCTGGCGGGCTGCCAGCGCTGCGAAAGACCAGGTGATCGTGGTCTATCAGGGCACCAACGAGCGCACCGGTGAGGCTCTACCCAAGCCCGTGGCGCTGCAGCGGCTAGTCGACGATGCGGCCGCCGCCGGGTGGCAAGCCCCGCGGCCGTTCACGCACACGCTGCACGCCCACGACCCCAGGAACTTCGATCCTGCTGGCCCGTTCAGTTTCGACTCGGGGCTGGCCAGGGCCAGGCTGAGCAGGATTCCCCGGCCCCATCCCGCCCGGCCCGGGCCTGCCGCACCCGAACAGGCCGAACTGTCCGAGCTGGTGCGTTTCATCGCACATCCGGCCTCCTACTACCTGAGCCACCGCCTGGGATTGGTGGACTCCGGTCCACCCCCGAGAAGCGCCGATCTGCCGATCCAGCTCAGCGGGCTGGAGAGGTGGGCTATCGGCGATCGGATGCTGCGCCGGGCCAGTCAGGGAGAGACCCTGGAAGCGCTGATGCAGGCCGAGTGGCGCCGCGGCACGGTCGGCCCAGGCGAGTTCGGCCGATCGGCGCTGGAATCGGTGGCCTCCAGGGTGGATGCGATCCTCGAGGTTGCCGGGACCTTCGAAGGGCCACCCAGCGAACACGAGATCGAAGTTGAAGCCGGTGGCGTCCGCGTCATCGGGAGGGTGCGCGCCCGAGGCGCTCTGATCTCGGAGATCACCTTCAGCAAGACCGACGACCGGGCCTGGGTCGACCTGTGGTGGCGCGTCGTCGCGGCCTCCGCCGCGGGCCTAGACCTGCGCGGCGGTGTGGTGGTCGGCAGCCCCGACTATTCCCGCGACGTCCCGGCCCGGGTCACCTCCCGTTTCATCCCCGCCCTGCCGCGACAGGAGGCCCTGGCGCTGCTCGAAGGACTCGTCGGGACCTATCTGTCTGGGCTGGTGAGCGTGGTGCCCCTGCCACGCGGTCCAGCCCGTGACCTCGCGGGGAGCCTGCGCCTGCGGCGTCAGCCACCCGACCAGAAGAGGGTCCTTGAGATCCTTGAGCGGGGCTGGCGCTACGGAACCGACCCGTCCTGGCACCGCTTCTTCCCCACCCCGCTCGCCCTGGTCTCGGTGCCTGGGGCCAGCGAAGCGAGCAGGTTCGTCGAATTGTCCCGCCTGTTGTATCTGCCCATGATCCACGCCACGCAGGTGAGTCCCCATGTCTGATCCGCGGCCCTATGATCCGAGCCTGCCCCTTCCCGAAGGCACGGTCTTGCTTGAGGCGAGCGCCGGAACCGGGAAGACCCACCAGATCGCGAGCCTGGCGTGCCGCTACGTCGCCGAGCAGGGGCGCCCCATCGAGCAGGTGCTGCTGGTGACCTTCGGCACCGCGGCGACCAAGGAACTGCGCTCCCGGGTATTCTCACGGCTCACCGAGGTCGAAGCCGCGCTCAACCTGGCCGTCTCCTCGGGTGCACCCCCCAGCGATGCTCTGGCGGCCAGGCTATATGCCCATGACGCCACGGCCTGCCGCGTCCGCCTCCGCCAGGCGCTCGAGGGGTTCGAGCGGGCCACGATAGCGACCACCCACACCTTCTGCTCCATGATGCTCGACCGGTTAGGCATCGCAGCGGACTGGGACCGTTCGGCGCGATTCACCACCAGCCTGGCCCAGTTGGCCACCGAGGCCGCCGACGATCTCTACGTTGCACGCTACTCCGGTTCCCCGCAGCCGCCCTTCGACCTGGCATTCGCCCGCAAGATCGCCCGCTTCGCCGTCGAGCACCCCGATGAACTCTTCGTCAGGCAGGAGCATCGGGAGGAAATCTCCTTCGCCGAGGCGGTACGGGCCGAGGTCGCCGCGCGCAAGTCCAGGGGCAGGGTCTACACCTATGACGACCTGATCGCCCAGATGCGCGCGACGCTGAAAGATCCCCTCAGCGGTCCGGTCGCCCGCGGCAGGCTCTCGGAGGCCTTCCCTGTGGTGCTGGTGGACGAGTTCCAAGACACCGATCCACAGCAGTGGGCGATCCTGCGCGACGCCTTCCTCGG
>JAUMYR010000001.1:17179-34578 GCA_030528545.1 Propionibacteriaceae bacterium
AAGCCGCGGTCCGGGTGCGCCTGGTGAACCCCGCCGCCACGCTATCCCCCTCCGAAGCCCAAGCCCGCATCGACTCCGATCTGGTCAGCCAGGTCATCGACCTGCTCGATAAGTACACATACCAGGGAGTTGCGCTGCGAGCCCGGGACATCGCCATCCTGGTCCGCAACCGGCGGCGGGCGGAATCCATCGTCGAGGCGCTCAGGCTCGCCGGGGTCCCCACCTCCTTCCCCGGCAACGAATCAGTCTTCGCCACCGCCGCCGCCGATGACTGGCTGAGGGTCCTGGAGGCCTGGCTCGGCCTCAGCTCCCCCACAGCCCGGGCCGCGGCGCTGACCGGCCTCATCGGATTGGAGACCAGCGAACTCGCCGCCGACGACGGCTCCCAGATCGCCCGGATCGCCGAACACCTGAGGGCCAGCGCACGGCTGGCCCATGAGGGCGGCATCGGGTCTGGCTGGCAGGGGCTCCGGAAATTCTTCGAGGTCGATGCCCGGCTGCTGCAACAGCCCGGCGGTCAGGCGCACCTGATCGACCTCGCCCAGATCGCCGAACTGCTCGGCGCCGCACAATGGACCCACCGGCTCACCCTGTCCGGGTGTCAGACATGGCTGCGCGAGCAGATCGAAAGGGCTCACCTGGGAGATGACGCCGACGAACCCCGCCGCGTCCCCCACGACCAGGACGCGGTACGGATCTTCACCCTGCACGGCTCGAAGGGGCTCCAGTTTCCCGTGGTATTGCTGCCAAGCGCCGCGTCCTGGGAACCTTTCGGGCAGCGAGATCCCTTCGTCTTCACCGACGGCTCCACCCGAAAGCTCTTTGTCGGCAAGACCAGCGGCCGTTCCTCGGCCTGGCAGCGTCGCCTCGACGAAGAACGGGCCGAGGAGCTACGCCTGCTGTATGTGTCCATGACCCGGGCCACCAGCGCGGTCTACGCCTGGTGGGCGCCCACCGCGGCAACCGCCGATTCCCCGCTGCACCGCCTGCTGGCCCGCGGCTCTGAGCCCAGGCCACGGGCCAGCTATCCCCTCAGCGCGCTGAGAGGGCTGCCCGCTCACCCCTGGGCCGAGGTGGAGTTGGAACCGGTCCCCGACACCCCGCCCGCATGCCTGCCACGAGAACCGAAAACACCTCCTGGGCCGCTCGCGGCCCGGCCCTTCACCCGGGACATAGACCAGGAATGGCGGCGGGTGTCCTATTCCTCCCTCACCGCGAACGCTCACGAGGTCACCGACGCCCCAGACGACGAGACCGACCTATCGGCGCTGGAACCCTTCGCTGAGGTCCCCGGGCTGGACGCGGCCCTGCCACTCGGCGAGCTGCCGGGAGGAGTCGCCTTCGGTTCCCTCGCCCATCTGATCCTCGAATATGTGGACTGGTCCTCACCAGACCTTGAGCGGGAGGTCGGTGAGGCCGTCAGGGCCCAGCTGCGCCGGATGCCGGTACCAGGCGTTGGGGTCGAGGCCCTCACCGCTGGGCTGGTCGCCGCGCTGAGGACGCCGCTGACTGGCCTCACCGAACGTGCCCTCGCCGAGCTTCCGGTCCAGCGACGCCTCGCCGAACTCGACTTCGATCTGCCGCTCGGACGACAGGCGGCCCACACCCTCGCTGACCTCGCCGGCCTGCTGGCCCGCGAGCTTCCCGCCGATGACCCGCTCGCGGCCTACCCGGAGCTGCTGGGCTCATCAGCCGCGGCTCCCGAGAGCCTGCGCGGGGTGCTGACCGGGTCGATCGACGCGATCGTCGAGGTGGACTCCCGTTTCGTGGTCCTCGACTACAAGACGAACCGGCTGCCGTCGGCGCGTCCCGGCCAGCTCACCGCCGGAGACTACCGCCCGAGCGCGATGGCCAGGGCCATGATGGCCTCTCACTACCCCTTGCAGGCCCTGCTGTATTCGGTCGCGCTGCACCGCTACCTCGAGTGGCGCCTGCCTGGGTACTCACCGGAGCACCACCTCGGCGGGGTCGGGTACCTCTTCGTGCGTGCCATGATCGGCCCGCAGACCCCGCTCGCCGAGGGCGGACGCTGTGGGGTGTTCTCATGGCATCCCACCCCCGGCCTAGTCATCGCGGCCTCGCAGCTTCTGGAGGGACATCGTGGCTGATATTCCCGTCTCGGCGACCGGGATCCTCGCCCGTTTCCTGGAGGCAGGCATCATCTCCTCAGCCGATTTCCACACCGCGGAACGCCTAGCCTGGCACTGCGGGGAACGTTCTCAAGAACTCGCCAAACTGGCCTTGGCCCTGACCATGAGAGCCCTGCGTCAGGGGTCGGTGTGCCTGGACCTGGCAACCGCCCACACCTTAGCCAGCGAAACCGAGGATCCCGAATCCCAGGCCGTTCCGTGGCCCAGCCTCGATGACTTCCTCGCCGCGCTCCAGGCCTCGCCGCTGGCCCAGATCGGAACATCGGATTCTTCGTGCAGGCCATTGCGCCTAGTCGGGACGCTCTCTTACCTGGAACGCTATTGGCGCGCCGAGCGCGATGTCGAGCGCTCCCTACGCCTGCGTTCCGCATCCGCGATGACCCCCCAGCCGGTGCGGATCGGGACGCTGAACCCGGCGCAAGACAGGGCCGTGACCGCGGTGGGACGCCACCCGGTCACCGTCATCACCGGGGGCCCAGGCACCGGGAAGACCAGGACCGCCGCCGCCATCGTCGCGGCCTACCCCGGCGCCAGGATCGCACTCGCCGCGCCTACCGGAAAGGCCGCCGCCCGCTTACAGGAATCTGTCTGTGCCGAGCTGAGCGGCCTCCAGCTGAGTTCTCCCCCAGGAACCACCCTGCACCGGCTCCTGGGGTTGCACCCGGCTAGGCCCAACGCGCCACGCCACGACGCCGATAACCCGCTGCCATTCGATCTGGTGATCGTGGATGAGACCTCCATGATCTCGTTGACCATGATGCGTCAGCTGCTCGCCGCTGTGCGCCCCGACGCCCATCTGGCGCTCATCGGAGACCGGGACCAGCTGGCCTCCATCGACGCTGGAGCGGTCCTCGCCGACCTTGGCGAGGCCACCCACCTCCTGCCCGGAGGCGACTCGGCCGTGGTCCAGCTCGAGCAGAACTACCGCTTCGGCGGGTCCATCCTCGCCGCGGCCGCCGCGATCCGCGATGGCGATCCCGAGGCTTGCCTGGCGGCGCTGGAGCCAGGTTCGGGGGGCCAGGCCGAATTGGTAGAGACCCTCAGCACTGACCTGTCATCGCTTCCAGGCTTGCGAGAGCGCCTCTCGGAGTGGGCGCACGGGCTCCGGCAGGCCGCCGAGGAGGGGGACTCGGCGGAGGCGACCAGGGTGCTGGAGGCCCATCGGCTGCTGTGCGCCCACCGGGAAGGCCCCTATGGAGCACAGCGGTGGAACCGTGCGATCGCGGACTGGCTGGCGCCGGGTCAGCGCCACCGCGGCGCGCTGTGGCCGGTGGGCCAGCCGCTGCTGGTCACCCAGAACGCCCCGGCCGGGACGACCTCCGATCAGGTGTGGAACGGAGACTCGGGGGTGATCGTGAGGACGCCCCAGGGGCCGCGCGCCGCGATCGCGCGCGGGAACGGACCCCTGCTGGTGCCACCGGCCATGCTGGACGGGGTTGCCGAACTGTATGCGATGACGATCCACAAATCTCAGGGCAGCCAGTTCGATGCCGTCTCGATCATCCTGCCCCCTGTGGGATCGCCGCTCCTGACCCGGGAGCTGGCCTATACCGCGCTGACCAGGGCCAAGTCCCGGGTCACGATCTATGGCTCCGCCGAAGCCCTGGCCGAGGCGATCCGGACCCCGGCCCGGCGCGCCTCCGGCCTGGCGAGGTTCAGCCCCGCACCGCCGCGATCGCGTTGACGACCTGGTCCAGGTTCTGGGCGTTCAACGCCGCGACACAGATGCGTCCCGAATCCAGGCCGTAGACCCCGTGTTCGGTGCGCAGCCGCAGCATCTGATCCCTGGTGAGCCCGGAATAGCTGAACATCCCCTGCTGGGCGGCGATGAAGCCCATATCGGTGATCCCGGCCGAGCGCAGACCGGCGTCCAGCTGAGCGCGCAGGCCGTTGATGCGTTCCCTCATCTGCCCAAGCTCGGTCTCCCACCCGGTGCGCAATCCCGGGGTGGTGATGACGTGTGCGACCAGGGCGGCCCCATGCGTCGGAGGGTTGGAATAGGTGGTGCGGATCACGATCTTGATCTGGCTGAGCAGCCTCTTCGCCTCGTCTGCTGAGGCGGTGACGACCGAGAGCGAACCGATCCGCTCCCCGTACAGGCTGAACGTCTTAGAGAAGGAACTCGACACCAGAACCGGGCATCCGGCCGCGGCGAATTTCGCGACCGCCGCGCTGTCTTGGGACAGGCCAAGGCCGAAGCCCTGGTAGGCCATGTCGAGGAAGGCCACGAGCCCTCGCTGCACCACGACCTCGATGATCTGGTCCCACTGCTGTGGGGTCGGGTCGCAGCCGGTCGGGTTGTGACAGCAGGCATGCAGCACGACGATGGTGCCGGGCTCGGCTGCCCTGAGATCGGACAGCATGCCATCAAGGTCGAGCCCACGGCTGGCTGGGTCGTAATAGCGATAGCTGCCGACCTCGAAACCGGCCCGGCTGAACAGGGCCCGATGGTTCTCCCAGCTCGGGTCGGAAATCAAGACCTTCGCCTCGGGCCTCATCCAGGCCAGCAGGCCGGCGCCGATCTTGAGGGCGCCGGTCCCGCCCAGGGATTGCACCGTGACCACCCTACCCTCGGCGACCACGGCGGAATCGGCCCCGAAGATCAAGTCACGCACCGCGCTGTTGTAGGAGGCCAGACCGTCGATCGGCAGGTAGGCCCAGGGCTTTTCCCCGAGGCTGGCCTCGGCGGCGCGCACGCATTCCAGCAGCGGCAGCTTGCCATCCTCGTCCAGATAGACCCCGACTCCAAGGTTCACCTTGCCGGGGCGAGGATCGGCGTTGAACGCCTCAGTCAGGCCGAGGATCGGATCGGCTGGGGCCAGGGGCACATCGGCAAACAGCGACATCGGTGACCTTTCTACGCAGGTGAGGCCAGCCTACTGGGGTTGCTGCCCAGAGCGCACGCTGTCCACGGTGATGACCCCGCTGAGCCATCCTGAGATCATGCGGTGGGCGACCGAGACCGGGTTCGGCAACAGGATCTGGCCCCCGGCGATGGCCTGGTTCGCCTCCTCACGGCTGAAGAACCTGGCCCAGCTCAGTTCCACGCCATCGGCGCGTACCCGGTCGTCTGCCGCGGAGGCGAAGAAGGCCAGCATCAGAGACCGGGGATAGGGCCACGGCTGCGTGGCGAAGAAGCGCAACCCGCGCAACCTCACCCCCGCCTCTTCATAGATTTCGCGATGACAGGCCTGCTCCGCCGACTCCCCCGCCTCGACGAAGCCCGCGAGCACCGAAACCCGGCCCCGAGGCCAGGACGGCTGGTGGGCCAGCAGCAGCCGGTCGTCTGGGTCGAGCACCGCGACGATGACCGCCGGGTCCGTCCTCGGGAAGGACTGGGCGCCACAGGCGGGGCAGCGCCGGGATGCGCCCCGGTGTTCGGGCACCGTCTCGGCCCCACACTGCTCGCAGTGGCGGGCGCCGCGGTGCCACTGGGTGAGCGCGATCCCGCGAGCCACCAGTTCCTGTTCGGTCTCGCTCAGGCGAGCCTCACGGCTGGGCACCGCGTCCGGGGCCTCGCTGATGCTCTCGGCGAACCAGGCATCGGCTCCGACGTGGCCGAGATAGCTCGCCTGGCTAGAGGCTCCCGAGCCGAACCTGATCCGGTCAGCTCCGACGACCTGGACTGTACGGTCCCGCCGGGACGCGCCCCCGGCATCCCAGCCATCGGGCCTGCGCGTCAGCCTGCTCGGTGAATCCCAGACTCCCATGGTCAGCAGGCTATCGCTGGTCCAGCGAGGCCACCAGCGCCGCCTCGCCGTCCAGCCTCCCGGGGCGCCTCACCTCACCGCTGGGGACGTGATAGAAGACCGCGTCTACCCGTTCGGGATCCTGACCGGTGGCCCGTGCCCAGGCCAGGCGGTAGTAGGCGAGCTGGCGGGGATCGGCGGCCCGTTTCGAGGTCTTCCAGTCGACCACCTGATCGCCGTTGGTTCCCCGGTACACCGCATCGATCCGGCCCCGGATCACGTGATGACCGAGCCGCAGCACGAACGGCACCTCGACAGCGATCGGGGTTCGGTTGGCATAGGGACCACGCTCGAAGGCCTCGGTGAGGCGGCTCAGCACCGAGTCCGGCTCGATGGTGTGCTCCTCGTCGTCGAAGAGGGAGGCCATCTCGTAGCGGCGTTGGACCCAGGCGTGGAAGCGGTTGCCGATGTGGGCCCCCCGAGACGGAGCTTTGGGCATCGGACGGACTTCCTGGGCCGCCCAGGCCTGGGGGTCGTCCTGTAGCCGCGTGGCGCTGGTCACAGACAGCGATTCGGGTATCCGAACCTCGATCACAGACCGGTCCGATTCCCTCGCCCGGGCGATCAGCAGGTCGAGGTCCTGGTCCCAGACTCCGACCAGCGCCGCGGCCTCAGCCGACATCGGTTCGTCTGGGCCTTGATGCCCCCGCGCCTGTTCCACCCACGCCGCTGCCCTGCGCCGTTCTTCGGCCAAAGCCTCGTCCAGTGGGTGGGGCCTGGCGGCGAGGGCCCCGGCCCGCTCGATCGGGTTGTGGTCGCCAGGAGGCGGAGCCTCGGCCACCACCCGGCCCTGGCGCAGCGCCTCCTCGCGGATGGCCGAGAAGTATCGGGAGGGCTTCTTGGGCCGCACCGTACCGGGGCTCCACACGTGCCAGCTGGCGGCCAGATAGGACTTGGCCCGGGTGATGGCGACATAGGCCAACCGGTCCTCGGCGAGTTGCTGTTCGGTCCGCAGCTGCTCCCGATAGGCCTTGATACCGGGGTCGCTGACCTCGCCCAGCTGCGGAATGGAACCCGCATCGCCGCGCAGCGGGGCCGGTATCGCGGCGGCCTGGCGCAGGTGGTTGTCGCTGCCCCGGTCGTTGGGAAAGACCTTGTCGGCTAGGTGAGGCAGGTAGACCCGTTCCCACTCCAGGCCTTTGGCCTTGTGGACCGTGAGCACCTTGACCGAGTTCTGCTCGCTGGGGGTGGCCTGCTCCAGCCCCTCACCGTGGCTGACCTCGGCCTCGAAATAGGCCAGCAGCCCGGCGAGGCTGGCTTCAGCGTCGACTTCCACGTAGTCGGCCACGGCCTCCAGGAAGCGGGCGAGCTGGGCGGCCGCGTCGTGGCGGCGCCGGGCACCGTGTACCGCGATCTCCACCTCCAGCCCGAGGGTCGTGATGACCCGACGCACCAGATCCGGCACCGGTTCGTGAGCGTGGCGCTGTAGCCAGCCGAACTCCTTGACGAAGGCCTGGATGCGACGGGTCCCCGGAGGCGACAGTTCGGCCTCCCCGGGGTCCAGCAAGGCGTCGAATAGGCACAGCCGCTCGCTGGCATCGGTCCCGGCCAGCAGCCAATCTAGGTCTGCTGCCAGGTCTGGGGCGTCCGGTTTTGGGTTCGCCGCCCGGGCGATCTGCCGGGCCCGGCGTCCCAGCGCCGCCAAGTCAGCGGTGCCGATCTGCCAGCGGGGACCGGCCAGCAGGTTGACCAGGTCGGCATTCGAGGTGATGTCGTGCAGCAGGTGGAGCGTCGACAGCACCACGGCGATCTCGCTGAGCGACAGCAACCCGCCCAGTCCGACGATCTCCACTGGCACGTCCCGGTCGCTCAGCGCCTCATAGATGCCCCCGATATCGGCGTTGCGCCGGACCAGGATGGCCGTATCGGACCATCGCACCGCCGGGTCTCGGCCCTGGTCGGCGATGCTTTCGGCCAGCCAGGCCAGTTCGGTCTCGGCGGTGTCGAAACCGGCGGCGACCACGATCCCGCCGCCGTCACCCTCGGGCGCCCTCAGCAACCCGGCGAGAGTCCCCTCCGCGGCGGCAGAGGCCCGCAGCTGAGAGCCGATCTCGTTGGCGACGTCTAGGATCTGGGCCCGGCTGCGGCGGTTGACCGACAGCCGGTACCCCTTTGCCGGATGTCCTGCGGCGCGGGGGAAGTCGTGGGCGAAGGTCGTGATGTTGCTGGCGGCCGCACCGCGCCAGCCATAGATCGCCTGGAAGGGATCTCCGACCGCGGTGACCGGATGCCCCGAGAACAGTCCCTTCAGGAGTTCGGCCTGGGCCGAAGAGGTGTCCTGGTACTCATCCAGCAGCACCACCTTGAACTGTTCCCTCATCAGCTCCGCCACCGTCGGCGCCTCCCGCACCAGCCGCACCGCCGCCGCCAGCTGGTCGGCGAACTCGGTATATCCCCGCTGCGCCTTGGACCGCCGGTAATCCTCGACCAGGCCCACGAGTTCGAGACGCTCCAGCAGGGCCCCGATAGCTTCCTGGACGCTCACATACACATTCCCCCGGTTATTGCTCGGTGCCAATTCCAGCTCGGCGGCGAAGCTCCGGGCGTGATCCCTGACCTGGCCGGGGGACACCAGGTGAGAGGCCAGGGCCGCGTCAAGCTGGAGGACCCGCTCGGCCACGGTGGCCGGACGCAGCCGCGACAGGAAGTCGAACGGCCCCGTGGCGGCTCTCACGACCTGGCTCGCCAGCCGGTAGCGGGCCGCACCCGCGATCATCACCGGGGCGGTCTCTAGCCCGAGCCTCAGCCCATGCTCGGCCACCAGCCGGGCGGCGAAGGCATCATAGGTCAAGATGACTTCCTCACCCTCGTCGTGACCGGCCGCAGAGATCCCCGAGCGGCTCAGGCTGCTTCGGATTCTGCTCGCCAGCTCCGCGGCGGCCTTGCGGGTGAAGGTCAGCCCAAGCACCTCCTCCGGCGCCACCTGACCGGTGCCGACCAGCCACACCACCCGGGCGGCCATGACCGTGGTCTTGCCGGTGCCGGCTCCGGCGATGATGACGCCGGGCTCTAGGGGGGCGCAGATCGCGTCGAGCTGTTCGCTCGAGAAGGGCAGGCCCAGAGCCTCGCATAGTTCCCGCGGGTCGCCGAAACGGCGCCCACCGGTCGGGCCGTATCCGCTCACTCGATCACCCCCGGGGTCGTGTTCAAGGCTGGACAGCCCCGCTGGTAGGCGCATAGCCGACACGCGGCACACCTTCTGGCGACGTAGTCCTCGGTGCGCGCTATGGCGGCGGCCTGGGCGATCCGGTCGTGCACCCAAGTGGGCGAGGATTCTGGCGTGTCGGGATGGCGAGGTACCTCGTCCAGGGAGGGCTGGCGGTAGACCCGCGGACGCCGGGCGTCGCCGTCCTCGCCGCGTAGCAGCACCAGCTCGGCGTCCCCGACCCGCCGGACACCGGGAGCGAGTTCCTCGAAGGCGCCCTGCTGGGCCGCCAGCTGATAGATCCCGAGCTGGTCGTGGCTGGCTACCTCCTTGGCTGTCGGCATACGCCGGGAGGTCTTGAAGTCGATCACCCGCAGGCGGCCTTCATCGTCGAGTTCTAAGCGGTCGACGCTGCCGTGGATGCGCACCCTCTCGGAACCGACCCGCAACTCGGTGGAGAACTCGACCTCAACCCCGAGCACCCGCCTGTCGGCGGCCTCCGCATGCCAGGTGGCCAGCCTGGTCAGAGCCGCCTCGGCGTCGTGACGCTCGGCCTCACCGAGCCAGGGCGCTTCAAAGGGGATCTGCTCCCAGACCCGTCCCAGGTGCTGGTTCAGGTCCCCGGCTCCCAGCCCTTCGGCGATGGCATGCTGGGCGAGCAGGTGCACCACCTGTCCCACGGAGGCAGCCGCCGCAGGCCGTTCGGCACGCACTCTACGGTGAAGGAACCAGCGTCTGGGACACTCGATCAGCTCACCGACGTCGGTGCTCGCCAGCCACAGCTGCTCTGGCGCCTCCCCGGCCCCGGAGGGTTCGGCGATACCCCACCAGCGTCGTGGATCGGCGCCCGGGGCGAGCGGGCGTCCCAGGGAGTCCCGGAGCTGGGAGAGCCTGGCAAGCCGGTTCGCGGCGGCCCGCCGTAGCGCCGGTTCCCGTGCCGGGTCCGAGGCGACCTGGCGCAGATCGGCGACCATGCCCGCCAGCGTCAGCGGCCTCGGTGCCACACCGTTCACCCGTTCCACGGCCACTCCGGTCTCGGAGACGAAGCGGGAGACCCGCTCGCCGTGTTCGTCGGTGCCGGTGTGCCCCGACAGCGTCAGTTGCTCGCTCGCCCGGCTACAGGCGACATAGAACAGGCGGCGTTCGTAACCGATCCGGGCCCGATCGGCCTCGACCCCGGCCAGCGCCGCATCGAGGGAGTCGGCAGACAGCAGCCCTCCAGCCTTCGGGGCGGCCGGCCAGTTGCCCTCGCAGAGGCCGACCACGAACACCCGGCGGAACTGTTGCCCCTTCGCCCGGTGGACCGTAAGCAACTGGACTCCCCGCCCCCTCAGGTCCGATTCCCGGGCGGTATCTGCCGGGATGGACTGGCCAGACACCTCAGCCAGGAACACCCGTAGCCCGCGTGCTGCCGCGAGCCGGTCGAGGCGCCTGGCCTGTTCGAAGAGTTCGCACAGCGCGTCTAGGTCGGCTCCCGCACTCAGGTCCCCGTCGAGCGCGGATTCCCGCAGCCGGGTGGGCCAGCTGGTCGCGTTCCAGATGCGCCAGAGCAGTTCGTGGGGGCTCGCCCCGGCCGCCAGTTCCCTGCGGCAGGAGGCCAGCAACCGCCCCAGTTGTGCGACCGCCGCGGCCGTCTGGTCGCCGTCTGGGGCCTCCTGTGGGTGATTCATCAGTCCGGCGAGCAGTTCCGCCGATGGGGCTGGGGCTGCGCCCGTCTCGCGCTGCCTGGCTCTCAGGTCCCGCCCCAGGCGGCGCAGTTGCACCGCGTCGAGACCACCGAGTGGACCCGAAAGCAGCACCATCGCCTGATCGGCCGAGATGGTTTCCGACAGCAGCGCAGCCAGGGCCGTGAGCATCGGACGCACCGCGAGTTGCTCCGATAGGGCGATCTCGTCACCGGCGACCTCCACCGGTATCCCCCCGCCGCGCAGCGCCCGCGCGATCGCGCTCAGCTCGCGCCGGCCGGTGCGGGCGATCACCGCGCATTGGGCCCATTCCACCTTGTCGCGCAGGTGTGCGTCTCGTAGTTGCTGGGCCAGATGGCTCAGTTCCGCGGCGGGGCTGTCATAGACCAGTGCGCGCACCAGGCAGCCCGGGGACTGGGTTGGCTGGCTGGGTGGCGGTGCGCCTGCGGCGTTGAGCCTGGTGGCGAGCCTGGTCCAGGCGGCGACCAGTGCCGGACCACCGCGATGGTTGCGTTCCAGGGTCATCACTCGACCGTGTGGGAAGGTGCTGGTGAACCATCCGATGGACTCGGCCTCGGCTCCCCGGAACCCGAAGACCGACTGCTGCGGATCGGCTACTGCGAGCAATTCGGCCCCGGTGGAACATAGATCCGCGAGCAGAAGCAGCTGCGAAGGGTCCAATTCGGCGAACTCGTCGACGACCAGGGCCTCAACGCTAGCCCCCACCGCCCCACGCACGGCCTCATCCTGGACGATCAGCCGGGCCCGGTGCACCAATTCGGCATAGTCGAGGGTCTGTTCAAAATCGAGCACGGTGAGGTATTCCTCGAAGAACTCTCCTACCGCTGCCCAGGCCGGGTTCGTCCTGCCCAGCGCCATGACATCTTCGGGATCGAGCCCGAGCTGGCGGGCCCTGGCCAGAATCGGACGCAGCTGGGCAGCGAAGGCTCTGGCCGGCGCCGCGGCAGCCAGCTCTCTTGGCCAAGCCGAGGTGTCGTGACCGCCCAGGAGTTCCCACAGCCGGAACTCTTGTTCGGGCGCCTGCAATAAACGCAGCTGGCCCCAAGTCTCGGGATCGGCATAGCTGCGAACCAGGCCAAGGCACAGACCATGCATCGTGGTGACCCGAGGCGCCAGATGCGCCCCACCTAACCTGCGAACGATTCTCATCCGCAATTGTTGTGCGGCGGCTCGGGAATGCGTGAGCACGACCATTCGGTCGAGCCGAATAGCTGCCGCCCTGCGAGCCACCCATTCGATCAGCACCTCGGTCTTGCCCGTACCCGGGCCGCCGGTCACCAGCAGCGGAGCCCCGCGGTGCTCGAGCACCGCCCGCTGATCCGGCGACCACTCGTTAAGGGGCGCTGGCGGCGGTGGCTTGATGAGCGAGAACGTTCGGGTCGGGGATGTCACGCCCCCATGCAACCAGATGAAACTGACATTTTCATTACACGTTATTTAGCCTTGTGCCCCCTCGCACTTCTCAAGTTGCGCCGACTATGAAAGAGTGAGGGCAATGCTTCTCAGATGGACGCTGAGGGCATGCGCGTCGCACAGTGCGGTGCGTGGGTTTTTCTAGGAGAGTTTCATGGCACAGGGCACCGTCAAGTGGTTCAATGCCGAGAAGGGCTACGGCTTCATCTCGGTCGACGGTGGTGAGCACGAAGACGTCTTCGTGCATTACACGGCGATTGAGGCAACCGGTTTCCGGTCGCTCAACGAGAACCAACGAGTCGAGTTCGAGATCGTTCAGGGACCGAAGGGCCAGCAGGCCGATCACGTCAAGACGATCTGAACTCGGATGCCGCTGGTTCGCCAGCGGCATCCATCAGAACTTCTCGCCGGTTTAGACGGCGGGGTGGGCTCGCGTACGTTCCACCTTGCAGGTGATTCTCGCGAGAGAGTGGCATAACCGGTGGCTCGGTTCGTTAGGGCCGGGCCACCATTCCCCAGGCCCAGTGAGCGGTGCGTGGTGATGGGAGCACCACACGCCGAGGGTCCTGGCCGGTGGCATCAAGCTGAGAGCCCGGCGACCGGTCTGCCCGCATGGGCGATGCCGCGGGCCCAGGCTTGTTTCCGTAGCTTCGATGCGCCGCCATGGGATGGTTCAAGGACCGGTTCGTCCCTGCCTCGGCTGAGGCTATGCTGGTCAGCGCATTCGAGGAGGATCCATGGAAATCAAGATCGGTATCGTCAACACCGCCCGTGAACTGGCCATCGACGTCAGCCGCAGCGCCGACGATGTGGAGGCGAGCCTGCGCGAGGCTATCGCCAACGACACCCTGTGGCAGCTGACCGACCAGAGGGGCCGGCGTGTGATCGTCCCGGTATCGAAGATCGGCTATGTCGACCTCGGCGTGGAAGGCTCCCGCCCGGTCGGCTTCGGTTCGGTCTAACTCGGTCTCCGGCCACGGCACGGACGCTGCCGCTACACTGGTACGAGCGCGAAACTCTCGCGCGCGCCGGTGGCACGCGATGTGCTTCGGCGTCGGTGATATTAGAGGTCTGAACCCTGACTAAGCACGACGAAGCCCCACGCGAAGCCGAGACCTTCGCAGATTTGGGCGTTATCCCACAGATTGTTGAGGCGCTCGCCAATGCTGGCATCACGTCTCCTTTCCCGATCCAATCGCTAGCCATCCCGATCGCGCTCGGCGGAACCGATCTCATTGGCCAGGCGCGTACCGGTACCGGTAAGACGCTGGCTTTCGGCGTCGTCGCGCTGCAGCGCATCCACCCTCCCGGCACTCCGGGCTACGACAAGCTGACCGCTCCAGGAAAGCCCCAGGCACTGGTGATGTGCCCGACCCGAGAGCTTGCGGTTCAGGTTGCCAGCGACCTAGAGGTCGCCTCCACCATCCGCCAGGCCCGGGTACTGACCATCTACGGCGGGGTCTCCTATGACACTCAGCTCGCTGCTCTCGAAGCGGGGGTAGATGTCGTCGTTGGCACCCCCGGCCGTCTTCTAGACCTAGTCAACAGGCGCTCACTCGACCTGTCCCAGATTCAGGTAGTCGTCTTGGACGAGGCCGACGAAATGCTCGATCTCGGCTTCCTACCCGACGTGGAGCGGCTGCTCGGCAAGACCCCCGGGGACCGGCAGACGCTGCTGTTCTCGGCGACCATGCCCGCCGCGATCATGGCGCTGGCACGCAGTTCCCTCAACCGCCCGATCAATATTAGGGCCGAAGGGCACGACGCCCAGGCCACGGTGCCCGACATCACCCAATATGTGTACCAGGCCCACGACCTCGACAAGCCCGAGATCATCGCCAGGGTGCTGCAGTCCGAGGGCTTCGACAAGGCGATGGTGTTCTGCCGGACCAAGCGCGCCGCCCAGCGGCTCGCCGACGACCTCGACGACCGGGGTTTCGCGGCTACCAGCATCCACGGCGACCTGAACCAGGGCGCGCGGGAGAAGGCTTTGAAGAAGTTCCGCAACGGCAAGGTCACCACTCTTGTCGCCACAGATGTGGCCGCCCGCGGGATCGACGTCACCGGAGTGAGCCACGTCATCAACTATGAGTGCCCCGACAGCGATGCGACCTATGTGCATCGCATCGGACGCACCGGCCGTGCCGGAGCCAAGGGCGTGGCGATCACCCTGGTCGACTGGGCCGACGTAACCCGTTGGAAGGTCATCAGCAAGGCCCTCGACCTGGGCAAAGACGAGCCGGTCGAGACCTATTCGACCTCGGAGCATCTCTACACCGACCTGGACATCCCGGCTGGGACCAAGGGCCGGGTCGCTACCCAGCAGCCGTCCAAGGAGGATCCGGCGGCGAAGAAGGACGCTCCGGCCCGTCGCAGGCGCCGCACCAGGGACCGTGGCGCCCAAGCCGAAAAGCCTGCCACCGAAACCGGAAGCACTCCCGCCGAGGCCCCCAAACGGCGGCGCCGCCGCCGGGTCCGGCAGGGGCAGGTCATCAGCGAGGCCGAATAAGGCTAGTGGGGCCCCGGGATCGCCGCGGCCCCACCACCGGGTTCGCTCAGTAGTCCATACTCATCGCCTGGCGCACCTCCGCGAGTGTGGCCTCAGCGATCTCGTTGGCCCTCTCATTGCCCTCCCGCAGCACCTGGCGCACATAGTCCGGGGCGGCCAGGAGCTCGGCTCGACGGGCCCGCAAGGGTTCCAGGTGGGTATTGATCGCCTCGGTTGCGGCCTTCTTCAGTCCGCCACCGCCGCCCTCGCCGATCCGTTCGGCCACCGCCTCCGGGGTCTGTCCCTCACACAACGCGGTCAGCAGCACCAGGTTGGAGACCTCGGGGCGGTTCACCGGGTCATAGGTAATCAGCCGCTGCGAATCGGTCTTGGCCTTCTTGATGAGCCTGGCAGTTTCGTCGGCGCTCATGCCCAGCTCAATCGTGTTGCGCTTGGACTTGCTCATCTTGGTGCCATCCAGTCCGAGGATGCTCGGAGCCCCCGATAGCAGCGCGTCCGGCTGCCCAAAGACCGGGCGGTCCGGGTCCACCCGCCCATAGCGTTCGTCGAACCTCCGCGCGATGACGCGGGTGACCTCAATGTGGGGCAACTGATCCTTGCCGACCGGAACCAGGTTGGCCTTACAGAACAGGATGTCGGCGGCCTGATGCACCGGGAAGGTCAACATCAGCCCCGACATCGGCCGGTTGGACGCCGCCAGCTCGTCCTTGACCGTGGGGTTACGCCGCAGCTCGGAGTCGGTGACCAGGCTGAGGAATGGCAGCATCAGCTGGTTGAGAGCGGGCAGGCTGGAATGGGTGAAGATGGTCGATCGAAGCGGATCGATGCCAGCGGCCAGATAGTCGGTGACCAGGCTGGCCACATTCTCCTTCATCGCCCCGACCCCGTCGCGGTCGTAGATCACCTGATAGTCGGCGATGATAACCATCGTCTCGATTCCGGAGTTCTGCAACCGAACCCGATTGGCCAGCGATCCGAAATAGTGGCCGATGTGCAAGTTTCCGGTCGGGCGGTCCCCCGTCAGAATCCGGTAGCGCTCCGGGTGCAGCGGGAGATCGGCCTCGATCTCGGCGCTGCGGGCCTCACTCCGGCGCAGTGAACCGTCCGACGTGGACGTTTCGTTCTCGGCGTCCACGTCGAATGGCTCGCTCATCTTCAGACAACTCCTCCACGGGCGCGGATCCGCGCCACGATCTCTTTATAGGCCGACTTGCGGGTGAGATTACACCCGAGCTCGTGACCCTTCTTACCGAGGCCATGGTAGTCGCTCGATCCGGTACGGATCAGCCCCAGCCTCTCGCCCAGCCGGAACAGCAATTCGCGCTGGTCGAGGTCGTGGCCCTCATGCTCTACCTCGATACCTTCCAGGCCATGATTGACGATGTAGTACTCGATCTTCTCCGCGGTCAGCACCTTGTCTCCGCCTCGCGCCCAGGGGTGGGCGATGATCGCCACCCCCTTGGCCTCGTGGATCAGGTTGATCGCAGCACCCAGGTCCGTGGCGTAGCGCGGCACGTAGCCCGGCCGGTCGTCCCGCAGCCACTTCTCGAAGGCTTCGTCACGGTCGGCGCAATAACCCTTGGCGACGAGCGCGTCGGCGACATGCGGACGCCCGATTGAGGGGGACGCCGCTGCCGCCTCCATCACGTCGTCGAGGGTCAGCGGCAGGCCCAGCTCGGTCAGCCGGTCCACCATCGCCTGGAGCCTTCCCGAACGTCCGACCCGGATCCGGGCTAGTTCCTGGACCAGCGGCTGATAGTAAGGATCGCAGCCATAGCCGAGAAGGTGGACGCTGTGGTCGCCGACCCGGCACGACATCTCGATGCCACCCAGAACGCTCAGGCCGACCCGTTTGGCCGCCTCCACCGCCTCGGGAATACCGTCGAACGTGTCGTGGTCGCAGAGGCCGATGACATCGAGCCCCTCTGAAAGGGCCTTGAGTACAAGGCGGGTCGGGGTGTCGGTCCCGTCGGAGACCGAGCTGTGCACATGGAGATCGATCCGCATGCGGTCAGCATATCGGCGCTGCTAGCCGAGCAACCCCCGAACTGCACGCAAAGCCACAGATGCTCGCGCCAGATCGGGCTCGGCCTCTCCGACCTCGGCGACGAGACGAATCACCTCTGAGGCTCGTGGCCTTGATCCGAGCCACTCGACGACGTTGCTGGTGTCTTCGGCGAGGAAACGCCGCAGCAACTCGTCGTGCAGTCCGCCAAGGTCGGCCAATAGCGCGGCGCGGGCGAGCGAATCCCACCGGACGAACTGAGGCAGAGCCTCCACCCCGCGGCCGAGCAGGTCCAGGCCCAGAGCCTCGCTCAGCTGGAAGGAAGCCGCGGCGACCTGCCCGAATGGGCGTCCCATGAGCACACTGATGTCGGCGATCGACAGAGCCCGATCCGCGATCGGTGCCCCGGCAAGCACGGCCATGAGCTCGTCGTCGTCGGCCAGTTCAAAGCGCGCTCGCCGCTCGTCATAGCGCTGACGGGCCTGTGGCGGCAGCACCTCACGCAGGTTGAGCAGCACCTGGCGCACACCCTCACCCAAACCCGAGATGGTGGCCTGGATGTCCAGCGGACGCGGCCGGTTCTGCAACAGCCAGGTCGTGCCCCGCCCGACCAGCGCCCGCAACTCCAGCCGCAGGGTGGTGGCGGCCTCGGCGCCGCTGCCCATCCGGCGGATGGCGGTCTCGAAGCGGCCCGCGGCGAAGACGCTGCGGCTGGCCACCTG
>JAUMYR010000001.1:34678-41476 GCA_030528545.1 Propionibacteriaceae bacterium
GCCAGTTCTGGGCCGCACAGACCCTCTCCTCGCTCGATCCTGCGGGTCATCTCAGCCGAATCCGGCAATCCCTCCAGCGCGCGGTCGAGGTAGCCGTCGGCGGTGAGCCGCTGCATCCAGCTGTCGTGCAGCCCGGCGTGGCGTCCGGCGCAGGCCGCGGCGTTGGCCAGGGCCACGTTCTGGTCGACATTGTGTGCCAGCACGTGGGCGGCCACATCCTCAGTCATGGCGCGCAGCAACTCATTGCGCTCCTGGAGGCTGAGCCGTTTCTCCTCGACCGGAGCCGCGAGCGCGATCTTGATATTGACCTCGTGGTCCGAGGTGTCGACCCCGGCGGAGTTGTCGATGAAATCGGTGTTGATCTTGCCTCCGGCAAGGGCGTATTCCACCCGGCCGGCCTGGGTCCAGCCGAGGTTGCCGCCCTCGCCCGCGACCCGCGCCCGGACCTGTGCCCCGTTCACCCGCACGGCGTCATTGGCCCGGTCCCCCACTTCGGCATGGCTCTCGGCGGTAGCCTTGATATAGGTGCCGATGCCCCCATTCCACAACAGGTCCACCGGGGCGCCGAGGATCGCTGAGATCACCGCGTCGGGACGCAGGGTTCCGGGTTCGATGCCCAGCCTCCGTGCGGCCTCGGGGCTGATCTCGATCTTCTTGGCGGTCCGCTCGAAGACCCCTCCTCCGGGGCTGATCAGGGCCGGGTCATAGTCCGACCAGGCCGAACCTGGAAGCTCGAACAGCCGCTTGCGCTCATGCCAGGAAGCTTCCGGCTCCGGGTCGGGGTCGAGGAAGATGTGCTTGTGGTTGAAGGCCGCGACCAGCCTGGTGTGGCGGGAGGCAAGCATGCCATTACCGAACACGTCTCCAGCCATGTCCCCGATACCGACACATGTGAAATCGGTGCTTTGGCAGTCGATACCCAGCTCGAAGAAGTGTCTCTTGACCGACTCCCACGCCCCGCGGGCCGTGATGCCCATCGCCTTGTGGTCATAGCCGTTGGACCCGCCAGAGGCGAAGCCATCACCAAGCCAGAAACCGCGTTCGACCGCGATGGAGTTCGCGATATCGGAAAAACTCGCGGTCCCCTTGTCGGCCGCCACCACCAGATAGGGATCGGGGTCATCGTGGCTCACGACCCCGGCAGGGGCGACGATCTCCCCGCTCACGATATTGTCGGTGATCGACAGCAGTGCGGTGATGAAACGCCGGTAGGCTTCGATGCCCTCGGCCCGCCAGGCCACGGGATCCGCGGCCTGATCCGGCAGCTGGCGGGCGAAGAAGCCGCCCTTCGCCCCGGACGGGACGATGACGGTGTTCTTGACCATCTGCGCCTTGACCAGCCCGAGCACCTCGGTGCGGTAGTCCTCGGCCCGATCCGACCAGCGCAACCCCCCGCGGGCGACCGTCGCGAATCTCAGGTGGACCCCCTCGACGCGGGGCGAATAGACATAGACCTCGATCAGCGGACGCGGCTCCGGGGCGAAATCCAGCTCGCGGGGGTGCAATTTGAGCGCCAGCGCTGCGGATGAGCCATCCGCGAAGGGCCCATCTGGGGCGAATGCGTTCGTGCGCGCCGTCGCGTTGATGACCGCGAGATAGCCACGCAGAATCCGGTCGGTATCGAGTGAGGCGATCGAATCCAGCCCGGAGGCCAGCCGGGAGCTGATCTTGGAACAGGTCTTGGCCGGGGACGAGGCCCGCTGCGGATCGAACTTGGCGTTGAACAGCGCGCTCAGGTCCCCGGCGATCGCGGGATGGGAGGCCAGCGCCCGGGCGATATAGGTCTGCGAGAACGGCATGCCGGTCTGGCGCAGGTAACGGGCGATCGTGCGCAACACAGCGACGTCGCGCCAGCCCAGCCGGGCCTTCGTCACGAGAGCGCTGAACGAATCCGCCTCGACCTGGCCTCGCATCGCCGCGGCGATGGCGTCCACGATTCGCTGCCGGTCGTCCTCGTTCACCTCGAATCCGACCGGACGCAGCGAGAACTCATACACCATCGCCCGCTCGCCCCGCAGCTCCAGCTCATAGGGCCACTCGTCGATCACCTCGAAACCGAGAGCGCTGAGCTGAGGCAAGACCGCCGACAGGGTCAGTAAAGCCTCTTTTAGGTAGACCTTGAGCCGCACATCGTCGGCTCCGTCAGACAACTGGAAAGCGACCGGGGCTTCCGGGCGCAGTTCGTTGAGGCGTCCCAGGTCGGCGATCCCGACCTCGGGGGGAAAGGCCTCCCGGTAACCCTCGGAGAACTCGATGCCCCGCTGTTCCGAGGCCAGGCCGCGGGCCAGCTCAATGAAAGCGTCGTCCCACGTGCGGGTGGCTTCCTCAAGATCGCGCTCGACCTGGCTCACCTGCACGTCGACAGGTTTGGCCCCCGGAGGGACCGCGAGGAGGAAGTACAGCCGGGCCAGGGAGGAAGCCCCAATCCGGGCCTCATGCTCGACAGAGGTCGCTCCATAGGCCTGAAGCAGGATCGCCTGCATCCGCTCACGCACCCCGGTGTTGTACCGGTCCCGCGGGAAGAACACCAGCGCAGTGACGAATCTGGCATCGGCGCTTTCGCGCACGAACAGCCGCACCGTGCGGCGCTCGTTCAGCCGGGATACCGGCACCACGACGGCGTATAACTCGTCGGCGCTGGCCTGCAGGAGCTCGTCGCGGGGGTAATTGGCCAGGGTCGCGGTGATGGCCTTGGCTCCATGGGCCGCCGGGTCGTATCCGGTGCGTTCCAGGATGTCTTGAACCTTGGCGTCGATGAAGGGGATGTCGCGGATCGAGCCGGTGTAGACCGCCGAGGCGAACAGCCCGACGAAGCGCATCTCAGCGACGACCTTGCCCGCCTTGATCCGCCGGATGCTCAAACGGTCGAGGTAATTCGCCCGGTGCACGATGGAACGCTGTGGGTCCTTGGCCAACAGAAAAGCGGCCGGTGCCGGGACCGGTTCGGGGCCGATCGCTCCGTCGTCGGCATAGATCCCAAGAGCGCTGCCCGGGACCGGAACCAGCTGGTTGTCCCGCACCGCGTATTCGACGAAGCCAAGGAAGGTGAAATTGTCCTCCGCGAGCCACTCCAGGAAGTGGATGGGACCTCCGCGGTCGGCCCTCACCCCGTCGGCGCGAAGCACCCGCAGCGCGTCTGAGACCCGGGTGAGCATGTCCCCATAGTCGGCGACGGCGCGGGCCCCAGCGCTCAGGGCGCGCCGCACCCGGGAGACGAGGACGCTGGTCAGCTCTGCGGAAGATTCCCCCAGCGGGGGGAACACCTCACACACCACCCAGGACTCGTCGAGCACCCCTTCTGCGGCACCGAGGGCCGCGGCGGCATCGCTCAGGAGCCCCTCGGCGTCGCGCGCCACCTGGTACTGCGGGTGGAAAAGCTCCCGGATCGACCATCCGCAGTCGGTGATCGCCATAGACACCGAGTCCACGATGAAGCTCCGGTCGTCGCACACGATGAACAGCACTGTGGAGTCCCCGGCCGCGCGGGGCTGACGCACCTCGACGGTGATCTCCCCCGGGAGGCGGCGCCGACCGCTGGCAATGTGGCTGGTGATGATGGCGGCCAGATCCCCGGGGGTGCGCCGGAGGATGTCTTCATCGTCAACGTAGCGAAGATAGTGTTCGACGAACTCACCCACCCGCGCCGACGGGACAGCCCCGTCTGACGAGCCCACGATCGCCGCCGTCTCCTCCATGAGCTGCGCCCGAGTTGTCACCCTCGACTCCTTATCGCGTCCGCTTTCAGCACTCACTCTAACGCCGTGGCCGCGCGGCGTGCAGCCTTACGTTGACACGATTTGCAACAATCGGGGTCATGCAGATTTCGACGAGCCACGAATACGCCGCGACGCCCGACCAGGTGGCGGCGATGCTCCTGGACCGGGACTTCCTCGAAAAAGTCGCTGCCCGGGCTGGCGCCAAGTCCGCGACGATCCACACCGAGGGGAACCAGGCCGAACTCACTCTCCACCTGAATCCGCCCTCTTCGGTCGCGGGTTTCATCGGCAAGGAGCTGCGATTCACCCAGGTGATGTCCTGGGACGAGCCGGGCAATCTGCCCCGCCGCGGCACCGTCGAGGTATCGGTCCACGGCATGCCGGTGACCATGAACGCCCAGGGCAGGCTGAGCCCAACCGAGGAGGGTACGCTGGCCTCCTACGAGGGCGAACTGGTCGTCAAGGTCCCGCTGATCGGCAAGAAGCTGGAGCGCGAGGCCGAGCCTTTCATCCGGGCCGCGCTCAACGCCCAAGCCGAGGTGGGCAAGGAATGGCTCGCCGGTCGTCACTCGACGAAATAGTCACCGCTTAGGAGTTTCTCCACTCGATCCAGCCTGGCCGGGGTGGCGACGACGAACACCACTTCCTCATCGTCGTCCTCCCCGGCGAAGCGTTCTTTCACGACCGCGACCTCATAGCCAGCCTCGGCGATCGCCGAGGCACTGGCGTTGGCCTCGTCTTCCTCGCTGAAACTCAGCCGCAAGATCTCCACCGCTGTCTCCTCGCTGTCACTGGCCGCCATGGCTTCTTCTCCTGCGGTCACAGTTCCTCGGCCCCATGCCACAGCAGGTCGGCCTGGTTGAGCAACCCCTGGACCTCCTCCAGCTCCCACGCCTCGTCGATGCCCAGTCCGCGAGCGGCCGCGGCCGCGGCCGCGGTATCGGTGCCGGCGTCCTCGGTGAAGAAGGCGGTGACCTCTCCCGGACCCACGCGGTGCAGTTCACGTTCACCGTTGCCGGCGTCGATCACCTGTCCCAGCGCTGAGGCGTCCACCTCCGCCACGATCACCAGACGCGCTCCCAGCCGGGCAAGCCCAGCGACGGAGGCGATGACCATGGCGGCGTATTCGGCATCCTCGAGTTCGTCGGGTCCGTAGTCGAGAGCGGCACACAGTTCTTCGGTCACGGTGAAGGCCGAACGCGGGCCTAGCTCCTGTCCCTCCTTGAGCTGGCGGCGCTCCGCCGCGGTGACCGGAACAAACACGAGGTGCTTCTGCATAGGCCAAGGCTAGCGCGGCCCAACTGCCACTAAGTCGGTACTTGCCGCCCCCGTGGGCTAACGTGGGCCCGTCACGGCGCGAAGAGAGGAAAGGCCATGCGCTCAGCCGTTCGATTCGTCACGCTTACCTTCTTGTCTGCCCTCGCGGTGCTGCTCGCTGCCTGTGGCGGCGGCTCCGGAGGGGGCACGGTGGACGCCTCCATCGAGCTGACCAATGGCGGAAAGGCCGCCGCGGTGAAGCGGATTGAGGTCAGCGGTGGCGCCACCGTCAACCTGACGATCAGCTCCGATGTGGCAGAGACCATCCATGTGCACGGCTATGAGGTGGAGTTCGAGGTTCCGGCGGGCGGATCGGTCACCAAGACTTTCGTGGCCGACCAGCTTGGAAGCTATGAGATCGAGACCCACCAGAAGGCCCACATCATCGCCCAGCTGGTGGTGCGCTGAGCGATGAGACTGCTGCACGGCATCGGTTCCCGCCAGGATCTGCCGTTACCCTTCGAGTTCGTCGTGGCCGGGGCCTCGGCCACGCTGCTGATTACCTTCATCCTGCTGGTGTTTTCCTGGAGAGAGCCCCGCTACGACCGGCCCCGCTACACGGCGATGCCCCGGTTGTCCGCCTTCGTCGACCACGCCGCGACCAGATGGGGCCTGCGAATCGCCGTCGCTGCGATCTGGCTCCTGGTGGGTGCGGCGCTCGTAGGCGGGGTCGACCGGATCGACAACCCGGTATTTGGCTTCACCTATGTCCTGGTCTGGGTGGGCCTGGTCCCGGTCTCCCTGCTGCTGGGGCAGATCTGGCGGGCCACCAATCCGATCCGCACGCTGCTGCTCCTAGTCGGACGCCGCCGCTGCGCCCAGCCTGCGCCCTCGGTGCTTCCGGGGGCCATCGCGCTGTTCGGGTTCTGTTTCCTCGAACTGGCCCAGCCAGATCGGGCGACGCTGCCCGTGATCCGGGCCTGGGCGGCGATCTGGCTGATCTGGCTCTTCGCTGGAATCCTGGCCCGCCGCCCCCACTGGATCGCCTCGGCCGACCCCTTCGAGGTCTACGCCTCAATGCTGGCTCAGGCCTCGCCGTGGACGAGGTCGTCTTCTGGGGTGCTGGCCCGCACCAGCCCGCTGCGCAACCTCGGCACCTGGCGTCCCCCGCGGTTCATCTCGGCGGTCGCCGTCGTGCTGCTCGGCGGCACCGCCTATGACTCTTTCTCCAACGTGCTCTGGTGGGTGCAGTTCGTGCAGAACTCCTCCCTGCCACGAGTGGTGTGGGACGGCCTCGGGCTAACGGTCATGGTCCTGGTCGTGGCATTCACCTACTATGGCGCGGCGGCGGCCATGAGGCTGCCCCAGCGCTCGGTCCGTCAGCAGGCCGACCTGCTGGCCCCTGGCCTGGTTCCGATCGTCACCGGTTACGCGATCGCTCACTACGCTACCCTGCTGTGGCTTGAGGGACAGCGCACCGTGATCCAGCTCTCGGACCCGCTGGGACGGGGCTGGAATCTGTTCGGCACGGCCGAACTCGGGGTCAATACCGCGATCATCGGATATTCCTCCCTCATCGCCAGTTTGCAGGTGGCCGCCATCGTCGGCGGCCACGTGATTGGCGTCCTGGTGAGTCACGACATCGCGATCCGTCACCTACAAGACGACGGCCGCCGCTTCGGACGCCAGGTCACCGGTCAGCTTCCCATGCTCGCGGTCATGGTGTTCTACACGGTCTCGGGTCTGCTGCTGCTGTTCGCTTGAGGCTCGGCCAAGAGCGCCCCGCCGTCCATGACCGGTACCGGACCCAGGAAGTATCCGGCTT
>JAUMYR010000001.1:41576-90229 GCA_030528545.1 Propionibacteriaceae bacterium
GTTTCGCCGATGGTGTTGCCCGTTTCCGCTACCTCCAGACAGCGCCCTTTCCCCGGCCTAGATTCCGGCCATGACCTCAACCCTGGCCCTACCCATTCCGGTCCTGTTACCCGATCACACCAGATCACGGCGTGTGTACCGCCCGCTCATCCCGGTCCGGGTGGTTCCCGACCGGCCTGCCCGGCAACCGCCTCCCCCGCGCCGGCCCGCCCCCTCCGACCAGCTTCAGGTCATCGTGGCCGTGCTGGAAACCCTGTTCGGGCGCCGCCCCCTACACCAGGTCGGCCGCTTACTGAACGATCATGCCTTCACGGTCCTCCAGCTTCAGCGTCAGTCCGGACGCTGGAACGGCGCCAGCATCGCTTCGGTGCGGACCCAGGAACCGCACCGAAGCGCGGCCGAGGTCAGCGTCCGGCTGGTCCTCGACGGGCGCTCCCTGGCGTGCGCCATGAGGCTGGACCGCACCGGAGGCAAATGGCAGTGCAGCGATATTCAGCTTCCCGGCTAACGATCACCGGCTCACTGGGCGCGCTGCTGACCGTGGCAGGCCTTGTACTTCTTGCCCGAACCGCAGTAACAGCGCGAATTGCGTCCCGGGCCACGACGGCCCGTCTGCCCCGAACCGCTCGCGGTCTTGTGAGCCTCCCCCGTCTCATCGGGTGCGGAATAGGTCAGCCGGTTCGGAGAAGAGGACCCCCCGAGCCCCTTCGCGGTCACGACGGCCCCGACGTCCACCGGCTGGCCCGATTCGTCGGTCACCAGGCCGACCTTCGGCTGAGCCATGGTGACCTCCAGGTTGAACAGGTAGCCGACGACCTCCTCCATGAAGGCCTCCATCATGGACTTGAACATGGCCCCGCCCTCACGCTGATACTCGACCAGCGGGTCGCGCTGGGCCATGGCGCGCAGCCCAATGCCCTCGCGAAGATAGTCCATCTCATAAAGGTGCTCTCGCCACTTACGGTCCAGCACCGTCAGCAGCACCTGGCGCTCAAGCTCACGCATGGCATCGGCGCCAAGAGCCTCCTCGCGCCGCTCATAAGCGTCCATGGCGTCGGTGACCACCAGCTCGACCAGGTCATCGCTGGTCTCGGCCTCGTCGATCTGGGCCGCCGTGAGCCCGACCGGATAGAGCACCTTCAGCTCGGTCAGCAGGGCGTCCAGGTCCCATTCGGCGCTGGCCCCATCCGTGTGCTGGCGGACCACCTCCTCCACCACCCGGGCCGTCGTCGAACGCAGCTGCTCGGACACATCGGCCCCATCGAGCACCTTGCGCCGGTCCCCATAGATCGCGTGCCGCTGACGGTTCATGACATCGTCGTACTTCAAGACGTTCTTGCGCATCTCGAAGTTCTGGCTCTCGACCTGCTTCTGGGCGTTCTCGATGGAGCCGGTCACCCATTTGTGCTCCAGCGGCACGTCATCGGGCACTCGCAGGCTGATGAGGGCGCGCTCCAGCACTTCGGGTTTGAAAAGCCGCATCAGGTCGTCCGACAGGGACAGGTAGAACCGGCTTTCGCCCGGATCTCCCTGGCGTCCGGAACGCCCGCGAAGCTGGTTGTCGATCCGCCGCGACTCGTGACGCTCGCTGCCGATGACGTAGAGGCCACCGACCTCGACGACCTCCTCGTGTTCGTCGGCGACCTGGGCCTCCAGCTCGGCGAGGGTGGCCGCCCAGGCGGCCTCATACTCCTGCGGGGTATCGACCGGATCGAGGCCTTTCTTGCGCAGGGCCAGGTCAGCCAGGAACTCCGGATTCCCACCCAGCATGATGTCGGTGCCGCGCCCGGCCATGTTCGTCGATACCGTCACCGCCCCCTTGCGTCCGGCTTCTGCGACGATGGCGGCCTCCCGCTCGTGGTGTTTGGCATTGAGGACCTGGTGTGGCACCCCGGCCCGCTTCAGCATCGCCGAGATCAGTTCGGATTTCGCCACCGAAGCCGTGCCGATGAGAACCGGCTGGCCTTCCTCGTGACGGGCGACGACGTCGTCGATGATCGCGGCGTACTTAGCTTCCTCGGTCCGGTAGATCAGGTCGGCCTGATCCTTGCGGATCATCGGCATGTTGGTGGGGATCTGAATCACCCCGAGCCCATAGATCTTCTGGAACTCGGCCTCCTCGGTCTTGGCCGTGCCGGTCATGCCTGCCAGCTTGGAGTACATCCTGAAGTAGTTCTGCAGAGTGATCGTGGCCAGAGTCTGATACTCGGCTTTGATCTCGACGCCTTCCTTGGCCTCCAGCGCCTGGTGCAAGCCCTCGTTGTAGCGACGGCCGTGGAGGGTGCGTCCGGTGTGCTCATCGACGATCAGCACCTCCTCGCCCATGACCACATAGTCCTTGTCACGCTTGAACAGTTCCTTGGCTTTCAGCGCGTTGTTGAGATAGCTGATCAGGGGCGTATTGGCCGACTCGTACAGGTTCTCGATGCCCAGGCGGTCCTCCACGGCCTCGATTCCGGGGGCCAGCACCGACACGGTTCGTTTCTTCTCGTCCACCTCGTAGTCGCGGTCCCGCTGCAACCGGGTGGCCAGGCGCGCAAACTCGGGGTACCACTGGCGGTTGTCCTCGGCCGGGCCCGAGATGATGAGTGGGGTCCTGGCCTCATCGACCAGGATTGAGTCGACCTCGTCGACGATCGCGTAGTGGTGACTGCGCTGTACCAGGTCTTCGAGGCTCAGCGACATGTTGTCGCGCAGGTAGTCGAAACCGAACTCGTTGTTGGTGCCGTAAGTGATGTCGGCGGCGTAGGCGACCCGGCGCTCAGCCGGGCTCATCTGGGCCAGGATGCAGCCGACCTCCAGCCCGAGGAAGTGGTGAATGCGCCCCATCTGTTCCGACTGGTACTTGGCGAGATAGTCGTTAGTGGTGACGATGTGGACGCCCTCGCCCGACAGCGCGTTCAGGTAGCTCGGCAAGGTTCCCACGAGGGTCTTGCCCTCGCCGGTCTTCATCTCGGCGATGTTGCCCCAGTGGAGTGCCGCCCCGCCCATGATCTGCACGTCGAAGTGCCTCTTGCCCAGCACCCGGACGCTGGCCTCCCGCACGGTAGCGAAGGCCTCAGGCATCAGGGAATCCAGGGATTCGCCATTGGCCAGGCGCTGCTTGAACTCGGAGGTCTGAGAGCGCAACTCCTCGTCGCTCATGGCCTGGAAGTCCTCCTCGATGGAGTTGACCTGGCTGGCCACCTTCTCAAGTTTCTTCAGCGTGCGCCCAGCGCCGATATTCATCAGCCGATCGACAAAACCCACTGTGTGTCCTTATTCGTCCGCTACGCGGCCGGTTCACCGCGACATTCGGGCTCAATCCTAGCGGTGCCACGCTAACGCGCCAGACCGCGCAACACCGGTGCGAGGCTTCCCCTATCCCGGTACTCGATCTCGCTGAGTCCGAGCCAGCCCACCAGTTGCACCAGGTGAGCATCCAGGCGGGTCGCCACACTCGGTGGGTCCAGCCTGCTGCCTGGCTCAATCCAGGAGGACTGGACGATCAGCTTCCCAGCTACCCGATCGGCCTTGAGATCGACCCGCGCGGCGATCTCCTCGCCGCAGACGAAGAGGTAAACATAGTAGCCATAGACCCGTTTCGCGGCCGGGACATAGATTTCAATCCGGTAGTCCACCTCGAACAGCGCGGAGAGCCGACGCCTCTCAAAGACCAGGGAATCGAATGGGGACACGATCGTGCAGGCATCTACCGCGCGTGGGCGGGCCGCCTTGTGCCAGACCCACACTGGCTCCGGCCAGCCGTCGACCTCGGCGGGGATCAGTTCCCCAGATCGTTCCAGCCCGGCGATCGCGGCGCCGGTCGGCTGGGGCCCGGTCCGGAAGTAGTCGGTCAGGCAGCGCCGCGACGCTACGCCGAGGGCCTCGGCCGCCCGGCGCACCAGGACCAGATGGGCCTCCGCGGCGTCCAGCCCGTCGGCGAGGGCATGCGGCAGCACCCGTTCCAGCAGGTCGTAGCGGCGTTCGAACGCCGGGGTGCGGCTGGCGACGCCGAGCTTCCCCGTCGCGAGCAGCCACTCCAGCACGCTCTTGGTCTCCGACCAGCCCCACCACGCCCCGGTGCCGCCGGAACCGGGGGGCGCCAGCTCGCGGGCGGTCACCGGCCCCCGCTCGCCCACCCGCGCATACACATCCTCGACGAATCCTGGACGCTCCCGGTTAAGCCGATCCAGGCCGGGCCAGTTCCAGTGCCGGTTCATCCGGTGCCTCATCGCGGGCACGAGATTCGTGTCCATCAGGCTCGCCGCGTGTCCCCAATACTCGAAGAGCTTCCGTGGCGGCTCCTCCGCGGCCCGCCGCAGCAGTTCGGGGTCATAGGGCCCAAGGCGGGAAAACAGCGGCATCAGGTGAGCCCGGGCCATGACGTTCACCGAGTCGATCTGGAACTGAGCCAAACGCGCGATCACCCGGGATACCTCGCGTCCAGTGACCGGGACAGGCTTTGGCCGCCCAACGAGCTGGGCGGCCAAAGCAATCCGTCGCGCCTGCGGGCGGGACAGCCTCATGAAATATCAGTCCTGAACGTTGAGGTGGATCACCCCATAGTTGTACGCCTTGCGGCGGTACACCACGCTCGGTTTCCTGCTCGCGGCATCCAGGTAGAGGAAGAAGTCGTGTCCGACGAGTTCCATTTCATCGAGTGCCTGAGCCAGGGTCAGCGGCACCGCGTCGAACTCCTTCTCCCTGACGATGAGCGGACCGTCTCCGGTGACCACCAGCCCCGCGATAGTCTGAGTCACCGGATCGTCGTTCTCAGGCTCGGGTTCGGCCGGTTCCGGCAGTGAGGTGATGTCGGGGGCGATCGAGGTGGCGCGCAGCCCGCGATGGGTCTTGCGGCGATCCGCCGCCTTGCGCAGTTGAACCTTGATCCGTTCCAGGGCCTTCTCGAACGCGGCCATCTTATCTTCGGCGTTGGCCTCGGCGCGGATCACCGGTCCTTTGCTGCGCAGCGTGATCTCGACCTCAATGGCTTCGCTTGGCTGATTCTTGGTCCCGACCGCAGTGAACTCGACCTCCACCCGGATGACACGATCGCGTAGCTTCTCGATCGTCGCGATTCGCTCCTCAACCTGCTCCCGCAGGCGATCACTCACGCTCATGTGACGTCCGGTGACGATGATGTCCATGCCTAACCTCCATCGGTGAGTTGTGCGGGTCACCCGCATCGTGGCCCGCAGGCGGTGGCGGCCACTGACCGGCACCTGCCATAACGCAACGTTACCGCTCCAGACCAAGCTTCGTTGCCGAAAACGTGACAACGCTCCTAGCCAATTAGAGATCAGCGCGGCGCATCGCGTGCGCTACCACCGCGGCTCCACGGATCCGATAACCAGCCTGGCTCAGGGCCCGCCGCGCTTCGGCGAGGGAAGCCCCGGTGGTGACGATGTCATCGCAGACGATCACCTCGGCGTGACCGGGCAGAGCCGACATCGTGTGGGCGAGGTTGCGCGCCCTAGCACTGGCGGGCAGGCCGGCCTGATCGTCATGGACCCGAGCGCTCAGCACCCTGGCGAGCCGTGGCGCCGGTTCCAGCCAGGCAGCGGCCGAGCGGACCAGCCTGAGCATGTGATCGTCGCCACGGTGGCGCACCGACGCTGGGCTGCTCGGCAGCGGGACCAGGAGCGCACCGGTCCCGAGGCGAGACACCGAGGACGCCAGCAGCCGTCCGAGCGGCCGGGCCAGATGCCATGCCTGAGCATCCTTGTACGCCGGGAGCAGGCGCCGCAGCGCTCCCTGGTATGCACCAGCGGCCCAGATCGGCTCCGGGAACCCAGCCCTCGATACCTCGGCTGGGGTGGAATCACCGATCTCGGATGCGCATCCCGGGCATAGCCACACCCCAGGCCGGTCACATCCCAGACAGGTCCCGCCAAGAAGGTCGGCGGCCGCGTCCAGGATCTTGCGGGTTCCGCTACCCCGCATAGGTCACCGAACTGATCTCGGCAGCGTTGACGCCCTGCCAGCGGGCCCTCGCGTCATAGCGCAGCACCCGGGCGTCCTCGTTGATGGCGACGGCCCGCAACCCGGACTTGCGCGGCAACACCGACAGGCTCCTCAGATCGTGGTCGCCCATCGGCCCGATCGCGCTGGCCTTCCCACCGTCGGCCGTCACCGAGTAGGCGAGCCGTCCGCCCGCGGATAGGGAGGCCAGGACGACCATGGTCGTCTCCCCTCCCCAGCCGACCTGATCGAAGTTTCTGAGCCGAACGCCGTCCACGCTCGGGCTCAGTTCGACCAGGCCCTCGACGCCGGTCTCACTCTCCCCCTGCCTCAGGATTCCCATCAGCAGCGCCCGGCCATTCTCCCGCTGCACGACCAAGGCGACGCGGGTCGCCGCGGGAGCCACGCGGAAGCTCACCAATTCGCCGCCCAGGCCCTCCAGGGCCACGGTCACGACGCGCCCGGTCTCGTCCACCCGGGCCAGCGCCGGGCCTCCGCTGGGGTCGCGGCCGAAAACCCAGGCCACTCCCCCGATGACCTGTGGTCCGTCCAGCTGGGTCAGTCCGGTGGGGATGGTCCTCACCGTCGAGTGGGGAACACCGAACAGCAAAGAGTCGGCGCTGGTCACCGCGGCGACGGTGAGCCCGTCGAGGCTTAGCGCTGCCTTCTTGATGTCGGCATCGGCCTGGCCCAAAGCTCCCTGCACGGGGACGAATGAGGCCTGGTCGTTGAGCCTGCCGAGCCGGCCCTCCGAAATCGCGAACAGGTCATCGGTCTGGGCTCCAGCCAGCACCTGGAATCCCTGGAGGTTGGCGAGTTCGAGGTCGCCAACGGCTGACTGTCCGGGAACCACGAAGGGTTGTTTGCCAACAGTCAGGCTGACCGAGGTGACCCGAGACAGGGCCGTCAGCGTCCACATGATCTGGGCGCCGAGCCGACGGCGATCCTCGGGGTTCAGTACCTCGACCGCCGCATTGAGGTCAACCTGCACCACTCCCCGGCCATCGATCGACGCCTCATTGAGCCTGGTTCCGGCCGGAACGGCGGTGGTCACGGCGCCCGACAGCCACCGCGACGGCCCAGCGAACAGCGCGCCGAGCAGCCGCTCTGGGGTCACCTGGCCATTCGACAGGTAGACCAGGTCGGCCACCAGATGGTCGCCGTTGAAGAAGTACACCGGGTAGGCGTCGAAATAGCGCCCAAAGACATAGTGGGAAATCAACACCCCCGGCGGTGGGTTACCGATCCGCCACTGACCGGCCTCTTTCACCAGCCCGAAATCGTGGTCGAGGCGACCCTCCCCGGAAGCGAAGCGACCCAGCGAGTCGATGCTGCCGATCCGGGGGGAGTCGATGCGGGCGCTGTCGCTGGTCACGACGGGAGGGCTGCCATCGCCGTTGTAGATCTCGATACCGTTGTCTTCGGGACGCCACCCGGCCAGCGCATCCTCAGTCAGGTATTTCCTGGCCACGGCGAGCCCGGACTGGCCCGCCGACATCGCCACCAGGAATCCCGCGACCAACTGGTCGGGAGAAGCATCCGGCAGCGGCGGTCCCGGAGCGATGTCGGCCCCCCGCGGCACGAGCTGGGTGGAGGGAAGCACGTGAGTGACCGGGCCGGTCACCGGCAGCGAGGCACACCCCACGAGCCCGCATAGCAGCAGCGCACACGACACCAGACGTCTCATTCAATCCTCCAGGAGTGGCTGTTCAAGGTCCAGAGGGATCAGCGGCAGCGGTGAGTCCCGCAACACGATGTCGGGGTGTTTGGGCAAGGTCAGCCGGAACTGAGCGCCCTGGTTCGGTCTGCCCCACGCCGCGAGCCAGCCGCCGTGCAGGCGGGCGTCCTCGCGGGCGATCGCCAGTCCCAGGCCGCTGCCACCGACCGTGCGGGTCCGGCTCGGGTCGGCACGCCAGAAGCGGTCGAACACGAGTGAGGCCTGATTCGGCAGGAAACCCACTCCCCTGTCCCGCACGGCGATGGCGACGGCGTCCTGGTCCTCAGCCAGCCGGATGTCGACCGGCAACCGTTCCCCGTGCTCCAGCGCGTTGCTGACCAGGTTGCGCACGATCCGGCGAATCCGCCGGGGTTCGACCTCGGCCATGATCGGCCCTTCCTGGTGGAGCCGCAACTCGATCCCGAGCCGGTCAGCGACCGCGCGCTGGGCGTCCAGTTCAGCTCGCACCAGGTCCACCAGGTCGGTGTCCTCCAGGGCCAGGGTGGCGGCCCCAGCATCGAAACGCGAGATCTCCAGCAGATCACTGAGCAGCTCGTCGAAGCGCTCCAGCTCGTGGTGCAGCAGCTCGGCCGAGCGCTGGGTCGCCGCATCGAAACGGTCCCGGGCATCGTAAAGCATCTCGGAGGCCATCTTCACCGTGGTCAGCGGGGTGCGCAGTTCGTGCGAGACGTCAGAGACGAAGCGCTGCTGTAGGCGGGACAGGTTCTCCAGCCGCCCGATCTGTTGCTGTAGTTCGGAGGCCATGTTGTTCATGGACGTCGCGAGTGAGGCCAGGTCGTCAGTGCCGCGCACCCGCAGCCGCTCGTTGAGTTCACCCGAGGCCAGGCGCCTGGCGACCTGGCTGGCCAGCCGGACCGGACGCACCACCTGCCGGGCCACCACGAAGGAGATCCCCCCGAGGGCACCGATCAGCAGTATCCCGGTCAGGATGACGGCCTGTTCCAGAGCCCGCAGCGTCGCCACCTCGGTCGTGAGCGGAAAGATGAAATAGGTCGGGATCAGTTCGCCGGTGAGCGGCACTTCCAGGGTGGCACCGATCGCCAGGCCCGGCTCGGTCTGGGAGTTCGGCCCCGAGTACCGCACGGTGGTCGGGGTCACCCACATGCCTTCTCCCGCCTGCACCGCCTGACGCAGGGAGTCCGGGACGCTCGACTGGGCGATTCCAGAGGTTCGCAGGCCAGACAGTGTTCCCTCCATCACGATGTACTGGCCACCGTGCGTGGCGACCTGGTCCAGCAACTGGGTGAGTCTCTCGTACTGCACCGTCACGCTGTCCACGTTGGCCGCGCGTAACTGGGTCTGCAACTGGTTGAAGGCCGCGCTGGCCTGCTGAATAGCGGTCTCGCGCTTGGCCTCGACGATACCGTCGGTGGCCAGCCGCAACAGCAATAGGCCTCCGAGAACCAGCACCAGCGCCGAGGAGGCCAGCGTGGAGACCACCACCCGCAGCGGCAGCGAGGACCACCACAGCCGCGATGGCGACATCAGCCTCGGGCGGCCGGTCCCCTCAGTCCGTGGCAGGCTGGCCTGCACGGTACCCGACGCCACGGACTGTCACGATGATCTCTGGATGCTCCGGGTCTTTCTCGACCTTCGCCCTTAGGCGTTGCACATGCACGTTAACCAGCCGGGTGTCCGCGGTGTTGCGATACCCCCAGACCTCATCCAGCAGCGCGTCCCTGGTGAGCACCTGGCCTGGGCGGCGAGCCATCGCCAGCAGCAGATCGAACTCCAGCGGGGTGAGGGCCAGCACTGTCGATCCGCGGCGCACCTGGTGTCCCGAGACCGAGATCGTGATGTCGCCGATCCGCAACAGATCCGACCCGGTGTCGGCCGAGGGCCGCCGCAGCCTGGTCCTGATCCTGGCCACCAGTTCCTTGGCTTTGAAGGGTTTGGCCACGTAGTCGTCGGCTCCGGCCTCTAGGCCCTCCACCACATCGCCGGTCTCGGACTTCGCGGTCAGCATGATGATGGGGACGCCAGACTCCGCCCGGATGTCGCGGCAGACCTGAACCCCGTCTCGCCCCGGCAGCATCCAGTCGAGCAGCACCAGATCGGGCCGGGCATCGCGAAACTCGGCTAGGGCGTGGTCGCCCCGAGCGCACCATGCGGTGTCGAAATTCTCCTGGCGCAGCACGATCTGCAACATCTCGGCCAGCGCGACATCGTCGTCGATGACGAGGATGCGGTGTTTGGTTCCCCGCGGCCCTGCCTCAGACATAGTTCCTCCTGATCCTTGCCGCAATCTTACGGTCCTGGTCGCGCCATCAGTTGAGTTCGGGGTTGCGGCTCCAGCTGGAATACAGCGCCAGGTCCCCGCCCTGGCGGCGCAGGACGCGCCTCCACAAGCCGTCCGGGCGGACCCCGAAAATGTCCTCCTCGTGGGAGTTCACCCGGTGCCAGGCCCCAGCCACGAGTTCGTGCTCCAGCTGCCCGGGAGACCATCCGGCGTATCCGGCGAAGATCCGCAGGTCGGTGTAGCCTCCCCGCACCAGTTCGGTCGGTGTGTCCAGGTGCAGCAGCCCGATGTCGTCGAAGACCCGGCGGAATCCCGGTGGGTCCTCTCTCGGGTTGGCGAGGCGGGCGACGCAGATCGCGCCCTCCCTCGAGACCGGGCCTCCCTCGAAGAGGCGCCCGGGAGGACTGACCAGTTCCTCCCAGCCCGGCAGCACCTCGGCGAGAGCGTAGCCGGACAGCCGGTCCAGGCACACACCGAGGGTGCCTCCCGCGTCGTGATCGAGGAGCAGCACCACCGAGCGCGCGAAGTACCCATCAAGCTCTCCTGCGCGGGCGACGAGCAGTTCTCCAGGACGCGGCGGTTGCGGCACACTCCCATCGTACGAAGCAGCCGTGGCGACTGACAGTCCCGGCGCGCCCGGGCGGGATCTGGAGAGGCCTGGCACGGGGTCGCGGCGACTGGATCGCGTCCGGGTGCGCGTCCTCGATCCAAAGGCCCCGGGCACGGAGAAAACCTCTGGCATGGCTCCTCCCCAGCACCGCCTCAGCGGGAATCCCGGGAGTCCACGCTGCGACCGGTCTGATGCGATGGCTTCCCGCCGGAGCCACCCGGTCGCGGATACTCATGGGGCGGCCTGGGTGGGTGTGCGGTTGGGGAACTCCCGGGCTGGGCGCACCTGATCCGGAACCCGCCGCCGACAAGTCGTGCCGAATGTGGGGAAGGCATCTGGTAGGGCTGGTGGCAGGGGCCAGCCGCACATGACATGCGGCCGGTCGAGGATGCGTAATACACGTCCCCGACCAGCCGCGGTGGAGGTGGCGGGAATCGAACCCGCGTCCTTGAAAGGCGAACCAGGTATTCTCCGGGCGCAGTCGTCTCAGCGGTTTCTCGGCTCCTGCGCTCACGACGACATGTCGCAGACGAGCCCAGTTTCATGAAATGTCCCGCTACGTCCCTGAAACGAGGACGCGGCGGTCAGCCTTCTGGATGAGGCCAGGAACCGGACGGAAGGCACATCCGGGCTGACCCTTCGGCTCTACCGATCAGGCGGCGAGGGCGAAGTCAGTGCGCTTGTTTTCGGCACTTATTGGTTTCCAGACGATCGTTTACGAGTTGAGTCTGGATCCTCGGCCCGCTTCTCCTGGGACTACCGTCCCAAGTCGAAACCAGTCACCCCCTCTTGAGTTGTCAGGCACTGCCGTGCCCTACCAGTTTAGCGTCCGGTGCAGATCCGGCGAAACCGATCATCGGCGCTTGCCCTGGCTGATCGGCAAGATCCTCATCCGCTGCAACGGGTAGTGGACTGGCTGCCCTCCGATCGCCTTGATCCCATTGACCAGCGTCGCGATGAGCCAGGTCAGCCCGAGCCCGGTCAGCAGGAGCATCGTAATCCCGCCCTGCGGGCTGAACAGCAGCGTCAAGACGAAACCCAACATGATCCACAGATTGAAGTTGAGCGACTTGGCGGCCTCCAACCGCATCGGGCTGCCTTTCTCAGAGACCCCATAGGCCACCGCCGGACCGATGATCCAGCTGAAAAGGGGCGACAAGTGCATGACCCCGATGACCGCGTCCGGAGCTCTCTTGGCGACCGTGCGGCGGGTCCTGACCGCGGCTACGGCTAGCGGAGCCGCGGCCAGCCCAGCGAAAGCCCGATCCAGCTCGCGCCGGGTGGTCGCGGCCAGCGCCTTGCCCAGACGCTCCTCGAAGGAGGATTCGTCAAGACGCCCGTCGGCATAGGCCTGTTGCAGGTAGGCCAGGGCACGGTCTCGCTGTTGTTCGGTAATCCGGATGCCAAGCGAGTCAGAGTTCACGTCTCCCATTGTCCCACCTTTCGCCAAATCGGCTAGCCTGAGGCCATGTCTGACAAGCCTGAGATTGATTTTCCCGAGGGCCCACCGCCCGCTGACCTGGAGATCACCGACCTGCACGAGGGTTCCGGAACCGAGGCCGCCCCTGGCCACCTGGTCTCGGTGCACTACGTCGGGGTCGCCTATTCCAGCGGTGAGGAGTTCGATTCCAGCTATGGAAGCGGACCGATCCAGTTCCCGCTCGGCGCTGGCCGGGTCATCCCCGGTTGGGATCGGGGCATCGCCGGGATGAAGGCCGGCGGACGCCGCAAGCTGGTCATCCCGCCCCATCTGGCCTATGGCGAGCGCGGCGCCGGTGGCGTGATCGCCCCCGGGGAGACCCTCATCTTCGTCTGCGACCTGGTCGAGGTGCGCTGATCCACAAACAACGGTGGTGGGGCAGGCAATCACATCCCTGCCCCACCACTGTCATGTTTCAGCGGCGCCTTCTGGTTCGCTCGGCCAGCGCGCGTTCGGCCTCGCGTTTGGCGTCCCGTTCGGCGATGGACTGGCGCTTGTCCCAGTCCTTCTTGCCGGTGGCGATCGCGATCTCGACCTTGGCATAGCCGTCGGAGAAATAGATCGATAGCGGCACAATGGTCTTGCCCGAGTTGGAGACCTCGCGGGCCAGTTTGTCGATCTCCTTGCGGTTCAGCAGCAGCTTTCGGGTGCGCTTGGCCGCGTGGTTGCGCCAGGTACCGAACTCATACTCGGGGATGTGAGTCTGGCGCAGCCAGACCTCTCCATCGTCGATCGTGACGAAACCATCGACCAGGGAAGCCCTGCCCGCCCGCAGAGACTTCACCTCGGTGCCGGTGAGCACCAGGCCGGCCTCGAAACGATCCCCGATGTGGTAATCGTGGAAGGCCTTCTTGTTCTGCGCCACCAGTTTGCGCCCGGTCTCTCTGGGCATCAGAACCACTTCATCGGGTTGACCTTGGTGCCGTTCTGCCACACCTCGAGGTGCAGGTGGCATCCGGTCGACAGGCCCGTGGTTCCCACATAGCCGACGATCTGACCGCGAGAGACCCGATCGCCCTTGCCAACGACGTAGCGGGTGGCGTGGGCATAGCCAACCGAGATATAGGAGCCGTTGATGCGTCCGACGTCAATGACCAGCCGGTTGCCGTAGCCGGAGTTGTAGAACTTCTCGGTGACGACGCCGTCCCCGGCGGCGAACAGCGGAGTATTGCACCCGGCGCCGATATCGGTGCCCCAGTGCATCCGGTAATACCCGAGGATCGGGTGCAACCTCATACCGAAAGGCGATCCCGGGCGTCCTTGGGCGGGCCAAAACAGCGAGGAGTTGCTGGTGTAGCTTCCCCCGCCACCGCCCGAAGAACGGCCAGAGGAGGAAGCCGAACGGGAGGCCCGCGAGGCGGCCTCTTCCCGGCGCTTGGCCTCGATGCGGGCCGCGATGCGGCGGTCGAGTTCGGCGCTTTCGGATTCCATCTTCTTGTAGTCGGATTCGGCCTGAGCCAGTTCGGACTCGGCCTCGCCCTTGAGCTTGGCGTTGCTCTCGACCAGGGACGCGACCTTGCCGCGCAACTCGGCCGCCGCGGCCTCCCGGCGCTGGGTCTCAGCCAGCTGCTCGGCGGCGCGTTGTTTCGCCTGCTCGGCCTTGGCCTCTGCCTCGGCGGCACGCTGCTCGGCGGCCTCCAGTCTGAACTGGGCCTCCGTGAGCCGGTCCATGTTGGCCGAACGCGCACTGAACACGGCGGCCGAGTACTGGAGGCGGGAACCGATATCGCTGGATTTCAGGTCCTCGACAAACATCGCGAAATTGACCAGCGGGGTTGAGGCCACCATGTTCTCGCGGACGACTTCACCCATCTTGCCGCGCTCTTCCTCGACCGCGGCCTTGGCCCGAATCACCTCTGCTTTCGCGGCCTCAAGGGCGGCTTCCGCGGCGGCGAGTTCGGCGGCCCTCAAATCATCCTCACGTTTGGCCGTCGAGGTCGCGGATTCGGCCGCGGCCAATTTTGCCTCGGCTTCGGCCAGCTGGGCCTTGGAGGCGTTGTACTTCTCGACCGCTGCGGCCACCTTTCCGCTGAACTCATCGATTTGAGATCTGGTCTGTGACATCTGCTCGCGCAATCGCGAGCGCTGGTCGTCCAAGTCGTCTGCGAATGCCAGCGGCGCGGCAGTGAGCGACAGCACGGCACAGACCGCGGCAACGCCGAGTCTACGCAGGCCGGTCATCGCGTTACGCGGGCCGCCATTGGCGGGGGGAAAGTCCCGGTTCACGTCGTTCTCCCGATTCTGTCGAGTTAGACCCTGAGGTATTTCCTCGTGGCCAACAACGTTGGGATAATAGCCAATATTGCCCCCACTAAGGCAACCCAACCGATCGCTGTCCAGACATGCACCAAGTCAACCCAGGGTAGAGCCTTAAGTGATACTTGAAGGTTCTTCAGCACCAGCAGCCACAATCCGGCCACCAGCAGCACCCCGGCCACCGCGATACCGAGGAATGCGGCGAACAGGCTCTCCAAAAGGAATGGCAGCAGGATGTAGGTATTTGAGGCGCCAACCAGACGCATGATTCCAAGCTCCCGACGACGGGTGAAAGCGGCCATCCGGATGGTATTGGCGATTTGCAGGGATGCGGCGATCAGCAGCGCCACACTCATCCCAATGGTGACCCATTTAAGGAAGTTCAAGATCTTGAACATGTTATCGAGGATGGTGTGGAGATCCTGCACCTGCCAGACCCCCTGCAATCCCTTCGCCTCGCTCACGACGCCCTGATAATTCTCGGGGTTCTTCAGCTTGATACGGAAGGAATCCGGCATCTGCTGCAGGGTGAGAGAGTCGCGCATCGTCGGTTGATTCTTGAACATCTCCTGGAAATCAGCGAATGCCTCTTCCTGGGATTCGTAAAAAACCTGGGCGACTTCTGGATTGGCCTCAAGAGCGGTGCGGATGGTCTCACGCTGGGCATCGGTGGTGGCCTTGCCCGGAGTACAGGTGCCACCCGGGGAATCGGCGACGCAGAGGAATACCGAGATCTCGATCTTGTCGTACCACCGGCCCTTGATGAGGTCCACCTGCATCGCGGTGAGCAGACCCACCCCGAACAGGGTCAGTGAGACTGCCATCGTGACGACGACGGCGACCGTCATCGCCGCATTGCGGCGGATACCGGTCCAGGCTTCGCGGAATGTGTGGCGCATCTTCAATCTTCTCGTTTCTCGTCAGGCGGTGCCGTAGACGCCCTTGGCCTGGTCGCGGATCAGTTCCCCGCTCTTGAGTTCGATCACGCGCTTGCGCATCTGGTCGACGATGGTGTGGTCGTGGGTCGCCATGACCACGGTGGTGTCCACTTTGTTGATGCGGTCCAGGAGCTTCATGATGCCCATCGAGGTATCGATGTCGAGGTTCCCTGTCGGTTCGTCGGCGATGAGGATCTTGGGCCGGTTCACGAAGGCCCGCGCGATAGCCACCCGCTGCTGCTCACCCCCGGATAGCTCGTCAGGACGCCGGTTACCCGCGTCGGCCAGTCCCACCAGTTCCAGGGTCTCGGGAACCAGCCGCCTGATCTCCGAGGTCGGCTTGCCGATCACCTGGAGGGCGAAGGCAACGTTCTCGTACACCGTCTTGCTGGGCAGCAAGCGGAAGTCCTGGAAGACCGTGCCGATCTGACGACGCAGGTGGGGCACCTTCCACTGGTGCAGGGTGTTGAGGTGCTTGCCCGCGACGTACACGTTGCCTCTGGTTGGGCGGTACTCCCTCAGGATCAGCCGCAGGAAGGTCGACTTGCCAGAGCCCGAAGTACCGACCAAGAAGACAAATTCGCCCTTGTCAATCTCGATATTGATGTTCTTGAGCGCAGCGTGTTGCTGGCCATGGTAGATCTTCGAGACATCTTCGAAAGTAATCACGTCAACTCCGACCGAGGTCGAGGGAAGTTTTCTGAGAAGTTCTCAGTTCGGTCGTGACGACTATAGGCGAGGGTGCCGCGAAACCCCAAGCGGTCGCGCGGCGCGTCGCGGACTACGCGGTCTTCTTACGCCAGCGAATGCCCGCGTCGATGAAGCCATCGAGGTCGCCGTCGAAGACCGCGTCGGGGTTGCCCACCTCGTGCTCGGTGCGGAGGTCTTTGACCATCTGGTAGGGGTGCAAGACATAGCTGCGCATCTGGGCTCCCCAGGAGTTGCCGCCGTCACCACGCAGCGCGTTGAGTTCCGCCTCCCGTTCCTGCCGGGCGCGCTCAAGCAGCCGCGCCTGGAGGACCCGCAAGGCCGCGGCCTTGTTCTGGAGCTGGGACTTCTCGTTCTGGCAGCTCACCACCAGTCCGGTCGGCAGGTGAGTGATGCGGACCGCCGAGTCGGTGGTGTTGACGCTCTGCCCCCCTGGCCCGGAGGAGCGGAAGACGTCAATCCTGAGGTCCGACTCCGGGATGTCGATGTGATCGGCCTCCTCGGTCACCGGCAGCACCTCGACCCCGGCGAAGGAGGTCTGGCGGCGCCCCTGGTTGTCGAACGGGGAGATGCGCACCAGGCGGTGGGTCCCCTGTTCGACCGACAGCGTCCCGTAGGCGAAAGGCGCCTTGACCGCGAAGGTCGCCGACTTTAGCCCGGCCTCTTCTGCGTAGGAGGTGTCGTAGACCTCGGTCGCGTACCCGTGACGGTCGGCCCAGCGCAGGTACATGCGGAACAGCATCTCAGCGAAATCGGCCGCGTCCACCCCGCCAGCCTCGGAGCGGATCGTCACCAGGGCGTCCCGCTGGTCGTACTCCCCCGACAGCAGCGTGCGGACCTCAAGCGCCGCGATGTCGGCGCTCAGGGCCTTAAGCTCGGCCTCAACCTCCTCGGCCGCCGCCTGATCTGATTCCTCCGCCGCTAGGTCCAGCATGACCTCGGCGTCCTCCAGCCGGGAACGCAGCGCGGTGACCCGCTCCAGCTCGGCCTGTTTGGCCGACAACCGGCTCGTGACGCGCTGGGCGTTGTCCTGGTTGTCCCACAGGTTGGGTACCGCGACCTCCTCCTCAAGCGCGGCGATGTCGGCACGCAGCGCGTCAAGATCGACCACGGCCTCAATGGAGGTCAGGGACTTGTCGAGTTCAGCGATCAGATGAGTCAGGTCAGCAGCAGCCACGGTTGTTCATTCTATCCGAGCGGACCTACGGACAACGACTCCACCGAGGCCTCACCGTGTCGGCGAGGCGGTCTCGGGCAGCAACTTGTGTTCCATCTCTTCGAGGGGGACGCCCTTAGTCTCGGGCATGACCGTGAGCACCCAGACCAGCTGGCCAACCATGCAGAGGAAGAACAGGGCGAAGGCCGCGCCCGGGCCCATCCCGGTGGCGATCCACGGGAAAGTCCAGCTGATGACCGCCGCGAAGAACCAGTGGGTGAAGGAGCCGAGGGCCTGCCCACGCGCGCGGATTCGGTTGGGGAAGATCTCAGAGATGAACACCCAGATCACCGATCCCTGGCCGAAAGCGTGGGAGGCGATGAACAGGAGCAAGCAGGCCAGGACTAGGGCACTGGTGGCGCCGCTGACGTCGCTGCCACGGAGGAAGAACAGCACCGCTATGGTGCCGAGGCTGACCAGATAGCCCAGGGAGCCCACCAGCATGAGCTTGCGCCGCCCGAAACGGTCGATCAGCGTCAAAGCCACCATCGTCGCGATGAGGTTCATTCCGCCGACCGCAATAGCCTGAATCAGGGCCACATCCCCGGTAGCCCCCGCCATGCGGAAGATATCAGGGGCGTAATACATGATGGCGTTGATACCCGACAGCTGGTTGAAAGCGGCAATGGCCACGGCGAGCAGAATCACGCGCCGGTGCCGGGAGATGAAGAAGGGAACCTTTCCGCTGCGGCTGGCGTCCTCGGCCATTGCCTGAAGGATCTCCTGCTCGGCCTCGGAAGCTTCCTGGGCCGTTGTCGACAGGCGTTCCAGGTTGATTCTCGCCTCGTCGCGGCGTCCGCGCAGGAAGAGCCAGCGGGGCGATTCAGGAATCGTGAACAGCAGCAGCAGGAACAGCGCCGCGGGGATGGCTTCGACACCGAGCATCCAACGCCAGGCAACTTCCTGCGGCATGGCCTGCTCGATGAGGTAGTTGGACAGATATGCCAAGAGGATGCCCAAAACGACATTGAACTGGACCAGGCCAACCAGTCGCCCGCGCAGTCGCGGTGGGGCGATCTCGGCGGTGTAGATCGGCGCGGTGACAGACGCGCCACCGACACCTATGCCCCCAATAAAACGAGCGAGCATGAACAGATACCAGTCATTGGCGATCGCAGAACCGATAGCCGATAACAGATAGAGGGCACCAATCGCCATCAGCACTATCCGACGCCCATAGGCGTCGGAAGGACGACCGGCAGTCAACGCTCCCACGATGGTGCCGATCAATGCTGTGGCCACGGTGAACCCGAGAGCGAAACTGCTGAGATTGAACTGTGCCGTCAGGGCCATGGTGGTCCCTGAGATCACCGCCGTATCGAAGCCGAACAGGAGCCCGCCCAAGGCAGCGACAATGGCACTGCGAATCACGATAGGCTTCATGACGCCTCCTAGTGGATTGCTGCCGCACGGTGCGGGCGCTGCCGACATTGTCGGCGAGGGCGCAAGGCACCGATGGGTTCAGCCTAATCCGGGCTCCGGCTCCCCGCAGGCGTTCCCGAGAACGGGATGACACCGGCCGGAAAGCTCCCGAGAGCATGCTGGGGGCTCTGCGCGGCAGATCTTCCGCTGGCCTGTACAGACCCCGGAAAAGCCGTTGCGTCCTGGCTCTGATCCGGGAAATATTGGCTGGAGACAGTGAGGAAAGGAATGAGATGGGATCGCTGAAGACGAGGCTGCGTGAGGACCTCGTGGTGGCGCTGCGCGCGAAGGACGAGGCCGCGAAGACGAACATCCGGCTCACCCTTGGCGCGATCCAGATGGAGGAGGTCGCCGGCGAGTCGGCGCGGGAGCTGAGTGACGCCGAGGAACTGGCCCTGGTACAGCGCGAGGTTCGTAAGAGGCGCGACGCCGCCGAGGCCTATGCCGCAGGAGGACGCCCAGAACTGGCCGCCAAGGAGAACGCCGAGGCGGACTGGCTGTCCCGTTATCTGCCCGCTCCCCTGAGCGCGGATGAGATCCGCGCCATCGTCGACGAAGAGGTCGCCCGGGTCGAGGGTGCCTCCCTCAAACAGATGGGCCAGATCATCAAGGCGGTCAATGCCCGCGTCGCTGGCAGGGCCGAGGGCAAACTCGTCGCGGCTGCCGTGCGTGCCGCGCTGGCTTAGAGCCCGTGGCCTCACCCGGCCCTGGCCTGGGCCGGGTGACGAACGCCCTTCTAGCAGCTACAGTATGTCCCGCTAGAAGGGCGCATAGCTCAGTTGGTTAGAGCACCTGCCTTACAAGCAGGTGGTCGGGGGTTCGAGTCCCTCTGCGCCCACCGGGTCTGACTAGCTGCGGTATCTCGCAGGGCCTTGGCCCGGGCGGTCGCACCAGCCCGTTTGTCCCTTGCGCCCGGGCGCCATTGCCCGAGAGGCTGGCCCAGCGCCCCGATCCCCATATCCACCGATGCCCAGGCAGTACTCAAGAACCCCGGCCGGCCACCAGGCCCGTGGGTCATCAGCACGCTCCCGCTTAGGGAATGGGAGGCAGTTCCGCAACGGTCGCGACAACTGGGGAGGGCAGGTAAAATGTCTCTTGCGGCGCTCAGGAACCGATACCCGGCCAAAGCCTACCTAGGAGGCGAGATCTCTAAGCCTCGCCCCAGGAACCAGCATCTGCCTAGAGCAGTCAGTTCCGCTGGCCAGCCGGCTAGGTGAAAACCGCGATAAGAGCTTTCTCATGCTGGGCAGAGCAGTTCCTCATCTGCGTGCTGTTCACTAGTAGACATCACACGATGATCCAGGAGGAGACAGGAATGACGTCAGAGCGTATTCGTATGGTGATGATGTTGGTGGTGATCGGTACGGCTGGACTGCTGACGTCAGGGCTGCTGTTCGCTCTCGCCAATCCGCCAGCCCTTGACAGCGAGGAACCCGCCATCAGCATCGTCCAGGCACCGGTCAAGGCAGCCCCGTCCACCCCAGCTGCCGATCCGACGCCCGCGGCTCCCGAGACCACCCCGGCTCCCGAGACAACCGCTCCGGAAACCACCGCGGCGCCTGAGACGACCGCTCCCCAGCCGCCCACCGTGGTGAACAAGCCCGCTCCGAAGCCGGTGGCCAAACCCAAGCCAAGCAAGCCGCGTGTCGTCAAACCCGCCGCCCCGGTGAAGGTCTCCGATGACGACGACGATGACGATGACGACGACTGATCGCTGAATCGCGGAGGAAACCCGGCTCAGGCCAGCCGGTAACCCATCCCCCGCACAGTCTCGAAACGGTCCTTGCCGAGTTTGGCACGCAAATAAGAGACATAGACATCAACCACATTGGAACCCGGGTCGAAGTCAAAGCCCCAGACATTGCTCAGCAACTGTTCGCGGCTCAGGACTTGGCCCGGGTTTCGCATGAACACCTCGACGAGGGTGAACTCCCGGGCCGATAGATCCACCCACTGGCCATCCACCTGGGCTCGCCGCGTCCGGTAGTCCAGGGTCAGCCCTCCCCTGCTCAGTTGCGCGGGGTTGGAGGGAGAAGACGAGGCGGTCTCGCTGTCACTGCGCAGCCGCAACCGGATCCTGGCCAGCAGTTCTTCGAAAGAGAAGGGCTTGGGCATGTAGTCGTCCGCACCGCCCTCAAGACCCGCGACCCGGTCAGCAACCGAAGAACGGGCCGTGAGGATGATGACCGGGGTGCTCACTCCCTGGCCCCGGATCCGCTCCAGAACCTCGAATCCGTCGATATCGGGCAGCCCCACATCCAGCACAATGAGGTCAAAACCGCCATGCACGGCAAGCGTGGCACCTTCCTCCCCATAGGCGGTCGTGTGCGACGTGAAACCAGCGGACTTCAGCCCCTTGGCTATGAATCCGGCGATTCGGGGCTCGTCCTCAATGATCAGGATGGTGCTCATTCGTCATTCCTCAGATTTTGTGTCCGGACCCATCTCACCAGACCATAGTGGCACTCGGAGGACAAACAGCGATCCTTCTCCCAGAGTGGACTCGATATCAAGACTTCCGCCGTGGGCGGTGACGATGCTTTCGACGATGCTCAGCCCAAGCCCGGAGCCACCGGCGCGCCTGACTGCCTCGCCCGTGCGCCGGAACCTCTGGCGAACCCGTGGCAGATCTTCCGCGGCGATACCGATGCCCTCGTCACGGACCCACATCCGCACCTCGCCATCGACGAGCTGAGATCCGATGCCCACGGTCGTGCCGGGTTCGGAGTATTTGACGGCATTGGCGGCCAGTTGCAACCACGCCTGCGTGATCCTGGCCGGATCCAGCTCCGCGCGTATGGGGGCGAGCCGTTCCAGATGCCAGCGCCGTTCCCCGAGCGCCCTCGCCTTTTCCAGCACCTGATCGGTCAGTGCGGCGACATCGTAAGGAACCGGCTTGACGAAATCGCTATCGGTCGATTTCGCCAGCAACAACAGGTCGTTGACCAAGACGCCCATCCGATCCAGCTCATCGATCGCCAGGTCGCGGGTCTGCCGCACATCCAGCGGATCTTCCGGATCGATCAGCTCCAGGTGACCGCGCACCACCGTGATCGGGGTACGCAGTTCGTGGCTGACGTCGTCAAGCAGGTCACGCTGGCCTTCCACCGAGCGTTGCACCCGGTCAAGCATCCGGTTGACCGCTGAGGCCAGCGCAGTGAGATCGTCCTTGCCTCGCACCGGCACCCGGCTGGTGAGATCGTGTTCTCCGATCGACTCGGTTGCCACGCGCAACTGCTCGATCGGACGCAGCAGCCGCCCGACCGCGATCCAAGCCAGACAGACCACCAGCGCGACCGTGAGCGCCGCCACCACTGCGTAGAGCGTCATCGTGTGCCGTAGCTCCTTAGCGGCGACATCGAGGTCGATTACCCGCAGCAGGGCCCCCCGCTCATTGGGATAGATCAGCGGTGCCACCAGCACCTGATAGGTCCGCTGGCTGGTCCTGACCGTTGTGAAAACGGTCTTGTCTCCGGTCACCAGGCCCGCGGTCGCCCGAAGCAGTTCCTCGTCCTTCTCCGGACGGATCTGCACGTCCACCGCCGCTAGGAGGTGTATCGAGGAGCCAAGGAAACCGACCTCTCCTTCGGCGAGGCTGACGACACCGCGCGACATATAAGTCCGCATCACGTCGCTCGGGTTGGAGAACCTGGTCTGGGTCTTTGGGTTAATGCCCTCGGTCGCCAGGAACCGAAGCTCGATATGGGCGCGATGCAGCTGCTCTTTGGCGGTGACCTGGATGTGGCGGTCTTGCAGCACCGCGACGATCGCGCCGGAAGTCGCGAGCGCGATGCCCGCCACGAGGACCATCGCCCACATGATCCGTGCCCGGATGGTGGTCTTGGCCTCCGGGGGCATATTGTTGGCGGCCTTCGGTGGCACGCCGGTCGCCTTAGTGGGTTCTCCGCCGTTGGCTGGCTCGTCATCGACCGGTGTGCCGGCCTCCAAACGAGCCGTTTCCTCTGGCTCCGTCGCGTATGGGTCTCGCCCCATGCCGCTGCCTCCTCGCTCGCCTTTTTCCGTCCCCATTAGCCGCTGTGCGCCTGGGACGGCTCGGCTCTGGAAACCTGAAGCAGATTCAGGTTCGGCGGCCCCATAGCGGGGCCGCCGAACGCAGCATCATGACGTGGTTTCAAGTGTTGTCACTTCTCCTGGGAACGGCAAGTGCCCAGGCTCAACGGCCGAGGCCGTGATACTCCCAGCCCGCCGCACGCCACTGCGCCGGATCCAAGGCATTGCGTCCATCGATGATGACCGGATGCGACACCACCCCGGCGACCTTGACCGGGTCGAGCTCCACGAACTCTGCCCATTCGGTCAGCAGCAACACCAGATCCGAACCGGCCAGCGCCGCCATGACATCTTCCTGACCGGTCAGTTCCGGGCAGCGCCGCATCGCCGCAGGCAACGCCTTTGGATCGCTGATATGCACCTTCGCGCCGAGATCGTGCAGGCGCTCGGCGACATCCAGCGCCGGTGAGTCCCGGATATCGTCGCTGTTCGGCTTGAAGGCCGCGCCCAGCACCGCGACCTTGGAACCAGCCACGGAACCACCGAGGCTGCGCACCGCCAGAGTGACGACCCGCTCCCGCCTCCGCTCGTTGATCGCATCGACCTGCCGCAGGAAGGAGACCGCCTCGTCCACCCCGAGTTCCTCAGCCCGGGCGACGAAAGCCCTGATGTCCTTGGGCAGGCAACCGCCACCGAAACCGACACCAGCACCGAGGAAACGCCGCCCGATCCGGGCGTCGTGGCCCAAAGCGTCGGCGAGCGCGGTGACGTCTCCACCGGTGGCCTCACACAGCTCGGCCATGGCGTTGATGAAGCTGATCTTGGTCGCCAGGAAGGAGTTGGCGGCGACTTTCACCAGCTCGGCGGTGGCATAGCCGGTCACGATCTGGGGGATCCCCTCGGCCAGCAAGGGAGCGTAGGCCTCGTCAAGGACCCGCCGCCCGTGGGCGGCACGCTGCGGATCGGCCGGAAGCCCGTAGACGATGCGGTCGGGATGCAGCGTGTCTTGTACCGCGAAACCCTCGCGGAGGAACTCGGGGTTCCACACCAGCGTTGCCCCGGTCGGGGCCAGCCTGTCGGACAGCCGCTGGGCGGTACCGACCGGCACGGTCGACTTGCCGACGACCACCGCTTCGGTTCCGCTGGGCAGTGAGGCGAGCAGTGTGTCGATGGCGGACTCGACATAGCTCAGGTCGGCCGCACCGGTCGTGGCCGATTGCGGTGTGCCTACCGCGATGAAGTGAAGATCGATCCCGGCCAGTTCCTGGGGGTCCGGCTCGGCGGTAAACCGCAGCCGCCCGCTGTTCAACGCGGGGACCAGTATCTCCTCGAAACCGGGCTCGTAAAATGGCGCCCGCCCCTCAGCGAGCGCCGCGATCTTGTTGGCATCGACATCAATGCCCAACACCTCGTGACCGATCGTGGCCATGCAGGCCGCGTGGACCGCTCCGAGGTAGCCGCACCCGATGACTGACATCTTCATGGTTGTTATTCTCATTTCTCCTGTGGCGTACTTTGTCATGACGCATGTGACAATTTCAGCAGCCCTCGACCCAGGCGGGAAGCCAGGCCGCTGCCGATGGGCGGAAGGCGTAGACATAGGCCAGCCTGAGCCGCGCCGAATGGCGGTAAGCGGCGAACCGTTCCTCACTGGCCTGAAGCCGCCCCTTCAGACCATCGAGCAATCCCAGCACCCGGTCGGCGAACCCGGAGCTGAAGACTCCCTGCATGTGCCGCAACTCCACGTGCGTCCACAGGTTCGCCAGGTCCAGTTCCAGTTCCCCGATCGCGGCGGTGTCGAGATCAAGCAGGCCGAGCTGTTCGCCATCCCAGAGCATCTGCTTATCGTGCAGATCCCGGTGGACTATGACGCCGCGATGGGTGGTCCCGGCCAGTGCCCGGCAGGCCTGTACCGTCAGCGTCCGCATTCGGTCGAGGCCCGGCAAGGCCTCGAACTCAGCGGCCCAATCGAACCACCGCCACAGCACCTCTGTCTCCTGACGCCAGCCGTGTTCGGGCAAGTCGATGCTCTGCCCGGCCAGTCTCGGCCAGACCTCGGCCAGGCGCTGCCAGCCGCCTAGGCCCGCCTCGCCCAGATCGTGCAGTGTCCGCCCGGGCAGAAGCGAGAAATCGATCCGGCTCGGGGTGTGAGCCAGCACCTCGGCAGCCCCCAGCCCGGAGGCGGCACACACCCGCCCGAACTCGCGCGAGGATTCCGCCGCGGGCTGGGCCCGGCCCGGGCGGACCAGTTTGATCGCCCGGTCCCCGGCGAGCACCACCGCACGGCGGTGCAACCGGTGGACGACCAGTTCCCCGGCTAGGTCCGGCGACAGGTCGGGCAGTTTCGCATCGCTGGCGTAACCGGCCAGGCTGACCTGGCCTTCGGCGTCCACCTGGCCAGCACGCAACCGCCCCGACTCGTCTCGCAGTTCGAAGGTGAGGGCGCCGTGCCGCCCGGGCCAGGCCCTGCGGACCCCCGGTAGGGAGCGCACCGCCGTCATGGCCTTCATATCAGCGCCTCCACCCGCTCCAGGTTCGTGGCCATCCGCACCCGCCACTCCGGCATGCCCGCACGCAGCGGGTCGGCCAAACGCAACAGCAGCGACCGGGCGATACCGAGCCGCAATTGCTCCGCCGACGGGACGGTGCCACCAGCTTCTTCATAGCCGGAGATGAAGGAACGCCCACAGTCGCGTTCGGCGACCGCTAAATAGGAGCCAAGGTCGCAGGCCGGGGCCGATAGGCACGCCCGGTCGAAATCAGTCAGCCAGATCTGTCCATCCGAAAGCCGGACTAGGACCTGGTCGGGGGACATATCGCCGTGGGAGAGCACCGGGTCCCCCACGAAACCGGCGTCCGCGATGTGACGCCCCACCGCCCTCACCCGTTCTGCTAGCTCTGGGGCGAGCAGATCGAGCAAGGCCGCGTGAGCCTCGGCCTGTGCCGGGATATCGGAGGCGCGTCCGGTCAGGCTCGCAGCGAGTTCTTCGGGCAGCGATCCGGTCGCCGCGTGCAGAGCGGCCAGTTCCGCTCCGGCGGACCGGCTGGCGCTGAGCAGCGGGCATCGGGCGAGATCACCGTCTCCGACGAAGGCCATGACGTTCAGGTGCCTGTTGGATCCGTCGTCATGGCGCCGCGGGACCGAGACGACTGAGGCGATGAGCCGATGGAAATCGGTGCCGAGTGGGTGGGCCTTCGTCTCGACCCGCACGACCCGGCTACCCTGAAGAAGCACGGCACGGCGCAGCGGGTTGTAGCGCAACAGGTCGGGCGTCGACCATGGTCGCAGCCAGCCCGATACCGCAGCCTTGACCAGACGGGGACCCAGGCTCGGGTCGGCGGCCACTTCCCCGGTCTGCAGCACCAGATCTGGTTCCAGTTCCCGGTGCCCCACCCGCAACCCGTGTGGCTCCGCCCAGCGCTCGACCTTATGTACCTTGTTGTGGCTGACCGGCCAGAGCAGCCGAGCCCAGCCCACGGGTTCTGCGCTGGCTTGATCGGCTAGCGCGAAGGTGATCGACACATCGGGTTTGAGCCGGACCCGGGACGCGCGAACCGGTTGCCTCATCCATTCACTGAGCTGGTCGGAGTCGAGCACGGACGCGAGGACCTCTGCGAATGGGCGCGTTGTCATGGTGTGCCTCCAATCCTGATATCGTCCATGGCTGTCCCGCTACCTGCTTTGACCCAAGCGCGGAACGCCTGGCTGGTCGCGTACAACTGTTCTGGGGAATCGTCGAGCAGTACCTGGCCTGCCTCCAGCCAGATGACCCTGGTGGCCCGCAGGGCGACCTCCGCGTCGTGGGTGACGGCGAGGGTCGTGCGTCCCTGGACCAGTTCATCGATGGCTTCCAGCACGAGGCCAGCCGACTTTGGGTCCAGCCCGGTGGTCGCCTCGTCGAGGATGACGACCGGGGAGTCGCGCAGCAGGGCGCGGGCGATCGCGATCCGCTGCCGCTGGCCGCCCGAGAGAGTGCCACCACGCTCCCCCACGACCGTGTCATAACCGTCCGGCTGTTGCAGGATGAACTCATGGGCGCTCGCGGCCTTGGCCGCAGCGACGATTTCCTCGTCGGTGGCGTCCGCGCGTCCCATCCGGATGTTTTCCCGGATGGTGCCGACGAACAGCACCGCCTCCTGATGCAACAGGGACACGTTCGCCCGCAACTGAGCCAGGTCAAGGTCTGGCAGGGGGTGCCCATCGAGACTCACCGTCCCCGAGACCGGGTCCATGGAACGGACCAGCAGCGACACTAGGGTCGACTTGCCCGCCCCGGAAGGTCCGATGATGGCGACTCGCTCGCCGGGATTCACCGTCAGGTTCAGTCCGCGCAGCACATCGACACCGTCATATTGCGTGGTGACGTTGACGAACCTCACCTGGCCGCGCACCGCCTTCGGCCGGATCGGCACGTCCGGGCTAACCACGTCCGGTTCGATGTCCATCAGGTCGGCGACTCTCTCCCCCGAGGCACTCGCCCTAGCGATACGCCCTGTGTACTTGGCCATGTCACGAAGCGGCTTCATGGTTGTTCGCAGGTAGGTGGTGAACAACACTAGGTCGCCGAGGGTCATCGCCCCATCGAGGACCCGCAAACCGCCGCCGACCATGACGACCGCTGTCGCGATGCCGACGATGAAATCGGTGCCGCGTTCCAGCCTGGCGGCGAGCCTGCGGGACATGACGCCCTGGTGCAGCGATTCGGTGTTGGCCTTGACGAAGCGTTTCTCGACCATGCGCTCCAGCCCGTAGGCCTGCACGACCTTGATCGACGACAGCGTTTCCTGTGCGGCGTTGGCGAGCTGGCCCTCACCCTTTCGGGTCTTGCGGGAGGCGACCGTGATCTTCTTCGAGGTCCCCGAGGAGGTCAGGACGAACACCAGGATCGCCACCAGCACCACCACCGCCAGCAGCGGATCGAGCAGGAACATCACCACGAGCATCACGAGCAGGGTCAGCATGTTAGCCAGCAGGGGCAGCCCGGCCGTGATCGAGACCTCCTGCATCCGAGCCACATCGCCGACGATCCGCTGCACGGTATCGGCGCTGCGGTTGCGGGAGTGGAATTGCTGGGACAGGCCTTGCACGTGCTGGAACACCCGTCCACGCAACGAGGTCGCGGCGCGCGAACCCACTAGTGCGAAACAGACTGTGGCGAGGTAATTGCTCACCGCTCGCAGCGCCACGATCAGGATCAGCGCGACGCCACACCACAGCAGCAGCGTCAGGGTCGCAGGCTGCTGGGACACTTCGGCGCCCAGAGACACCGACACCGCGTCCACGACGATCTTCATCGGCCAAGGCTCCAAGACGCGGAACGCCACTTCGAACAGCAGGGCGAAAGTGCCGATCAGGATCATGCCGGAATGCGGTGCGACATCTGGCCGGATCAGCGAGAGGCTGCGCCGCATCGGCGACTTCGCTCCTCGCTCAGCCATGCGGCACCTCACATCGCGCCAGATCAAGGATCCGGTCCACGACACCCGACCAGCTGTGGCGAGACTCGGCTTGTTTCCGGCCCCGGGCCCCCAGCTCCGCACGGAGCTTCGGGTCGGTGGCTAGTTTGTCGAGCGCGGCGGCCAGCGCGGCCGGGTCGGAGGGGGGAACCAAGGTCCCCAGCTCGCTCAGCAGCTCTGGCAGCTGCCCCACCCCGGACGCCACGACGGGCAGTCCAGCGGCGAGGTACTCGTAGACCTTGAGCGGGGAGAAGTACTGTTCGTCGTCGCCTCCGAGGTCGGGATAGGGCGCCACACCGATGGCCGAACCGCTCAGCTGCCGCGGCATCTCCTGGGGAGCAACCGCGCCTCGGAAGTCGACCTCAAGGCCGAGGCTTTCGGCCTGAGCCTCCAGTGCCTCGCGCTCCGGGCCATCGCCGATGATCCGCAGCCGCCACTTCTCCTGAGCCTGCCCCGCGGCAGAGATCAGGTCGCTCACTCCGTGCCAGGGCTTGAGCGTTCCCACGAAGGTCACGACCGGGATTCCCGGCTCTTCAGGCTGCGGCTGGATCCTGGTGACGCTCACCCCATTCGCGACGGTATGCGCCCGATCGGTGCCGGTCTGTTCGCGCACCCAGTCGCGCACCGGATCGGACACACAGATGGTCGCCGCGGCGCCCATGACCTGAAGTTTCAGCGCACCGCGCGCCGCCAGCTCGTCCACCAGGACCCGGTGGGTGCGCTGCTCATCGATCAACGGAGCGTTGACCTCCAGCACCCCAGGACATCCAGTCATGGCGAAGACTTCAGCCAGCACCGTGCTGAACAGCGAATAGCGCTCATAAACCAGGTCGGCTCCGTCCACCACGATACGCTGCACGATCTCGGCTGAGGCCTGCTGCTGGGCATATTCGCGCTCGGCGGGGGTGTCGGAACGCACCGGCACCTCCACGACCTTTAGATCGGCGAGGTCCGGTGGTACCTCGCGGCCCTTCTTCGCCGCGTACACCACGACCTCGTGGCCACGCGCACGCAGTTCGCGCACCACTTCCTGGATGTGGACGCTGGCTCCCTTGGTACCGAATACGGGAATCCCCGGGTCGACACAGACATAGGCGATCCTCATGATCGGGCTCCCGCCTCGCTAGCCCATGCGGCCAGACGGGCCGCCTGACGACGGCTGTCGAACTGTTCCTCGATCAACGCCCGGGCGTTGGCCGTCAGGGGAGCCACCGGAACGCGGCCCGCGGCGATCTCGTCCAAGGCGGAACTGAGACCAGCCACGTCTCCGGGGCTCAGCAAAACTCCGGTCTGGCCATCGCGCACCACCTCGGGCAACCCGCTGACGGAGGTCGCGATCACCGGTGTACCGAGGGCCATCGCCTCAAGCACCACGGTCGGCAAACCATCGATGTTGCCATCCGCGGCCGGAACACACGGCGCGACGAACACGTCCGCTGACCGGACGAGCTTGCTGACCTCCTCCTGGGTCAGCGGGCCGAGCAAACGCACCCTCTCGCTGAGACCAAGCCGCTCGATCTGGGCCAGTAATTCCTCGCGTAGTTCGCCCGATCCGGCTATCTCCACCTCGACCGGGGCGGACATGCGGGCTACCGCGTCAATGAGATCACCAAAGCCTTTCTTTGGCACTAGGCGTCCGACCGCCGCGACCCGCAGCGGATTGGATGGGACGCCGGGCTCCTGGTAGCCGAAACGATCCAGTTCGAGCGCGTTGTATTGCAGGCTGATCCGGGCTCCGGTCCCATTCAGCACCTGCTTCAGGTAGTCATCATTGAACTGGCTGATCGCGATCACCCGGTCTGCGTCCCCGCAGATGAGGCGCAACCAGTCCATGTCCACCGACTCGTGGTAGATATCCTTGGCGTGGGTGGTGATCGAATAGGGCACGCCGGTCAGTTGTCCGGCAAGCCAGGCCATGCGGCCAGCCAGCGAGGCGAAGTGGGCGTGCAGATATTCAATTCCGTCGTCTAGCACCGCTTCGGCCAGGGCCACTCCCTGGGCCACCTCGTCGGCGGGCAGTCCGGCCAGATATGGCAGCAGAGCCGGGAACCTGGCGGCTATCTCGGGACGTTGCAGGGCTTTCGATAGCTGCGGCCAGAACTCGCTCGCCTTCAGCGGCCGGGGCAGCCACGACACTTCGGCCTTGACCCGGGCGATCTCTGGGTGGAACCGGGCATCGGTGGTCGGACGCAGCGCATAGATGCGCAGGTCATCGCCATGGGCCTCCCGGGCGAGGATCTCGGTGACCACGAAGGTCTCCGAAAAACGTGGGTAAACCTTGAGAACATAACCGACGCGGGTCATGCGGCACCTCCTATTTGCCTGTGAAATCGGGCCCCCTCAAGCAGGTCGGCCGCATAGTGTCCAGTGGTGTGCAGGCCATCCCGGAGGATGGCAGAACGGTCAATGCGATGGGTAACCGCTTCGGCGGCCCAGACCGACAGCGCCTCGGCGCTGACCTCGGCAGAGCGCAAGTAGTCCAAGACGCCCACGCTGCTAAGGGAGCGGGCGCGAATAAGCTGTTCCAGACGAGGGACCTCGCGCGGGATGATGAGCCCAGGGGTCTCGGTCGCCAGGATCTCGCACACCGTGTTGTAACCGCCCATCGCGATCACGGCCGCCGCATCAGCGATCTGGCTGGACAGGCCTGGCCAGGACTGATGGACCTCGGCGCCGGGACCAGCGGCGGCCGACAGGGCCTGGAACTCGGCCTCCTCCAACTGCGGGCCGGTCACCACGACATGCCGGTGCCCGGCGGGCGGACGCATCGCCACCGCGGCACGCAGCATCTGATGGCCGTCGGAGCCGCCACCGGCGGTCGTCAAGATAAAGGGGCGCGGAGCCGGTTCGGTGCCGTGGTCAGTGACCCGGCGCCCTTTGGCGAGGTAACCGGTGAAGCGGATCCGATCGCTCAGCGCGGGAGGAGCCTCCCCGGTCGCGATCGGGTCGTGCACGGCGGGGTCGCCGTAGACCCACACCTCGTCGACCAGGCTACGCAGTAGTTTGGGATCACCGAGTTTCTCCCATTCGGCCTTCGCGACCTCGGGTTCATCAAGCACCTCACGCAGACCGAGCACGACCCGAGAAGCGGGATTCTGGGCGCGAAGCCGCAGCAAGGGTTCGCGCAGTTCCTTCCAGACGCCGTAGATATGCCGGTCGATGATGACCAGATCCGGAGAGAAACCAAGGAGGGCGGCCTCAAGCAGGCTGGACCTCAGGTTGATGAGCGCCTGAGTTCCCCCAGCCAGGTTGCGCGGCTCATAGCCGCCCTTACCCTTGGCGATCCCTGGAATGGTCACCCAGTCAAAACCCTCCGGCAACGGAAACCGGAAGGCGGGCGCGAGTCCCGACACCAGCAGTCCCGCCACGGCGGTACCGGTGCGTTCGGGTACCACGCGCGCAATGTGATGCGCGATCGCCAGATTCCGCCGCACATGACCCAATCCCTGCGAGTCATGGCTGTACAGCAGCACCCTGTGGGTCTCCGCCATTGTTTTGCCCCTCTCAACCTTCGCCTCGCTCATGCGGTGCTTAGGTGTACCTTCTCAGGCAAGTACAAGGGAGCGATGAGCCCGAAGTGAGAAACTTCTTAGAGAACTCGCTCAGACCCGGCGAAGGCTCAGTCTCCGGGCCGGCGGCTGAGCTGGCGCAGCACCGGAAGCAGGCTCATCCACCACTGTTCGGCCGGGCGCTGGCGCTGCCAATCCATCCGCATCTCGATGTCCCGGAAGGGAATCATGCCCTCCTCTCCAGGAACCGCATAGTCCCGGCTTCCGGCATTGATCTGCTCGCTCAGGTAGGCGACCCCACGGGCCGCGAGCCGGGCCGCGTTGATCCTGTCGAAGGGGGTCGGGATGCCGCCCTGCTGCACGTGACCGAGCACCGACTGACGAACCGAATAGGCGCCCTTCCCCTCGGCCTCGAAAAGCCGGGCGAGGACATCGGTGGTGTAAAAGTCCGAGGCATGCTCCCCGCGCACCGCCAGGTAAAAGTTGCGCCCGGACGCGAAACTCTCGACCAGTGCCGCCGAATCCGCCCGCAATTCCTCCAGGGTGATACCCACTTCGGGAAGGTAGACCCGCTCGGCTCCCCCGGCCAGGCCACCCATGAGCGTGAGGAAGCCGCACAACCGGCCCATGGTCTCGACGACGAAGGCACGCTTGCTGGCGGCGGCCGACTGACGCAGCATATCGATGGAATCGACCACGACATTGAGCGCGGTGTCCGAACCGACAGACATCTTCCACCCAGGAAGGTTGTTGTCGATCGTGGCGGGCAAAGCGACGATTGGGATATCGAAAGCGGGATAGCGGCGCCTTTCCTCACTCATCAGACGCAGCCCGGCGTAGGCGTGAAAGCCCCCCGCGATAATCAACCCATCGAGCCGCGCCTCGTCCAGGCTGCGGGCGAGCGCGTAGAGATCTTCGGTGTCGGGGATGTAGCGCCGCGTGCCGAGGCTGGCCCCTCCGGTACCGGCCCACCCTTCGACATCCGACCACGCCAACTCAGTGAACTGGCCATCGCGCAGTCCCGGGAAACCCCCGCGGATACCGACCACCTGGTAGCCCTCGTGTAGGCCCAGGCGGACCACCGAGCGAACGATCTGGTTCATGCCGGGAGCCAGGGCCCCAGCGTGCATCATGCCAATCCGTTTCGCCGGTTCGCTCAGCTGCACCCTGGGCTCGGGTTCGCCGAGCGCGCGATAAATCCGAAACATCTCAACGAACCCGCTTCCCCGGCAGGACATGGCTTCGTCGTAGTGGCCTTCGGCCACGTGGGTGGCGACCGCCCTGGTGTTGGCTACCGCGGGGATCAGCGGCTCAAGGTGCAACGAGTTCCCCCGGACCGCGACCAGTTGCGGCTCGCGCTCGGGATGAGCCGTGAGCACCTCTTCCACCGCGGCCACACCGAGCATCGTCGGCATCCACCGATCGTAGGCGCTGGGTTTGCCGCCTCGTTGCACGTGGCCCAGGATCGTGACTCGGGCATCCTCACCCATACGCTCCTTCAGCATCGCCGCTATGGAATCCGCGGTGATCTTGGTGCCATGCCGGTCAGCCGCGCCCTCGGCGACCAGGACGATGGAATCGCGCCTCCCGGCCTGCCTACCGGTGCGCAGGATGTCGCACATCCGGTCCTCCCAGCCATCCCTGGGGGGAACTTCCGGGAGCATCGCATAGTCGGCTCCGCCCGCGATCGCGCTCATCAGAGCGAGGTAACCACAGTGGCGTCCCATGACTTCAATGACGAAGGTCCGCTGGTGGCTGGCCGCGGTCGAACTGATCGCGTCGATGGCCTCCGTGATGCGGTGCAGTGCCGAATCGGTGCCGATCGTCATGTCGGTACCGACCATGTCGTTGTCGATGGAGCCGACGATCCCGGCCATGATGAGGTATTTGTGCCGCTCAGCCTGCTCGGCCGAGATCTCGCCGCTGGCCGCCAGTTCCTCAATGAACTCTGGCCAGTGCTGCCGCAGCAGGCTCGTGCCGGTGAGGGAGCCGTCCCCTCCCACGACGACGACCCGGTCGATCCCCTCCCAGATCAGGTTCCGGCAGGCCCGCTTCATGCCTTCGCGAGTGCGGAAGTCGGCGCTGCGCGCCGTGCCGATGATGGTGCCGCCCTGGTTCAGGATGCCCGACACGTCGCCCCAGCCGAGCCTGCGGATACGTTCGCCGCCGTCCACGGCGCCCTGCCATCCCTCCGTGATCGCGAATACCTCGGCACCCGCGTGGATGCCGGCTCGGACGATGGCCCTGACTACCGGGTTCATTCCCGGAGCGTCGCCACCACTGGTCAGAACTCCAATGCGAGCGGTCATATGCCCAGCCTAACGGCTCGGCCAGCGGTTATCTGCGGTTCCCCCTCGGACGCACGATCTTGTGCGCCTGCCAGTCCGGAGACACCGTCGCCGACTTCGTGAGTGCCATCCCCGCGGTGAGCGCCCCTTCGGCGAGATCCGAAGGATCGACGAATCCGGGACGCCCGAGTTTGGGGGTCAGTAACCAGATATAGCCGTCGGTGGAGAGATCGGTGAGGGAGTCAACCAGCCCGTCCACCACATCGCCGTCGTCCTCACGCCACCACAGCACGACGACATCGACCGCTTCGACCGCGTCCTCGACCATGTCCGCGTCAATGGCGTCCATGAGGTCTGATCGCAGCTGTTCGTCGGCATCGCTGTCCCAGCCGAGTTCCTGCACCACCATGCCGGGTGCCAAACCGAGTTTGCTGGCTACGTTGGACGATTGGTCCTTTCCGGTAGAAGCCATGGGCTCAGCCTATAGCACCGAAACGGCACGGTGGCCCGCTTCGAGAACCCCGGCTAACCGGCTGGGCCGCTAGCCTCTTCTCCTCGATCAGGACCGGCGGGGTCTCGGCTCGGGCCACGGTCTCGCGAGAGTTCACGGCCGGAACTGAACCCTCCGGGGACCGTCCGGTGTGCACACAGCGCTGTGCCCCACGCCTTCTCGGCGTGGGGCACAGCATGCGATGCCGCGGGCGGCTAGGCGTCTCCTCCCGCATTACCCGAGGATCCAGCGGTGACGTCATGCAGCCGGTAGGTGTCGATGGCTCGCTTCACCCATTCCGCGGGCACCTCGCCCTGTTCGGCGAGAACCTGGAGCGTCCGCACCACGATCGAGGGACCATCGATGTGGAAGAAGCGGCGCGCCGCCGCGCGGGTGTCGGAGAAACCGAAGCCGTCGGCTCCCAGCGTGGCGTAGCGAGCCGGAACCCACTCCCGGATCTGGTCTTGTACCGAACGCATGTAGTCGCTGACCCCGACCACCGGGCCGGGGCGTCCCTGGAGTTTCTGGGTGACCCAGGGGGTGCCGTGGTCCTCGCCCGGATACAGGAAGTTGGCCTGGTCGATCGCCATCGCCTCGCGGCGCAATTCGCCCCAGCTCGTGACGCTCCACACGTCGGCGACGACCCCAAAGTCGTCCTTGAGCAGTTGCTGGGCCTCCAAGGCCCAGGGCACAGCGACACCGGAGGCGAGCAGTTGCGCCCGTCGGGCGTCCGGGTTGACCCCCTCAAATGAGCCCTCCCGCAACAGATACATGCCACGGCGAATACCCTCGGCGTCCACGTTCTCCGGCTCCGCGGGCTGGGTCATCGGCTCGTTGTACACCGTGAGGTAGTAGATGATGTCCTCGGGCTGCTCGCCATACATGCGGCGCAGCCCGTCTTCGACGATGTGGGCGATCTCATAGGAGTAGGCCGGGTCGTAGGTGCACACCGCCGGGTTGGTCGAGGCCAGGATCGGGCTGTGTCCGTCCATGTGCTGGGTGCCCTCGCCCGTCAGCGTCGTGCGGCCAGCCGTGGCCCCGATGAGGAACCCTCGCGCCAGCTGGTCCGCCGCCGCCCAGATCCCGTCCGCGGTGCGCTGGAAACCGAACATCGAATAGAACACGTAGATCGGCACCATGGGCTGGCCATGGGTCGCGTAGGACGTACCGGCCGCGGTAAAAGCGGCCACCGAACCGGCCTCGTTGATACCGGTGTGCAGGATCTGCCCGCTGGTCGCCTCCCGGTAGCTGAGGAAGAGTTCGTTATCCACCGGGGTGTACTTCTGACCGTGCGGATTGTAGATCTTGATGGTCGGGAAGAAGGCGTCCATGCCGAAGGTGCGCGCCTCGTCCGGGATGATCGGGACGACGTGGGGGGCGAAATCCTTGTCGCGCATCAGGTCCTTGAGCAGCCGCACGAAGGCCATGGTCGTGGCGACCTGCTGGGTCCCGGCGCCCTTCTTCGCCGCGGCGTAGGCCTTCTCCCCCGGTAGCGAGATGAACCTGCGGTCCCCTCTCCGCTCCGGCAGAGAGCCCCCGAGCTGGCGGCGCCGCTCCATGAGGTACTGAATCCGCGGGTCGTCCGCGGAGGGCCGGACGTAGGGCGGGCAGTAGGGGTCGGCCTCCAGTACCTCGTCGGAGACCGGCACGTGGACGCGGTCCCGGAAGGCCTTGAGGTCCTCCAGCGCCAGCTTCTTCATCTGGTGGGTCGCGTTGCGTCCCGCGAAGTGCTGGCCGAGGAAGTAGCCCTTGATGGTGTGGGCCAGGATCACCGTCGGCGCGCCGGTGAACTCGGTGGCGGCCTTGTAAGCGGCGTACACCTTGTGGTAATCGTGACCGCCCCGGGTGAGCCGCCAGATCTCCTCGTCGCTCCAGCTTTCCACCATCTTGGCGGTGCGCGGATCCCGCCCGAAGAAGTGTTCGCGAACGAAGGCGCCGTCGTTGGCCTTATAGGTCTGGAAATCACCATCGGTGATGGTGTTCATGAGGTTGAGCAGGGCGCCCTCGGTGTCGTTGTCGAGCAGCGGGTCCCAGCCCCGTCCCCATACCACCTTGATCACGTTCCATCCCGCTCCGCGGAAGAAACCTTCAAGCTCCTGCATGATCTTGCCGTTGCCGCGCACCGGACCATCGAGACGCTGCAGATTGCAGTTGATGACGAAGGTCAGGTTGTCCAGTTCGTCGTTGGCCGCGAGCTGCAACATCCCGCGGCTCTCGGGCTCGTCCATCTCGCCGTCGCCGAGGAAGGCCCACACCCGCTGATCGGAGGTGTCCTTGATACCCCGGTTGTGTAGGTACCGGTTGAACTGGGCCTGGTAGATCGCATTCATGGGGCCAAGGCCCATCGATACCGTGGGGAATTCCCAGAACCACGGCATCTGACGCGGATGCGGATAACTCGGCAGCGCGCGAAGCTTGCCATCGACGATGTGGCTGTGCTCCTGGCGGAAGCCGTCCAGGTCGGCCTCTTCGAGGCGTCCCTCGAGGAAGGCGCGAGCATAGGCCCCCGGGGCCGCATGACCCTGGATGAAGATCTGGTCGCCGCCGCCCGGATGGTCCTTGCCCCGGAAGAAATGGTTGAAACCGACCTCATAGAGCGTCGCGGCGGAGGCATAGCTGGAGATATGCCCACCCACGCCGATGCCCGGACGCTGGGCTCGGTGCACCATGATCGCGGCGTTCCATCGCAACAGGCGACGAATGCCGCGCTCCAAATCCTCGTCACCCGGGAACTCCGGTTCGGTGGAGGCCGGGATCGTGTTGACGTAATCCGTGCCGGTGAGGCTCGGCACCCCGATCTGGCGCTGCCGCGAACGTTCGAGCAGTTTCAGCATGACGTAACGCGCGCGGTTACGTCCCCCGTTATCGATCACGGCGTCGAGAGAGTCCAGCCACTCGCCGGTCTCCTCCGGATCGGTGTCGGGCAGATTCGTCGGCAATCCGTTGAGGATCGGACCCGGTTCATCGTGTGGGATCACACTGCCGTCCTTTCAAACATCCTGATGTCTTCCTACACCCTAGTCGCTGTCCGCACCGGTGAACAGCGAAGAGACGAGCCAGCGACCATCGCGGATGAATCCAGCAGCGACGACCGGATCACCGCGGCCGCGGGCACCGATCCCAAAGCTGGGCTACCGTTGCGCTATGGGATGGTTCCGTAGACTCTTTTCGGGCTCCGGTGAGGATGGCCAGCCAATCGCCGAGCCACACCTGGACGCCGAACTCAGGCGCAGCCAGCTAGTCGCTCTGGAATCGGCGCTGAGCGCCCTCATCCAGGCGATGTCCCAGCCGCCCAGCCCGCTCGATAACCCCGGCTGGCAGGGAAAGATTCGCGACTATAACTGGGTTTGCGGCCAGATCCGCACTCTTATCGAAGGCACCATCACCCACGACGGGGTCTATGACCTGATCCTTGGAGTGCAGCCCGTGTTCCGCGGCGAGGTGCCCGAGGCCTATGCCTATATTGAACCGCTGCAACGCGAGGTGCTGGATGCGGTGCGGGCCATGCAGAACAGCTGAGCCGCGACCACAACCGCAGGCCGCCAGCCCCCGGTGCGGGCGAACGCGACGCCGACTAACCTAGCCACGTGGCTTCTATGTCTGACCAACCCCACGCGGGAAGCGCCCGCGCACTGGTGCCCTCGGCTCGCGCCCGCCAGGCGCTCATCAACCGGCTGTCGGCGGTCACCGGGCAGATGACCACGGCAACCATCGCCGCTATGGACGCCCAGCACCCGTGGTTTCGCGAGCTGGACGCCGAGCACCGGTCGTGGATCACCGTCGTTGCCCGTACCGGCATCGACGGTTTCGTGGCCTGGTTCGCTGACGAGTCCGCCGAGCCGTTTCTGCCTTCGGCGGTGTTCGATTCCGCACCCAAGGCGCTGACCAGGAGAATCAGCCTGCACCAGACCGTGGAGCTCGTGCGCACCACGATCGACGTGGTCGAGACTCAGATTGGCCTGCTGCTGCCGCGCGGGGATCGAATGGTGCTCCAGACCGCGGTGGTGCACTATTCGAGGGAGGTTGCGTTCGCCGCGGCCGAGGTCTATGCCCGGGCGGCGGAGGTCCGTGGGGCCTGGGACGCCCGGCTGGAGGCGATGCTGGTCGACGCCATCGTTCGCGCCGACACTGACGAGACCGTCGTCAGCCGCGCCTCGACCCTGGGATGGAGGTCAGGAACCAACGTCACGGTCGTGGTCGGTGCGGCACCGCCCGACAGCGCGGCGCTGGATCTGCTGCGCCGCGCCGCCAGCACCCATAGCCTGGATCTGCTAGCGGCTATGCAGGGTGACCGGCTGGTGACGATCATCGGCGGACCGGGCTTGACCGATCCGGTGAGCGCCTGCGAAAAAGTGTCCCAGCTAGAAGAGTGGTTCGGAGCGGGACCGGTCGTGGTCGGGCCGCTGGTCGAAGACCTGAAACACGCCGCGCTCAGCGCCCGCGCCGCCAATTCCGGCTACCGGGCGGCCAAGGCTTGGCCCGAGGGCCCCCGGACCATGCTGTCCATCGATCTGTTGCCCGAGCGGGCCCTGGCCGGGGACGGACACGCCCGGAGGGCCCTGGCCAACGACGTGTATGCGCCGCTGCTCGCCGCGGGCGGGGACCTGCTGGAAACCTGCGTTGCCTTCCTCGACCAGGGCACCTCGGTGGAGGCGACCTCACGGCAGCTGTTCGTGCATCCCAACACCGTGCGCTACCGGACCAAGCGGATCCAGGAAGTGACCGGATACAACCCCTGCGATCCCAGAGAGGCCTATGTCCTCCGGCTGGCGATTACCCTCGGGCGGCTGCTGGCTAAGCCTGCCTCCGTTACCGATTGAGACCTGCGCTACCGGGCCAGACCCGAGTCCCGCAGCCATGCGGCCGCCAGGTCCCTCGGTGAGGCCTTCTCAGTTCCCCGGTTCTTGCGGTTGAGTTCAACTAGGTCGGCCGTGGTGAGCTTCGCCGAGACCGCCTCCAGCCGGGGCCGGATCGAGGGGTCGGTGAGCCTGGAGCTGAGCAGGGGCAAGACGTTCTGGGCGATGATCAGGTTCTGTGGGTCGGCGAGCGTCACCAGCGAGTTCTCACTGATCGATGGCGTCGTGGAATAGATGTTGACGACGTCCACGTCGCCGCCGAGAAGGGCATTGATCGATTGAGGTCCGCCACCGTCCCCGATCGGCACGAAGGTGATCTGATCGGCTGGGACGCCATACACCTTGGTTAGGCCGGGGGGACCATAGGGCCGCTTGGCGAGCTCCGGGTTGCCTCCCAGACGGATCGGGCCCACCTTGACCAGGTCCGCCAGCGAGGTGACCTGGTGCCGAGCCGAGAACTCCGGCGTGACGTGGTAGGCGTCCTTGTTCTCAGCCGCAGAAGGAGTCAAGGCGACCAGCCACTGCGGAACAGCTTTCTTCAGCGCGGCCGCTACCTCCTCGGAGGATTTCGCCGTGGAGGAAGGATCGAAGTACTGCAACAGGTTGCCGCCGTATTCGGGAATCAGGTCGATCGAACCGTCTTTCAAAGCGGCGAGGTAGACATCCCGCGCCCCGATCTGCATCCTCCGCTCGATCGTGAAACCAGCGGCCTCCAGGCTCTGGGCATAGATCTCGGCGACGATCTCAGACTCCGGGAAATGCGCCGAGCCGACCTTCACCGCCGCACTCGCGCCGGAAGCCGCACCGCCGCCCAATGGGTCCGCCGAAGTGCACCCGGCGGCTACTAGAGCAGCACCCGCTGCACCAGTCAGGAATTGACGTCTTCTCATCTTGGCCTTCCTCATCAGCACGCGATGGTCATCACGTGGCCTTCAACCGGGCACGTCGGGTCACGACGCGCTGCGCGAGCCCGAGCGCAGCGTCGGTCAACAGCGCCAGCGCGATGACCAGCATCGCGCCGGCGAGCATCTTGGGATAGTCGCGCACTGGCAGCCCGTCGAGGATGTAGCGTCCCAGGCCGCCCAATCCCGGATAGGCGGCGATGGTCGCGCTGGCGAGCACCTGCACCGCAGCTGAGCGGATTCCGCCGAGGATCATCGGTCCCGCCAGGGGAACCTCGACCATGCCGACGATCTGCAACTCCGAATACCCGCAGCCGCGCGCCGCATCGACGATGCCGGGAGCGATAGCTTCCACCCCGGAATAGGTGGCCGCGAGCAGCGACGGGATCGCCAGCACCACGAGGGCGATCGTCGCGGGGACGATGACCCCGCTCAAGCCGAAACCGAGCACGATCGCCAGGAAGGTCAGCACCCCCAGCGAGGGCAGCGCCCGCGCACCTGCCAGCAGGGCGACCGCGATGACGCGGAACCGCCCGGTGTGGCCGATGTAGAGCCCGAAGGGGATCGCGGCCAGCGCCGCGATGGTCAGCGCCAGGGCCGAATAGCCCAGGTGCTGCATCACCCGGGAGGCGATGCCATCGGGGCCTTCCCAGTGTTGGGGGTTCCCGATCCAGGCGAGAGCCTCGACGATGAACCTCATGCCCCACCCCTGACGTCGGTGGCGTGCACCCACGGCAGCAGTACCCTTCCGGCCAGCACCAGGGCCAGATCGAAGGCCGCGGCGAGCAGGAGGGTCGCGACGATACCCACGACGATCTCAATGTTGAAGTTGCGGAGATAGCCGTTGGTGAAGAAATAGCCCAGGCTAGGGACGCCGATCAGCGCACCGACGCTGACCAGAGACAGCGTGGAGGCGCTCACCACTCTGAGCCCGGCGAGGATGGCGGGCCCAGCCAAGGGCAAGTCAACGCGCCAGAACCGCTGGGTGAGGCTGTGCCCCATCGCGGTGGCGTTCTCGCGGATCTCCCTGGGCACCGCGTCGAAAGCTTCCACACAGGTGCGCACCAGCAGGGCCGCGCCGTAGATCGTCATCGCGACTATGACATTGACCGGGTCGAGGATCCTGGTTCCCAGCATCACCGGAAGCACGATGAATAACGCCAGGGAGGGCAGCGCATAGGCGACGCTGGACCCGCTCAGCACCAGCCCGCGAGCGGCCCGGTGGCGGTGGGCCCACCAGCCCAGAGGTACCGACAGCAGCAGGCTCAACGCGATCGCCGGTAGGGACAGCAGCACATGGTTCCAGGCGAGCACCGCGATCTGGCCGAGGTTGTTGACCACCCAGGTCACTGTGGCACCCCGTCAGCGACGAAACCGGCGACGCGCCCGGTGGCGTCCACCACGGCCTGAACGCCGTCGCGCTCGACGACCCGCATCCGCCTTCGATCGCCGCCTATGAAGGCATCGACGAAGTCATCGGCGGGATGGCTGAGGATATCGATCGGGCGTCCGCGCTGGGCGATCTCGGCCCCCTGCCGAAGCACCAGCACCTCGTCGCCGAGCAGGAAGGCCTCATCCACGTCGTGGGTGACGAACAGAATGGTTTTGGCCAGTTCTGCCTGGATCCGCAGCAACTCGGTCTGCAACTCGGAGCGCACTACCGGATCCACGGCCCCGAAGGGCTCATCCATCAGCAAAATGTTGGGGTTGGACGCGAGCGCTCTGGCCACCCCGACCCGCTGCTGCTGGCCGCCCGATAGCTGGGCTGGATAACGGGTCGCCACGGAACTGGGCAGACCGACCAGCTCGAGCAGTTCCAGCGCCCGGCGCGACGCGCTGGCCCGATCCTGGCCCTGGAGGCGGGGCACCGTCGCGATGTTGTCGGCGATCGTGCGGTGAGGCAACAGGCCGATACCCTGCATGACATAGCCGATCCGGCGCCTCAGGCTGACCGGATCGAGCCCGGCGACGTCGTCGTCGTCGATCCACACCGATCCCGATGAGGGATCGACCATGCGGTTGACCATGCGCATCAGTGTGGTCTTGCCGCACCCCGAGGAGCCGAGCAGCACGGTCACCGAGTGGGACGGGATCTCGACGCTGAAGTCCGCTACCGCGAGCGTCCCGTCAGCGTAACGCTTGCTGACATGGTCGAACCGGATCATATTGCTCCTGTCGCGAGGCGCCGCCGGTCACGACAACCCCAGGTTGGGGACACTGGACATCAGCCTACCACCCGCCGTGCTAATCGTGCACCAGTCTGAAAACTGCTCGGCCTCACCGCCGCTGGGAGGCACCGCTGCGATGGACCACTGTGCGCACACCACAGGCTAACCGGAGCTCCGCTGGGCTCTGGCGGGCCGCCGTTGTGGGAATCCCACAACATTCGCCGTTGTAATTTCGTGACCTTTTGAGGCGCCCCTCCCCGGCGGAATAGGCGACAGTGGTGATGTGCTTGCAATCGTTGCTCCTGGCCAAGGCGCCCAGACGCCTGGCTTCCTGACCCCATGGCTTGAGATCGAGACCTTCGCCAATCGCCTCAACTGGCTCAGCGCCGTCGCCGGGATCGACCTGGCCTATTACGGCACGGAGGCCGACGCCGAGCAGATCCGAGACACCGCGATCACCCAGCCGCTGCTGGTGGCCTCGGCGATGCTGGCCGCCCTGGAGCTGTTCGTTTCCCCCTCCGAGGCCTACGGCAAGGTGGGCGTGATCGCCGGTCACAGCGTTGGTGAGATCGCCGCGGCCGCCGGTGCTGGCGTCCTGAGCGCCGAGGCAGCCATGGTGCTGGTCCGGGAGCGGGGGCGCCTCATGGCCGAGGCCTCGGCGGCCCAGCCGACCTCAATGACCGCGGTCATCGGCGGCGAAGAGTCCGAGGTGCTGGCCGCCATCGAAGCTGCCGGTCTTACCGCGGCCAACAACAACGGCCGGGGCCAGATCGTCGCGGGCGGGACGGTGGAGCAACTGGCGGCTCTGGCCCAGAACCCGCCGCGGAGGGCTCGCCTGATCCCGCTCAGCGTCGCCGGTGCCTTCCACACCGTGCACATGGAGCCCGCCGTCGCCCAGTTGCGCCAGCTCGCTACCGCGGTCTCGACGCGCTCACCGCGCATGATGCTGCTGAGCAACGCCGATGGCGCCGTCGTTGGCCGGGGACGCGACTACCTGGAGCGCCTGGTCAGCCAGGTCGCCAGCCCGGTCCGCTGGGATCTGTGTATGCAGACCATGGCCGACCTCGGAGTCAGCGGCCTGCTGGAACTGCCGCCCGCTGGCACCCTCACCGGGATCGCCAAGCGTAACCTCAAGGGTGTGGAACTGTTTAGCCTCAACACCCCCGATCAGCTTGAGGACGCCCGCGCCTTCGTCTGCGCCCACGCGGAGGCGGGCGCCACAGACCTGGCCGCCACCCCAAGCTGGCGGATGCTGGTCGCCCCAGGGAAGGGACAGTTCCACGCCGAAGCGGTGAACCCCGGAAGCGCGCTGGTCCCCGGTACCCGGGTGGGTGCGGTCCACAATCTTCGCGAGGCCATGCCGGTCATCGCACCGCACGGCGGCGAGGTCATCGAATGGCTGGTCGAGGACGGCGATCTGGTCAACCCCGGACAGCCCATCGTGCGCCTGCACCCATCCCCCGAATTCTCCCTTGAGGACTGATATGACACTGCCTACCCCTTCCCCAGGCCATCCCTATGCCCGCATGCTGAGCGTTGGCGGCTACCGGGGGTCCCGCATCGTCGACAACGCTGAGATGTGCACGATGATCGACTCGACCGACGAGTGGATCCAGCAGCGCACCGGGATCAAGGAACGGCGCTGGGCCAGCGAGGGCGAGACCCCGCTCTACATGGCGGTTGAGGCATCCAGGAAGGCTCTAGAGCGCTCCGGTATCGCCCCAGAACAGATCGGCGCGGTTGTTGTCTCCACCGTCTCACACCTGCAGCAGACTCCTTCGCTGGCGTGCTATCTCGCCGCCGAGCTCGCCATCCCGCACCCCGCGGCCTTCGATATCTCGGCCGCCTGTGCCGGGTTCTGCTACGGCACCGCGATGGCCGAGTCCATGATCCGTTCGGGAAGCGCCACCTATGTGCTGGTGGTCGGGGTGGAGACCCTGACCCACATGACCAATATGCAGGACCGCACCACCGCCTTCCTCTTCTCCGACGGGGCTGGCGCCGCGGTCTTCGGGCCGAGCGAGGCCCCGGCCATGGGGCCGGTCGTGTGGGGCTCGGAACCACAGGCTGCCGAGGTAATCCAGATCGACAGCTGGAACGATGTGGATCAGAACCCGGAGCCGAGGCCCTATATCCACATGGACGGGCAGAAGGTCTTCCGGTGGGCGACCACCTTCATCGCTGCCAAGACCAAGGAGACCATTGAGGCCGCCGGGCTCACCCCGGATCAGCTAGACGTCTTCATTCCCCATCAGGCCAACAACCGGATCACCGATTCGATGTTGCGCCATCTCAAGCTGCCCGAGAGCGTCGTCGTGTCCCGCGACATCGTTCACATGGGCAATTCGTCAGCGGCCTCGATTCCGCTGGCGATCGAAGCCTTGCTCGAATCCGGCGAGGCTCACAGCGGGCAGACCGCGCTGATCATCGGCTTTGGCGCCGGGCTGGTCTACGCCGGCCAGGTCGTCGTCCTGCCGTAATCACTCACACCCAAGTAAGGAGGGCCACTATGGCCAGCACTGAAGAAATCCGTTCCGACCTTGCCGAGATCGTCAACGACATCGCGGGCATCGCCGTCGAAGACGTTCAGCTCGACAAGTCGTTCGTGGATGATCTGGGCGTGGACTCCCTCAGCATGGTCGAGGTCATCTACGCCTGCGAGGAGCGGTTCGCCATCTCGATCCCCGACGAGGACGCCAAGAACCTCAGGACCGTCGGCGACGCCGTCGCTTTCATCGAGCGCGCCGCCATCTAACCCAGCCCGGGCGCGGACGTGCCGGGACGATTCCCGGCGCGCCGCGCGCCGCGGAACCTAGACCCCCTTGATTCAGACTTTGGAGCTTGCATGACGACCGTTGTGATTACCGGTATCGGCGCCTCGACCCCGCTCGGTGGCGATGCCTCGTCCACGTGGGAGGGCTTGTTGGCCGGGCGCAGCGGCGTCGTCGAGCTGACCTCACCGGAGTTCGAGCCCTTGCCCACCAGGATCGCGGCGCTGGCGGCGGTCGAGCCGACGAGTGTCCTCGACCGGGTCGAGGCCCGGCGCCTCGACCGCTCCACCCAGCTGATGGTGGTCGCCGCACTGGAGGCCTGGGCCGACGCCGGGTTCGGTTTCGGTGAGGACAACCCGGTCGATCCCGACCGGCTCGGCGTCTGCGCCGCGACCGGCATCGGCGGTCTCCACTCGCTCATCGGTAACTGGGACGCCTTGCGTGACAAAGGCGTGCGCAGGGTGAGCCCCTTCACCATCCCGATGCTCATGGCCAATGCCCCAGCGGCCAACATCGGTCTGCGGATCGGTGCCCGCGCGGGCATCCACACTCCGGTCTCGGCATGCGCCTCCTCCAACGAGGCGATCTCCCTTGGCCGCGACATGATCGCCCTCGGCCGGGCGGACGTCGTGGTGGTGGGCGGAGGCGAGTCGGTGGTCCACCCGCTGCCCATCGCCGCTTTCGGGCAGATGCAAGCCCTGAGCCGCCGCAACGGTGAACCTGCCAGGGCTTCGCGTCCCTGGGATCAAGACCGCGATGGTTTCGTGCTCGGTGAGGGCGCGGCCATGCTGGTCATCGAGACCCTGGAACACGCCAAGGCCCGTGGCGCGCGTATTTATGGCACCCTCGCCGGGGCGGGCATCACCGCCGACAGCCACGACCTAGTCCAGCCGGACCCGCAGGGTCGCGGCCAGAGCCAGGCCATGGTCAAAGCGCTGCGCGAATCCGGACTGAGCGCCCGCGACATCAAGCACGTGAACGCCCACGCCACCTCCACCCCCCAGGGCGATACCACCGAGGCGGGTTCGATCCGGCTGGCGCTGGGCGAGAACACCGAAGCCATCTGCAACGGCACCAAGTCGATGACCGGACACCTGCTCGGCGGCGCCGGAGCGTTGGAGACCCTCGCCACCCTGCTCGCGCTGTACCACCGCAAGGTGCCCCCCACGATCAATATCGACAACCTGGAACCCGGCCTGGGCATCGATATCGCCACTCAGGTGCGCGACCTGCCCGCTGGAGACCTCGCCGCGATCAATAACTCTTTTGGTTTCGGCGGACACAACGTCGCCGTCGCCCTCACCAACGAACACGCCAGCCAGTGAGGGAGTTCCATGAGCAGCCAGATGAAGGAGAAACTGCCCCGCGAGCTAGATCCCCGCAATCCCATCGCCCGCATCGGGCAGCTCCTTGACGAGGGCTCGGTTGAGTTCATCACCGAGTTCGACGAGTCCGGCTATCTCGCCGCGACCGGCACCATCGGCGGACGCCGGGTAGTCACGTTCTGTTCGGACGCGACCGTCATGGGTGGGGCCATGGGCGTCGCCGGGTGCAAGGCGGTCATGAAGGCCTATGGCCGTGCCATGGCCGACCGCATCCCTATCGTGGGCATCTGGCACTCCGGTGGGGCCCGGCTGGCCGAAGGGGTCCTCAGTCTGCAGGCCGTAGGCGAGATCTTCTTCGCTATGACGAGGGCTTCTGGCAAGATTCCCCAGATCTCGATCGTGCTCGGCCCCTGTGCCGGTGGCGCGGCCTATGGCCCCGCACTCACCGACATCGTCGTGACTTCCGAGGCCGGGCGGATCTTCGTCACCGGTCCCGAGGTGGTTCGCTCGGTCACCGGAGAGGACGTCGATATGCTCCGCCTCGGCGGGCCAGACACTCACGGGCGCCGTTCCGGAGTGGTGCATGTCCAGACCGGCACCGAGGCCGACGCCATGGCGATGGGACGCCGCATCGTCGGCCTGCTCGCGGCGCAGGGGCAGATCGCATCAAAGGTCAGTGACACCGACCTCGGCTCGCTGCTCCCGGACGCCAAGAAACGCGCCTACGACGTGCACCCGCTCATGGAGGGCCTATTCGATGAGGGAACCATGGTGGAACTGCACGCTAAATGGGCGCCCAATATGGCGGTGGCGCTGGGACGCCTGGGCGGGCGCACCGTCGGGATGCTGGCCAATAACCCGCTGCGCCTCGGCGGCTGCCTCGACTCCCTGAGCGCCGAGAAGACCTCGCGCTTCGTGCGGATGTGCGATGCCTTCGGTATTCCGCTCATCGTGGTGGTTGACACCCCCGGCTATCTGCCCGGCGTCGGCCAGGAATGGGACGGGGTGGTTCGCCGGGGCGCCAAGCTGTTGCACGCCTTCGCCGAATCCACCGTCCCCCGCGTCACCCTCGTGACCCGCAAGAGCTATGGCGGTGCCTATATCGCGATGAACTCGCGTTCTCTTGGCGCGACCAGGGTATTTGCCTGGCCGGGAGCCGAGGTGGCGGTCATGGGCCCCGTGGCGGCGATCCGCATCCTGCACCGCCGCAAACTCGCCCTGGTTCCCGACGAGGCCCGGGAGCAGGTCGAACTCGAACTCGCGGCGGAACACGAACAGATCGCCGGTGGCGTGGAGAAGGCGGTCGAGATCGGCGTGGTAGACGAGATCATCACCCCGCAGCGGTCCCGCTCAGCGCTGGCCGCTGCCCTGCGGGCCGCCGATCACGGCGAACGCGGCGATCACACCAATATCCCGCTCTGACAGGACGCTCCGCGCCCCATCAGACCACCTGGTGCAGCCAGCGCACCGGGGCGTCCTCGGAGGCATGCCGGAAAATGTCTAGCTCGGCGTCCCACTCCGTGCCGAGCAGCGCGGACACGCTCTCGGTGAGTTCCCGCTCACCGAGAGCGTCCGAGATCAGGGCTTGGCGCAGCCGCTCTTCGGGCACGACGATCTCTCCGTGGAGGCCGATAGTCGCGGCGAACATCCCCAGTGTGGGGGTATATGCGTAGCGGCGGCCCTCGCAGCCGAGCGCCGCCTCCTCGGTCACCTCGAACCTGAGCCGCTGCATCGCCTTAAGACGGCTCGCGACCTCAGCACCGGTCCCGGCCTTGCCGGTCCAGGACAGCTCCGCGCGCAGCGTGCCCCGCTGCGCGGTCTGCGTCGTCCAGTCGATATGGCGGGCAGCGCCCAAGACCGCCCCGATCGCCCACTCGATATGAGGGCACAGCGGGGCTGGCGCGGAGTGAACGAAGATGACCCCGCGCGTCATCGGCGCAGCATCCAAACCGTTACGCCTTGTCCTCATGGTGTTCCTCTCGATGCGATGGACATGCCTTCCCTTGCAGCCCAACGCCGGGAACGTTGTGCCCCCAGTCTGCCTCACCTGCGGCCCGGTGACAAGGCGATGGGCCGCCCAGGACCCCTGCACCGGAAGGCCACACCCGCCCGGGTGCCTGGGCCGAGGATCGGTCCTATGTGAGCCGTCAGGCCCTCGGGACGGTGCAGGCGATCGTTACCGCGGCCCCGGAGGCCACCGCGACGCACCGGGCTGGCTAGCTGTGATGAGGCCTTCCGCGTCCGGGCCAGCGAGGCTCCCGGTCCAGATCGGGGCCATCGGGTATGAATAGGTCATGGACTTTGGCGAATGGCCCCCGACGGTCTC
>JAUMYR010000001.1:90329-99608 GCA_030528545.1 Propionibacteriaceae bacterium
TGCTGCTCGCGGTGCGAGAGGACCACGCCGGTGAAGGTGAACCCCAGACCGAGCTGGTCGCGCTGCCCCTGCACGCGGGCGACGGCGACGCTGCCCGGGTACTGGCCACCGGCGCCGACTTCTACGGGCGGCCGGCCTACCGTGATTCCCAGGTCGCCTGGACCCAGTGGAACCATCCCGACATGCCCTGGGACAGCTGCGAGGTCTGGCGCGCGGGCCTGGACCAGCCCGCGGTGAAGGTCGCCGGCGGCGGGGGCGTCTCGGCGCTGAACCCGCTCTTCCTATCCGACGGCCGCCTGGCCTGGATCGACGACGCCGAAGGCTACTGGAACCTGACCCTCGACGACGGCACCCGGTTCCGTGACGACCACGACTTCTGCTCTCCGCCGTGGACCCTGGAGGAGCCTGGCTATGCCCAGCTGGATGAGACTACTCTCCTCGCGACGCGCTTCGTCGACGGGCTCGGTGACCTGGTCCGCGTCGATCTGACCACCGGAGAGATCGCCGGTCTCGGCCTCGGCACCGGAGAGATCGAGTCGATCGCCTGCGCTGGCCATGAGGGCTATCTGATCGCGCTGTCGCCGCGGCGTCCCGCCCGGCTCGCCCGCCTCAAGGCCGATGGCCTGGTCACGCTCGCCGGGCCAGAGATCGGCTTCGAACCGGTCCTGCCCCGCTCCCTGTGGTTCGACGGGCAGGCTGGGCCCACACACGCCCTGCTCTACTCCCCCGTGAGCGGCGAGGAGGGACCCTGCCCGCTGCTGGTGCGCTGCCATGGCGGCCCGACCGGCATGGCCCGGGCGATCCTCGATCTGGAGGTCCAGTTCTGGGTCGGACGCGGTATCGCGGTCTTGGACCTCAACTATTCGGGTTCGGCCGGGTTCGGACGAGCCTACCGGGAGCGGCTGAAGGGACAGTGGGGAGTCCTCGATGTCGCCGATTGCCTCGCAGCCGTCGAACACTTGGTCGCTACCGGCGTGGCCGACCCGCGCAAGGTGGGGATCAGCGGCGGAAGCGCAGGAGGCTACACGGTGCTGCAGAGCCTGGTTTCGTCTTCGGTGTTCACCGCTGGCATCAGCCGCTATGGCATCGGGGATCTCGAGGCCCTCGCCGCCGACACCCACAAGTTCGAGTCCCGCTACCTGGATGGGCTGGTCGGTCCCTACCCGGAGCAGCGTCGGCTCTACCGGGAGCGCTCCCCCATCCATCATGTCGAGAATCTGGCGACCCCGATGCTGATCCTGCAAGGACGCGACGACCTCGTCGTGCCGGTCACCCAGGCCGAGGCCATGGCCAAAGCGGTGCGAGACAAGGGACTGCCGGTCGCGCTATTGGTCTTCGACGGGGAGGGACACGGATTCCGGATGGTGGATAACCGCCGCTCCAGCCTGCTCGCCCAGCTGTCCTTCCTCGCCCAGGTGTGGGGGTTCACCCCCGCGGATGGTCTTCCCCCTCTGGAGATCGAAAACCTGGGCCGATGAGGCGCCCACCCGCGTCCCGAACACCGCGGTGCCGATCCGCACACAGGTCGAGCCGTGGGCGATGGCCACTTCGAAGTCGCCGCTCATGCCCATAGACAATTCGTCCCAGCCGCCAGCGGTCTTTTCCCGCAGCCTGGCTCGCACCTCGGTGAGCCGGTCGAAACAGGCCGCCACCTCGGCGGAATCGGCCGAGTTGATGGCCATCGTCATGAGTCCCCGGACCCGCAGCGCGTCGAAGGCTTCCAGTTCGGCGGCGAAACCGAGCGCGGTGGCCGGTTCGATGCCATTCTTTTGCGGTTCCCGTGAGGTATTGACTTGTATCAGCACATCGAGTTGTCTGCCCGCGGCATGACAGCGGCGGTCCAGTTCGGCGGCCAGCCGAAGCGAGTCCAGCGCCTGGAACTCGGCGGCGTGCTCAGCGACCAGTTTGGCCTTGTTGGTCTGTAGGTGACCGGCGAAGGCCCATTCGATGCCGGTTCCGGCGAGGGCCCGGGCCTTCGCGGCGAGTTCCTGTGGCCGGGTCTCACCGAAGCGGCGGACGCCAGCCTCCCTGGCCTCAAGCAGGGCCTCCACGGGGTGGGTCTTACTCATCGGCAGCAGCCGCACGCTGGAAGGATCCCGGCCAGCGCTGAGGCAGGCCGCCGCGATCCGGGACCGCACCGCTGCCAGGTTGTCAGCTATGGCCATCTGGCCCCCAAGGAGATGACACCGAGAGCGGCGAGCACCGCGAACAGCAGCGCGAACCCGGCATAGCGGTCGGTGACCTCGATATAGACCCGCTCGTAGCCGACCGCGTGGGAGATCGCGTCGTAAACCTCCTTGAGCTGGGTGGAGGATTCGGCGGAGAACTTCTTGCCGCCCGATTCCCGGGCCACGCTCGCCATCTCGGCGTGGTTGACCGGGACCCGCTGGCGGCGACCGTTCTCTTCGACGTAGCCGCTCTCCGTGCCATAGGCGATGGTGTAGACCGGCACCCCTTCCAGCTTCGCGGCCTGAGCGGCCCCCGTGGAATCGCGTCCGATGTTGGTCGACCCGTCGCTGAGCAGCACAATCGCGGCGGGGGGCGATTCGTCGGGATTATCGGGGTCTGGGGGAACCAGGTTGAGCGCGCTCAGGGAGGCGTAGATTCCCTCACCGATCGCCGTGGCGGGCTCTAGTTCCAGCGCATCGATGGACCGCAGCACCGCGCCGCGGTCGACGGTCGGCGGAGCCACCAGCTGGGCGGTTCCAGCGAAGGCCACCACGGCGACGTTGAACCGGGGCGGCAGCGATTGGACGAACTCTTTCGCCGCGAGCCTGGCCGCCTCCCAGCGGCTAGGTTCGACATCGGTCGCCCGCATGGAGATGGACACATCCAGGGTCACCACCACGGTCGCCCGGTCACGAGGCTCATAGCCATAGTCCTTTGGCATCGCGTAGGCCACGATCAGTGATACCAGGCTCAGCAGCGCCAGCGTCACCGACAGGTAGCGCTTCCACGCCGCGTCACGTGGGATGACCCGGTCCAGGCGGGTCTTGGGCCTGGCCTCAGGACGGAGACTGCGCCGGTTGGCCAGGATCACGAATAGGACGCCGATCACCGGGACGATCAGCAGCAGCCACAGCCGTTCCGGGCGAAGGAACTCCATATCCATCAGGGCCACCTCGCCGCCATCATCACCGCGCCCAGCGCCGCCACGATCGCGAAACCGAGAGCGCCAAACGCATAATTGGCCGTCACCGGCTTCTTGACCTCCTCATAGCCAATGGACGATCCGATCTCACGGTAGGCGTCCTTCAGCCGGTCAGCCGATCCGGCGTCGAGGGCCTCTCCGCCCGTGCGCTTCGCGATCTGGCCCAGCAGGTCCCGGTTCGGTGCGACCCGTTCCCGTTTCCCGTCCAGGTCAACCCACCCGTTGTCGGTGCCATAGGCGATGGTGAACACCGGGATCTTGCGCTGGGCCGCGATGGCGACCGCGTTGTCTGGGCTCGGCCCTTCGGTATTGGACCCATCGCTGAGCAACACGATCATGGCGGGAGCCGGTTTCTCCTCGTCCTGGGCGCCGGGAGCGAGACTCGCGGCCTTCAGAGCGAGTTCGAGCGCGCTGCCGATAGCCGTCCCGTCGGCGAGCTGAAGCGCGGCGATAGCGCGCTCGGTGACGCCCCGGTCGGTGGTCGGCGGAACCCTGATTGCGGACGAACCGGCCAGTTCCACCACGCCCACGTTGTAGCCCTCCGGGAGCTGGGTCAGGAAGGCCGCGGCCGCTTCCTTGGCGGCCCCCAGCCGGTCGGGCGAAACATCCGTCGCGGCCATGGACCGGGAGGTGTCGACGATCATGACAACGGTGGCACGCTCCCTCGGGACCTTATCGATCCCTAGCGGTTGGGCCCAGGCCAAGGTCAGGGCGGCCAGTGAGCACAGCGACATCGCGACCGCGAGGTGGCGCACCCAGCGCGGCTGGCGGGGAACCACCGCGCCCAGCACTCCGGTGTTGGTGAACCGGATGCCCTTGCGAGAGCTGAACCTTAGCGCCAGGAGATAAGCCACGATCAGCACCGGCAAAGCCAGCAGCGCCCACAGCCGGACCGGGGTCAAGAACTCCGGGATCATCGTGACACTCCTTGAGGCGGCGCGTGCAGCATGCTGGCCACCCGCCGATAGGCCAGCACGAACCTGGCGATGTCGTGTACCCAGTCCCGGTCGGTGCGCAGTTGGATGTGCCCCACCCCCGCCCGACGCATCGCGACCCGGATGCGTTCTCGCTGGGCGCGGGTGGCGGCGTTCATGCGTTCTCTGGCCCCGGCATCGGCGGTGTTGACGAAACGCGCGAAATCGGTTTCCGGGTCGCGGATCAGCAACTCCCCCATATCGGGGAAATCGATCTCGTGGGCATCCACGACCTCAATGCACAGCACCTGGTTACGCACCGCTAGCCTGCGCAGCGGGCGCTCCCACTCCGGTGGCACGTTCGGGTCCAGCTCCGATTCTCCCGGGGTCAGGAAGTCGCTGACCACAACGCGCATGCCCCGGCGGCGCTGCGTGCGGGTGAGCTGTTCGATGCCGCCTGCGAGCGTGTTTGATCCGGGGGCCCGATCGGGGACGATCGGCTCGGTCAGCATTCTGCGCAGCAAGCCATACAAGGCGGTGCGGCCGGAGCGGGCGGGGAGCCTTTTGATGCTGTCCTGGCGCATGAGCATGCCGCCGAAGCGGTCCCCCATCTTCTGGCTGAGGAAACCGATCGTGGCGATCGCCGCGATGCCCAGGTCTCGTTTGGTAACCCCCTCGGTGCCCCAGTTCATCGACGGGGTCACGTCAAGCAGCGCCCACACCTCAAGTTCCCGGTCGGCCATGGTGTCGCGCACGTGGGGGACGGTAGTGCGGGCGGTGACGGCCCAGTCCATGCGGCGCACGTCGTCCTGCCCCGGAACGTAGGGGCGGGCGTCGTTGGTGTCGGATCCGGGGCCCGGCAGCAGGCCGAGGTGGTCTCCGTGCAGGAAACCCTCCAGGCGCCGCACGATCGTCAGTTCTAGTCGGCGCAGGGCCGCCTCGGGAGCGAGCTTGTTCAGCGGCAGGCTCGGGCCCGTCGGCTCCCTGAGCACGGTGCGGGCGACTCCGACGTCCTGTCTCGGCTCCGGCAACCCGGGTCCCTGAGGTGGCGGGTAGCTCATCGGTTAACTCTGGAACTCCGGCTGGTGGCGGTGCTGGGCGTGGGCCGTCTCCCGCTGCTGCTGAGTCCACACCGGGGTCGGCGGAGGCACCATCGCGAGAATCCGTTCCACCACGTGCCTGGGCTCAATGTTGTCGGCGACAGCGTCGAAACCGAGGACCAGGCGATGGCTCATCACGTCACGCGCCACCGCCTGCACATCGGTCGGCAGCACATAGTCCCGCCCGTGGATGAGCGCTAGGGCGCGGGCGGCGGCCACCAGGCCGAGGGTCGCGCGCGGGGAACAGCCGATCTGGATCACCGAGGTCAGGTCTGGCATCCCGAAATCTCCGGGGGTGCGCGTCGCCAGCACCAGCCGGACGATGTACTCGGCCACGAGGTTGTGAACGAAGACATTGCTGGCCATGTCCTGCAATTGCATGACCAGAGCGGTGTCGAGGACCGGGGATGCGGTTGGTGGGGTGACGCTCATCCGGCGCAGGATCTCGAACTCCTCGTTGCCGCGCGGGTAGGGCACGTCCACCTTGAGCAAGAAGCGGTCGCGCTGGGCCTCCGGCAGCGGGTAGACGCCTTCGGACTCCACCGGGTTCTGGGTAGCGATCACGATGAACGGTTTCTTCGCCGGGTAGGTCTTACCGCCGATCGAGACCTGCTTCTCCGCCATGATCTCCAGCATCGCCGACTGCACCTTGGCGGGAGCCCGGTTGATCTCGTCGGCGAGGACGAAGTTGACGAAGACCGGCCCGAGTTCGATCTCGAAGCTCTCGCTTCGCGCCGAGTAGATCCTGGTGCCGACGATGTCGCTCGGGACCAGATCCGGGGTGAACTGGATGCGGGCGAACTCTCCACCGACCACGGTCGCGAAGGACCGCACCGCCAGGGTCTTCGCCACGCCGGGCACGCCTTCGAGCAGGCAATGTCCCTTCGCCAGCAGCGCCACCATGAGTTGCTCGACCATGTGCTCCTGACCGACGATGATCCGCTGCACCTGAGCAATGGCCTCGCCCAGCAGCGTCGCCGCTTCTGAGGTGCTCAACGCCGCGGGTTGAGTTATTGGTTCGCTCACTATCCAGGTCTCCTGCACTCGGTGTCAGGCGACACGATACCGCGCCAGGCAAGCAGGTCCCGCATGGCAATGGGCGAAACTGCGCGCGATGTGGTGTCATTGACTGCGATGAGCCAGACCCCAGCAGCAGACACACCAGCCCAGCTTGCCCCGCTCCTGCCGAGCGACCCAGCCAAGGTGGGCGACTTCTGGCTGGACGCGAGACTGACCGCAACCCCCGCCGGGGTGGCCTTCGCCGCCCACGAGGAAGGCACCGAGGAGACCGTGATGCTCATCATGACCTCCGAGGGTGCGTCCTCCGATGCCGCCGCGAGGGCCCGGTTCTCGGGCGAGATCAACAAATTGCACATCGACACGGTGATCGCCCGCGGTGGTCAGGGCCAAGACGAGGGACGCCTCAGCCACCGGTTCCGCGGCGAGGAGGACGATCCCTCGGCCGGGGCCGAGGTGCCCCTGGCCCCCTGGGCGGCCCTGGCCTATGACGGCACGATCGCTGCGGCGAGGGAGGCCGAACGCATCCTCACCGCCATCGACCTAACCACCGCTCCCCCGCTCAGCGAGCCGGCCGGCCCAGATTTCCAGCTGCACTGGATCGACAGGACCCACCCGGGCACCCACCGGCTCTGGCCTCTTCCCTGGCCCGGTCGCGCTGACCGCGCCGGCTGGGTGACCATGCTGACCTCATGGTTGCTGATGATCCTGCTGGCGGCCCTGGCGATCCTCATCGCGATCCTGCTGTTCCAGAACGCGCCGATGCAGAGCCCCCCGCCTCCGCTGCCAACCCAGGGCGAGGGTTCGGGTGGGGCCGATTCCGGGTCCCCGTCCACGGCGAGTTCCAGCCCCGACATGGCTTCGGCCTCTCCGCCGAGCCACAGCCCCAAGATGGTCTCCCCAGAACCCTCGGGCGAATCACCGGGCCAGGGCTCACCCACGCCCAACCGGAAGCTGTGATCCATGGCTGTGCGGCTCATCGTGACCGATCTGGACGGCACCTTCCTGGGTGAGGATTCCCGGCTCTCTCCGGTCAACCTGGCCGCGGCCCGCCGCGCCCTGAGCCGTGGCCTGCGTTTCGTGGTGGCCACCGGGCGGCCGCTGAGATGGCTCAGCCCGCTACGGCCGCTGCTCGACCTGGAACCGGTGATTATCGCCAGCAATGGTGCCTGCGTCCAGCAGGAGGGCCATATCGTCGCCGAACACCACCTCGACCCGGAGATGATCCGCCGCGTCGCCGCGGACATGCGTTCGGCCGTGCCCGGGGTGGCCTTCGCCATCGAACACGCACGGGGCTGGGCCCACGAACCCCACTACTCCCGTCATCCCGACCGGGGCCCCGCTCCAAGCGTGGCGCCGCTGGAGGAACTGCCCCTGCACGGAACCCTGAAGCTCCTCGCCTGGCACCCCGAGGTCAGCACCGAGCCGCTCGCCCGAGCGGTCTCGGAATGCGTCCAAGACCGTTTCACGGCGACTTTCTCCTTCCTGTCGCGCTCCGGGCTGGTGGAGCTGAGCGCCCGCGGGGTCACCAAGGCCAGCACCCTGACCGGGCTATTGCGCGAATGGGAGATCTCGCCCCATGAGGTCGCCGCTTTTGGCGATATGCCAAATGACATCGATATGTTGCGGCTGGCCGGGTCAGCCTTCGTGCCCGCCAACGCCCATCCGTTGCTGCTGGGTGCGGGGTTCACCGTGATCGGGCATCACGACGCGGACGGGGTCGGCATCCAAATTGAGCGTCTTCTCGACGAAACACGCTAGGCTTGCTGCCGCTGGGGCGATAGCTCAGCCGGTTAGAGCAGAGGACTCATAATCCTTGGGTCGCGGGTTCGAGCCCCGCTCGCCCTACTCAGCGACGCTCGCGAGGTATGCGAGCGCCAGGTCGTAGCCTGCGGTCCCTAACCCGGCGATGGTGCCGCGCACATAGGGAGAGATCACCGAGTGGCGGCGGAACTCCTCCCGGGCGTGGATATTCGAGATGTGCACCTCGACCGCCAGTTTGACCTGGACCACCGCGTCGGCGATCGCGATCGAGTAGTGGGTCCACGCTCCGGGGTTGACGACCACGGCGCACCCCTCCTCCGCCGCCTGGTGCAGCCAGCCGACGTACTCCGCCTCGGAATCGCTCTGACGAACCTCCACCTCCAGGCCGAGCCCCCGCCCGGTCTCGACGAGGTGGTCGGCCAGAGCCGAGTGGCTGAGCCCGCCGTAGATACCCGGCTGGCGAACCCCGAGCCTGCCCAGATTGACCCCGTTGAGCACCACAACCCTCACCGGATCCTCCTCATTTCCTACCGGAGACGACATTGGAGTCTATTGCCCCACGCGGCGCGGCCGCCGGACCCGGCGCTGGACGTCCTCACCGCGGTGGGTAGGGACGTCCGAGACCGATCCCAAGGTAGGCGGCGCCATAGAGGCCATGCTGGAGCAAGGTCACGTAGCGGTCGACATCGGTGCCCGGTGGGTCTGTTTCGCCCGCGCTGACGGTGTGCACCCGCAGTCCGAGGGCGTTCGCCTGAGCGGTCACGTCGATCTGGGTGTGACGCACCACTGCGGGGCTGCCGCCGTCCTCAAGCACCACCAGAGCCGGATAGCTACTCTGTGCGGGGTCATCGAAGGGGTCGGCGAAGGTATCTTTGCGCTCTAAGCCCGCGAACAGCGACAGCAGGTCGTCCGCGTCCACGGCGAGCGCGCTGCGTCCGCTGACGGCGCGGACGGCCTCGGCGACCCGGCGGCTGGCCCGCGCGGCGAGCACGGTCGCACCCCAGATCAGGGGCAGATCGTCGGCCATAGCCAAGGCCATCTCCTTGGCCGGGTTGGTGGACAGGTCGCGCAGCGGGGAGCAGCTCTCGGCGACCCGGTCGGCCGCGTCCGCTACCTGATCCGCCACCACCAGCGGGCCGAGTCCCAGCCGATGCAGGTGCGCGAGGGCGACCACCGCGGCGGCTGTCGCGTCATGGGTCTGGGCCGGCAGCAGCAGGGTCGAGCGGGAAGCCGAGACCTCGGCGAGTTCGGAGCTTCGCGTGGCCACCACCATCATCATGGCGCCCCGGCGGACCGACTCCACGGCGCTGCCGAGCAGGGAACGGTCGTCCCC